>NZ_WAAQ01000002.1:675272-1012909 GCF_008868125.1 Microbacterium maritypicum
GCTGCGGGCCGTGGACGACGCCGAGCTGCGTCTGTATCTGGTGGATCCTCGAACGGTGCTGAGCGCGTACGCGCCGACCCTCACCGACGAGCAGGCAGACGGTCTGGCGCTCGAATCGCCGGATGACGCGCTGATCCTCGTCGTCGCCCACCCGTCCGCCGAGGGCGTGAGCGTGAACCTCCTCGCCCCCGTGATCGTCAACCAGACGACGGGAGCCGCCTCGCAGGTGATCCTCGAGGATCAGGACTACCCGCTGCGCGCTCCGCTCGGCTGAGCCCGGGGCCTCCGGCGCCTGCGGGGAGCTCCCTCGCGGGACGGCGGCTAATCTGGAGTCGTGATCCTTGCCGTCGACACTTCCCTGGGCACGGCTGTCGCCCTCATCGATGCCGACGGGGAGCGACGCGCCGAAGCCGGTGCCGTCGACCCTCTCGGCCACGCCGAGGTCATCGGCGACCTCCTCGTCGATGTGCTCCGCGAGGCGGGTGACGCGAAGATCACCCACGTCGTCGCCGGCATGGGGCCCGGCCCCTTCACCGGGTTGCGTATCGGCATCGCCGCGGCGCGTGCCTTCGCACTCGGACGCGGCCTGCCCGTCGTCTCCGTCCCCAGCCACTTCGCCGCGGCTCTGACGGCGCTGGAGAGCGAGACCGCTCCCTTCGCGATCGTCACCGACGCCCGTCGGCGCGAGGTCGCCATCACCGTGTTCGACGGTCTCGACGACGACGGCATCCCGGTCGTCGTCGCCGACACCGTGCTCGTGCGGGCCGCCGACGCCGACGCGCATCTCGACGGCATCCGGCGCATCGATGTGACGACGCTCTCCGCATCGGATCTCGCGCGGGTCGGGGCCCGCGCGCTCGCCGCCGGTCGTACGCTCGCCGGCGAGGAGCCCCTCTACATGCGTCACCCCGATGTGACGCTTCCCGGTGCGCCGAAGAAGGTGGGGACATGACCCTCCGCGACGCGACGGTCGAAGACCTCGACGCGATCATGGCGATCGAGAACCGGTCCTTCCCGACGGACGCCTGGAGCGCGGAGACCATGGCCGCCGAGCTCGCGAGCCCACACGGCCGCTACCTCGTGGACGAGCACGACGGTGCGGTGATCGGATACGGCGGAGTGCGCGCCCTCCACGGCAGCGCCGACGCCGACATCCAGACCATCGCCCTGCTCGCCGAGCACCGCGGCCAGGGGCGGGGCAGGATCCTGCTGCGCGCGCTGCTCGCGGCGGCCGCAGCACGCGGTGCACGAGAGGTGTTCCTCGAGGTGCGCGCCGACAACCCTTCGGCCGAGGGACTCTACCTCGCCGAGGGATTCGAGGAGATCGCCCGCCGTCCCCACTACTATCAGCCCGACGACGTCGACGCGATCGTGATGCGTCTGGATCTGCGCCGTCGCACGGTGCCCGTCACCGCCACCGAGGAGGCGAAGGCATGAGCGAGCCGCTGGTTCTGGGCATCGAGACGAGTTGCGACGAGACGGGCATCGGCATCGTGCGCGGACGCACCCTGCTGTCGAACACCATCGCGTCGAGCATGGACGAGCACGCCAGGTACGGCGGGGTCGTACCGGAGGTCGCCGCCAGGGCGCACCTGGAGGCGTTGCAGCCCGCGATCGATGCCGCCCTCGCCGAGGCGGGTGTGCGCCTGGATGATCTCGATGCCGTCGCGGTCACGAGCGGCCCAGGACTCGCCGGAGCACTGATGGTCGGCGTGGGGGCGGCGAAGGGCCTCGCCGTCTCGATCGACAAGCCCCTCTACGCCGTGAACCACCTCGTCGGCCACATCGCCGCCGACATCCTCACCGCCGACTCCGCTCCGCTCGAGTACCCCACGATCGCCCTGCTCGTGTCCGGCGGTCACACCTCGCTGCTGCATGTGCGCGACCTCACCACCGACGTCGAGCTGCTGGGGGAGACGATGGACGACGCCGCGGGAGAGGCCTTCGACAAGGTCGCCCGCCTCCTGTCCTTGCCGTACCCGGGTGGTCCGGAGATCGACCGTGCAGCCGCCGACGGCGACCCGGAGGCGATCCGGTTCCCCCGTGGCCTGTCCCGTGCTTCCGACCTGGCGAAGCACCGCTACGACTTCTCGTTCTCGGGGCTGAAGACGGCCGTGGCCCGCTGGGTCGAGCGCTGCGAAGCCGAGGGGGTCGAGGTTCCCCTCGCCGACGTCGCCGCGAGCTTCCGCGAGGCGGTCGTCGACGTTCTGGTCACGAAGGCGCTCGCCGCCTGCGCCGACCTCGGTGTGCCGCGGCTGCTGCTCGGCGGGGGAGTGATCGCGAACCGGCGTCTGCGCGAGGTCGCTCTGGAGCGCGCCGAGGCTGCAGGCGTCACGGTGCGCATCCCGCCGTTGTCGCTGTGCACCGACAACGGCGCGATGATCGCCGCCCTCGCGTCCGAGCTGATCTCCTCCGGCCGGCGCCCGTCCACCCTGGCGTTCGGCGCGGACTCGACGCTGCCCGTGACCGAGATCCAGATCGCGGAGGCGGTGTCGGTATGAGTGACGTCCCCGGTACTCCCGAGCCGCGGTCCTCGGCGACGCCGGCGGCGCGTATCGAAGGCCCCAGCGACGAGGTCGAGCACCCCGCAGGGTCCGCCCGTCTTCCCGGTTCCCGCCGAGACGGATACACCAGGCTGCCGACCGGTCCGGTCGGCATCGAGCCGGTCGTCGCGACCGGTCCCGACATCGATGCTCCCGACGACACGGAGTGGGAGCCGTCGACGGGATCCATGCCGGTCGACGACACCCGATTGGCGCCGTGGGCGCTGCTGGCGGCGATCGTCGCGCTCGGGGCGTCGTTCTTCGTCGGCTGGGGCATCCCGGTCGCCGTGGTCGCGGTCGTCGCGGCGATCATGTCTCTGCGTCGCCCTGTCGAGAGTCGCGCGATCGCGCGCTGGGCGCTCGTTCTCGGACTCTGCGCGACGGTCTACAGCCTGGGCTGGCTGGTCTGGGCCGGCATGCAGTTCGAGAGGCTCGGCTGAGCCGATGCTGGACGCGGACGAGCTCGAGGAGCTGCGCTCCCTGCAGGCGCGGGCCTACGGCCGCGAGGCGTCGCTCACCGATGCCGACGCCGTGCGACTGCGCGCGCTGGAGGAGCGCCGTGTTGCGCCGGGTGTCGAACCCGTGGGGCTCGACTTCGCCCCGACCGCCGATACCGTGTCGCCTCCCGACCGCGGGGAGTCGTCGGACGACGCTGGTTCCGCGAGCGCTGAGGCAGAGGATCAGGGCGTCGAGGCCGCGGCACCCGACGCGGCGGAGGGGCATCCGTCGCCTGTCGCAGAGGGCTCACCGGGGACCGGGGAGTCCGCGCGATCCCTATGGCGCGCGCATTGGCGGCCCGCCGTGCTCGCCGTCGCGGCTTTGCTCATCGTCGGGGTCGGCGTGGGCTGGCTGCTGTTCGGCCGGTCGGCTGCGACCCCGGTCGCCCTGAGCGCGCAGCAGCAGGAATGGCAGAGCGCGCTGATCGCCGGAGGGCGCTACGACCCGGGATCCGTGCGCGCCCTCGCCGTCGAGCAGGGGGCGGTCATCTCAGCGGCGACCAAGGACGACGGCGCGATCACCTGCCTGCTCGTGGCGACCTCCGCGTCGGCACTGCCCACCTGCGAGCGCACGGAGACCGTCGAGGGCTCGGGGCTCTTCGGGGCGGTCACAGTGGAGTCGAAGGACGACATCAGGCGCGAGCTCAACGTGCAGATGATGTTCACCGCGTCCGGCGAACCCGCCGTATCCACCTACACGGCGGAGTATGGACCCGGCACCACCAACGGTGTGACATATGCGAACGCCGGTGAGGCGGAGAAGGCGAAGCGGATCGCGGCGCAGGGGTTCGAGATCAACTCGCTCTGGGTCATCGGCTACGACGGTGAGGTGCCGGTGTGGACGGGTATGGCGCTCGAGTCGTTTCAGACCTGTCTGATGTACGACGGCTCGGATGACCTGTTCCCTCGGGTCTGCGCCGATGCGCTCACTCTGCAGGAACAGAGCGCCACGCTGGTGCTGAACGTGGTCGATGAGGAGAGCGGCGAGGTCGTCCGCCTGGAGGTTCCGACCTGGAGTGACGGGAGCTCCTCGCTCATGATCACACGTGAGGGGGGTGCCGACGGTGCAGGCGGAGACGGACGCTGACGAGCTGCGGGCGCTCCAGCGCCGGGCCTATGGTCGTGACGGCATCCTCACGGATGCCGAGACCAGGCGGCTGCGGGAGCTGGAGGACGCGAGACGATCTCCGGTGACGCCCCCCGCCGTCGAGACCCGTGTGGATTCGTCGCCCGAGCAGCCGTCGCCCGCTCCTGCCGATGTCCCCGACGACGCTGGCGGGCATGCCGTCGTCGACGCTCCCGAGCCTGAGGCGATTACCGAGGATCGGCGCTCGTTCAGCACCGTTCGTCGTGTCCTGCGGAGGTATCGAGTGGGCGTGTCGGCGCTCGCGGTGATGACGGTGGCACTCGGGGTCGGCATCGGTGGGGCGCTGTTCGCGACACGCGCCGACGGCATCGCTCTGTCCGCCGCGCAGCAGGAGCGCCGTGATGCGCTCGCCGCTGCCGACTTCGACAGCGGATCACTCCTTGCGGTCGCGCAGGACGAGGATGCGTTGGCCTGGTACGCGACCAAGGACGATGGCGGCGTCGTGTGCCTGATCCTCGACATCGGCGACCGTTCGCAGTCGAACTGCCTTCCCACCGGCGACATCGGACGTGGCCTGAGCGTGTCCTTCCCCGTTCCGATCGACGATCCCGAAGACGATACCCGGAGTCTGGGGGGTGTGAGCGCAACGATGCTCGTGTCGACAGCGGGTGAGCCGATGGTCGCTCTCCAGCGGCGGTCGATGTCGTCGACGTCGTCCTCGCAGTTCGCGGGTGCCGAGCGCGCACGGGCCGAGGAACTGGCCGACGAGGGTTTCGCCTTCTCCCTCACGATCGTCGGCTCGTTCCGGACGCAACCCGTATGGGTCGGCGACCGCGTCTCGGAGCGGGGCGAGGTCGAGAAGTGCCTCATCATCGACGCCGGTGACCTGACGACGTGCGAGTCTCCCAGCGACGCGTGGGAGTCAGGGATCGACGCGCGGATCGACGGCGTCGGTGGCGCGGAGGTCGGCTCGACGGTGCTCGAGGCGCGGTTCACGAGGTGGCAGACGCCGTATCTGGTCATCGGTGAGGCCTCCGCCTCCCCAGGAGCGCCGCAGGACACCGTGCGGGTCGAAGCGCCTCCGGGCGATCCCATCGTGGTCGAGCCGCCGGGCCGCGACTCCGACGGCTGAGCGGATCAGCCCGCCGCGGGTACCCGGTCGGCGAGGATCGCGCGGCGCTGATCGCCGATACGGGCGAGGATCAGCGTCGCCTCCTGGTCGCCGCGCAGCGTCAGCTTCTTGCGGAAGGCCGCGGGATCGACGTCGACGCCGCGCTTCTTGATCTCCAGGCGTCCGATGCCGTGCGCCTTGAGGGCGGCGCTGATCGCCTTCGGGTTCGCCGGCAGGGTCTCCCGCACGCGGAAGGACTGCACGAAAGGGCTCGTCAGCGCGGCATCCGAGGTCAGGTAGGCGATGTGCTCGTCGAGCATCCCCGCGTCGAGGCTTCGGGCGACCTCGCCGATCAGACGGGCACGGATCACGGCGCCATCGGGTTCGTGCAGGAAGGCGCCGAGCTCGCGCACCGGCTCGTCGGCGGCGTCCGCCGGGGCGGTGAGCTCGTGCGAGCGCTCGTCGCGGATCACGAGCGCCGCGCGGCGGACCCCTTCTCGGGCGAGGGCGCCGCTCCAGACGACGAGCTCGACGACGCTGCCGTCGGCGCTCACCCACTGCGCTTCGGCGTCGGCGGGCAGCGCGTCGCGGTCGTGCGCGGGTCCGAGCTTGATGCCGGTCGGATGGCTCGCGGCCACATCGAACGCCCAGTCCAGCGAGGGGGAGTAGTCGTCGGCGGAGACTCGTCGGGTCTCGCTGTGCCCGGAGGTGCGTCGAGCCGGGTCCATCCAGATCGCGCTTCCCGCTTCCACCGTTGAGAGGGCGTCTTCGGCCGTGAGGTGGTCCACCGCGGCGCTGTCGCCGAAGGGTGCCAGGTTGTAGGCGGCGATGGCCGAGGTGACCTCATCGGCGTCGACGGCGTGCACGTCGAGTCCCGCTCCGGCGAAGGCGAGCGCGTCGCCGCCGATGCCGCAGCCGAGGTCGGCGACGCGGGTGAATCCGGCGTGCCGGATCCGCTGCGCGTGACGGGCTGCGACCCCGAGCCTCGTCGCCTGCTCGAGCCCGGCGCGGGTGAACAGCATGCGTGCGGCGAAGGGGCCGAACTTCGCCGCAGCCTTGGATCGCAGGTGCGCCTGTCCGACGACGGCGGAGACGAGCTCGGGGGAGTGGCCGGCCGCGCGCAGCCGCGAGACGGTGCGGGTCACGTCGGCGGTCGATTCGATGGGCCCGACCGCGTCGAGCAGCTCGAGACCGGCGGGGGTCAGCAGGGCGCGCAGCTCGGACATCTCCACGTGCTCAGCCTAATTGCCCGTGCGGGGGGACTGCCCGCCGCGCACGCTGGCACTCGCATTGCGTGAGTGCCAGCCGAGCGCCTAGACTGGATTAGCACTCTCGGGTTGAGAGTGCGAACAAGTCTTTCGTGTCAGCGTCAAGAAAGAAGAGGTAGACCGTGTCGGTTTCCATCAAGCCGCTCGAGGACCGCATCGTCATCAAGCAGGTCGAGGCCGAGCAGACCACCGCGAGTGGCCTGGTCATCCCCGACACCGCCAAGGAGAAGCCCCAGGAGGGCGAGGTCGTGGCGGTCGGCCCCGGCCGCATCGACGACAACGGCAACCGTGTTCCGCTCGACGTCGCCGTCGGCGACCGTGTGCTCTACAGCAAGTACGGCGGCACCGAGGTGAAGTTCGGCGCAGACGAGTTCCTCGTCCTGTCGGCTCGCGACGTCCTGGCGGTCGTCGTCCGCTGATCTGCGGAATCTGATTCCCGCCCCTCGTGAGGGGCAGGGTCAAGGTCCTGGAAGGGGCCCGGATGCGCTTCGCATCCGGGCCCCTTCTGCGTCCGCCACCGGGCATCGGTTTCCTGCCGAACTCTGCGGCAGCGGCCGGGCGGCCGAGGGCGCGCCGCCGCCGCGGGCGTAGGGTTGTGCGGTGCCCCCAGAGACGACTCGTGCCACGCAGACCGCCGGAGTGGCCTATGCCGGTGCCGCGTACCTCCTCTGGGGAGTGCTTCCGCTCTACTTCCTGCTCCTCGTTCCGACGGGGCCGTGGGAGGTCGTGGCCTGGCGCGTGCTGCTGTCGTTCGTGTTCTGCCTCCTGCTGCTCACGTTCACGCGCGGCTGGGCGGCATTCGGCGTCATCCTCCGACAGCCGAAGCTGCTGGCCTGGACGGCCCTGGCCGGTCTTCTGATCTACGTCAACTGGCAGGTGTTCCTGATCGGAACCCTCAGCGAGAACGTCGTCGAGACGAGCCTGGGCTACTTCATCAATCCGATCACGACCGTGCTGCTGGGCGTCTTCGTGCTGAAGGAGCGCATCCGCAGGTTGCAGTGGGCCGCCATCGCGATCGCGGCGATCGCGGTCGTCGTGATCGTCGTCGCCTACGGCGATTTCCCCTGGATCGCCCTGTCGTTGACGGCGTCCTTCGGGGTCTACGGGCTCATCAAGAAGAAGATCGGTCCCGCCGTCGATGCGGTCAGCGGTCTGACGCTGGAGTCCTTCTGGCTCATCCCGATCGCCGTGGTGCAGCTGATCGTCGTCGCCCAGACGACGGGGATCACGATGGGGGCGAACGGGTGGCCGCACGCGCTGCTGCTGGCGTTCGCCGGCGTCGCCACAGCGGTGCCCCTGCTGCTCTTCGCCGCAGGAACCCGACGCATCCACCTCACCGTGATCGGAATGATCCAGTTCATCACCCCCGTGATGCAGTTCCTCATCGGCGTCGTCGTCCTGCACGAGCCGATGCCTCCGGAGCGCTGGGCGGGCTTCATCATCGTGTGGATCGCGATCGGGGTGTTCGTCGTCGACCTGCTGCTCGCCGCACGTCGGGGGCGCAGGATTCCGCGTGTCGAAGCGGCCTGATCCCGAGGCTCATCCGTCGGGGAACCCGGTGTCGGATCGTTAACGCACCGAGATACTTGCAACCCCTGCGCGCAGGACTCACGGCCTAGTGTTAGAGCACCCGATTGTGGCCAGAATCCACGTTCAGTCACAATCCACGTTCAGTTACGCAAGGGAGCATCATGAACGCATTGAAGGGCTCGCGCACAGCGAAGGTCTTCGCCGGGATCGCACTGATCAGTGCATCCGCCATCGTCATCGCCGGCTGCAGCAGCACTCCGAGCTCGGAGAGCGGTGGCAGCGACAAGCCCGCAGCCGATCTGACGCTCAAGCTCGGATCGCTGCTTCCGCAGACGGGGTCGCTGGCATTCCTGGGCCCGCCCATGGAATCCGGCGTCGGACTCGCGGTCCAGGAGGTCAACGAGGCCGCTGCCGGTGTCACGATCGACCTGACGGCCGAGGACGAGGGCGACACTGACACCAAGGCCTACGAGACCTCGATCACCAAGCTGCAGGGCGCCGGCGTCTCCGCCATCGTCGGAGCCGCCGCATCGGGCGTCTCCAAGCTCATCCTCGACGGGAACGTGAGCGCGGGGATCCTTCAGATCTCGGCGTCGAACACGTCTCCCGACTTCACCACGTGGGACGACAGCGGCCTGTACTTCCGCACCGCACCCAGTGACCTGCTGCAGGGCGAGGTGCTGGGCAACCTGATCGCCGAGGACGGCGCCAAGAGCCTCGGCATCATCTACCAGAACGACGCCTACGGCACCGGCCTGAACGACGCCATCACGACGACGTTCGAGGGCACCGGCGGCGAGGTCGTCGAGTCGGTCTCGTTCAACGTCGGCGACGCGCAGTTCGACGCTCAGGTCGAGTCGATCAAGGCCCAGAACCCCGACGCGGTCGCGATCGTGTCGTTCGACCAGTTCAAGACCATCGCGCCGCTGCTGGTGAACGCCGGCATCTCGGCCGACAAGTTCTACATGGTCGACGGCAACCTGTCCGACTACGGCTCGGAGATCCCGGTCTCGCTCGAGGGCGCGCAGGGAACCAAGGCCGGTCCTGCTCTCGCGGATGACTTCACCACCCGTCTCCAGGACTACTGGACCGGCGAAGGCAACCCCGAGGTCAAGGACTTCACCTACGCGGCAGAGGCGTACGACGCCGTCATCCTCGTGGCTCTGGCCTCGCTCGCGGCCGGCTCCACCGAGGGCGCGGACATCGCGGCCAAGATGCAGGAGGTCTCGGGCGGTTCGGGCGACGGCAAGAAGTGCACCAGCTTCGCCGAGTGCGCCAAGATCATCAACGACGGCGGCGTGGCCGACTACGACGGCTACTCCGGCGACATCACGTTCGATGAGGCCGGCGACCCCCAGGGTGCCTCGATCGGCATCTACAAGTACGGTGCCGACAACATGATCACCCGCACCAACTGATCACACGATCACATGACGAAGGCCCCGGATCCGATCCGGGGCCTTTGTCGTGGGGTCGAGTCTGTGGCTCAGGCCGCGTCGGTGCCGAGCGTTCCGAGGTAGAGACCGATCACCTTCGGGTCGTTGAGCAGATCACGGCCGGTGCCCTCGTGGGCGTCCTTGCCCTGATCGAGCACGTACCCGCGGTCGCAGATCTGGAGGCAGCGTCGGGCGTTCTGCTCGACCATGATCGTCGTGACGCCGGCCTTGTTGATGTCGGACACCCGGATGAACGCGTCGTCCTGCCGCACGGGGGAGAGCCCGGCCGACGGCTCGTCGAGCAGCAGCACCGACGGATCCATCATGAGCGCGCGCGACATGGCGACCATCTGCCGCTCGCCGCCGGAGAGGGATCCGGCGCGCTGCTTGAGGCGCTTGCCCAGCTCGGCGAAGATGCCGGTGACGAACTCGAGCCGTTCCGCGTAGATCTTGGGGTTCTGGTAGAGCCCCATCTGCAGGTTCTCCTCGATCGACAGCGACGGGAAGACGTTGTTCGTCTGCGGCACGAAAGCGACCCCGCGTCGGACCAGCTTGTCGGCCTTCAGGCCGACGATGCTCTCGCCCTTGACCGTGATGTCGCCGCTGCGCACGTTCACCAGCCCGAAGATCGCCTTCAGCAGGGTCGACTTGCCGGCGCCGTTCGGGCCGATGATCCCGATCAGCTCGCCCTGGCGGGCGACGAGGTTCGCGCCGTTGAGGATGTTCACCCCGGGGAGATAGCCGGCGTGGACGTCGGTCAACTCGACCACGACGTCGTCCTGAGGCGCGCTCTGCGGTGCGTTCGTCGGCGATTCCGCGCTCATGCGGTGCCCTTCCCCTCTGTGCCGGAGGCGGGATCGCTCGCTTCGAGCTCGGCCTCTGCTTCGATCTTCTCGCGGAGTCGGATCGCGGCGGCATCCTCGAGCACCGGGATGCGTCCGGTGACCGCGCCCAGGTCGAGATCCTGGTGCGCACCAAGGTACGCATCCACGACCGCGGGGTTCTCCATGACCTCGTCGGGAGGTCCCTCCGCGACGACGCGGCCCTCGGCCATGACGATCACCCAGTCCGCGATGTGGCGGACCATGTGCATGTCGTGCTCGACGAAGAGCACCGTCATCCCCTGCTCCTTCAGATCGAGGATGTGGTCGAGGAGCGACTGCGTGAGAGCGGGGTTGACGCCGGCCATGGGCTCGTCGAGCATCACCAGCGTCGGGTCGCTCATCAGCGCCCTGGCCATCTCGAGGAGCTTGCGCTGGCCACCAGAGAGCGACGCCGCGAAGTCCTTCTCCTTGGCATCGAGCTTGAAGCGCGTGAGCAACTCGCGTGCCTTGCCTTCGATCTCGGTGTCCTGCGCTCGCCAGAGGAAGGGCAACAGACTCGACCAGAAGCCCTCCCCGCGCTGATGCGGAGCTCCGAGCTTCATGTTCTCGAGGACCGTGAGGAGCGAGAGCGACTTGGTCAGCTGGAACGTGCGGACCTGTCCCATCCTTGCCACCTTGAACGACGGGACTCCCGAGAGGCTCGTTCCGTCGAAGGACCAGGTGCCGCTGTTGGGCTTGTCGAATCCGCAGAGCAGGTTGAACAGCGTGGTCTTGCCTGCTCCGTTCGGGCCGATCAGTGCGGTGATCGCTCCTCGCGGCACTTCGAGGTGGTCGACGTCGACGGCGGTCAGGCCACCGAAGCGACGCTGGACCGCATCGACGACGAGGATCGGATCGACCTTGGCGACCCCCGGCTTCACCTCGCCCTTGGTCAGACCGGTCGTCTTCGGGCGTCGGATGCTCCCTGTGGTGGGCGCGGCGTTCGCCGTGCCCTCGGCAGAGCCGGGGACCTGTTCCGGGGTCAGTTCATTTGACAAAGGTCATCTCCCTCTTGTCTCCGAGGATGCCCTGCGGGCGGAAGATCACGAGCAGCATCAGAGCGATGCCGACGAAGACGAAAACGAGCGTCGATGCCTGGCTGTCGGACATCGGCAGCAGGCCTGCTTTCGCCAGGGAGGGCAGGAGGTTGGCCATGAAGGCGAACACCACCCAGAACAGCACGGCGCCCAGCGTCGGTCCGAACACCGTGGCCGCCCCGCCCAGAAGGAGGATGGTCCACAGGAAGAACGTCAGCGACGTCGAGTAGCTGCCGGGGACGACGGCGGAGGGGAGGACGAAGATGATCCCGCCCGCGGCACCGATCACGCCACCCACGACGAGCGCCTGCATCTTGTAGGCGAAGACGTTCTTGCCGAGCGAGCGCACGGCGTCCTCGTCTTCGCGGATGCCCTTGAGGACGCGACCCCAGGGGCTGCGCATCAGCGCCCACACCAAGAGGATGGCCGCGGCGAGCACGATCACGCCGAAGACCCGGTTCCAGAGGTCGTTGGCGCTGTACATCCAGGGCCCGAACCCGTAGGTCCCGGGGGGAATGGGGTTCGCCTCGCGGAACCCGCCGTTGTACTGGGCCAGGCCGTCGGCGCTGTTGGTCCATTCGTCGAACAGCTGCGTCGTGAACAGCAGTCGCACGATCTCGCCGGCGGCGATCGTCGCGATCGCCAGGTAGTCGGCGCGAAGTCGCAGTGTCGGGATGCCGAGCAGGACGGCGAAGAGCGCGCCGCCGAGCAGACCGATGAGCATGCCGATCCACCAGGGCAGACCGAAGCTCAGCACCGAGATGGCGTAGCCGTAGCCGCCGATGGCCATGAAGGCGGCCATACCGAAGTTGAGCAGTCCCGCGTATCCGAAGTGCACGGCCAGGCCGGTCGCCGCGAGGGCGTAGGCGATGGTGACAGGGCTGAACAGGTAGACGGCCGTGTTCGAGAAGATGCTTCCGAAGTCCATGGCGATCAGCCCAACCTTTCCCTGCGTCCGAGCAGCCCCTGCGGTCTCACGAGGAGGATGACGATGAGCACCACGAGGGCGCTCGCATACTTCAGGTCGGACGGGATCCACAGGGTGGAGACCTCGACCGCCATCCCGACGATGAGGGAGCCCACCAGAGCACCGAACGCGGTGCCGAGGCCGCCGAGCGTGATCGCCGCGAAGATCAGCAGCAGCATCTGCATGCCCATGTCCCACTTCACACCGGGGCGGAAGTAGGCCCAGAGGATGCCGGAGATGGCCGCCAAGGTGCCGGAGAGGATCCAGACGTAGCGGATGACCTTGTCCACATCGATCCCGGAGGCGGCGGCGAGCTGCGGGTTGTCGGAGATCGCGCGTGTCGCCTTGCCGATGCGGGTGCGCGTCAGGAAGAAGGCCACGGCCAGGATCACCACGATGCTCACCCCCATCGCGATCATGTCGATGTAGGACAGCGAGATCGGCCCGAACTGGATCGGCGTGGGGCTGGCGCCGGGGAGCTGGTAGGTGCCGCCGCCGATCATGAACTGGAAGGCGTAGCGCAGTGCCAGCGAGAGTCCGATGCTGACGATCATCAGCTGCACGACGCCGAGACCGCGTCGTCGCAGGGGACGCCAGATGCCGGCATCCAACGCCCAGCCGAACAGGCCGCCGCCGATGACGGCTGCGGCGACGCCGAGCCACAACGGGAGGTGCCAGAACGTGGTCGTGACGAGGGCGACGAGGCCGCCCCAGGTCACCATCTCGGCGTGCGCGAAGTTCGACAGCCGCGTGGTGCCGTAGATGAGAGCGGCACCCATCGAGGCCAGTGCCAGCAGCAGACCGAAGTTCAGGCCGCCGACGAGTCGCGAGAGGAGCTGATCGATGAACGAGACGGTGATCCGCTGCCCCTCGCCGAGGAACAGATTCATGATCTTGGTCCCCGTGAGACCGAACTCGACCTCGAAGGAGGCGGTCGTTCCCGCGATCGGCTGCGTGCCCGGTGGCAGCAGGCTCGCATCGACGATCACACCGTCGGGGAGGGTCGACTCGTCGACCGTCAGCGTGTACTTCTCCTTCTCGGGCACGTACAGGCGCCACTTGCCTTCGGCGTCGGTCTCGGTCTCGCCCTTGAAACCGTTGCCTTCGATCGCCATGACGACGCCTTCGACGGGTTCGTCATCGAAGGTGACGACGCCGGCCAGGTAGAAGTCCGTGACCTCCTGCCCGTCGTCTGTCGTCTCGGCCGAGGCCGATGAGGGGGGCATGAACACGAACGCGCTGAGCGCCATGAGGACAGCGAGCAGCGCGACCACCCAGGGGCGCTTTCGCTGCACGGCGATTGTTGTGGGTCCCACGCAACCTCCACTTTGAGTGCTGTGTCTCTGCGATGACGGGTTCGACCGCAGGGATGGACGACGCACTTGAGCGTAATGCGCGATCGGCGATTCACCTACGGTCCGTGTCAACAGTCCGATAACGGCGGGGCTCTGGGAATGTTCTCGGACGTGTCTCGCTTAGAATCTTCATACGGGCCGCGGCCCCGCACCGGCCGACGTCGACCACCCCCTCGCACTCGGACATGCGCGACTCGCGCAGAAGGAGAATCCATGGAACAGCACGATCCCTTCGGCTTCGTCGGGCTGACGTACGATGACGTGCTGCTGCTCCCCGGGCACACCGATGTGATCCCGAGCGAGGCCGACACCTCGTCGCGGATCACGCGCCGCATCTCGGTCGCCACCCCGCTGCTCTCCAGCGCGATGGACACGGTCACCGAGTCGCGCATGGCGATCGCGATGGCGCGCGAGGGCGGCATCGGAATCCTCCACCGCAACCTCTCCATCGCCGACCAGGCCGCGCACGTCGACCGCGTCAAGCGCAGCGAGTCCGGCATGATCACCGACCCCATCACGACGACGCAGGACGCGACGGTCGAAGAGGTCGACAACCTCTGCGCGAAGTACCGCATCTCGGGTCTTCCCGTCGTCGACGACGAGGGCAAGCTCGTCGGCATCATCACGAACCGCGACATGCGGTTCGTCTCGGGCTTCGAGCGTCAGACCACCTTCGTCAAGGACGTCATGACCAGGGAGAACCTGGTCACGGCTCCGGTCGGCGTGGCCGCGGGCGAGGTCATCGCCCTGTTCGCGAAGCACCGCGTCGAGAAGCTGCCGCTCATCGACGGCGACGGCAAGCTCGCCGGCCTCATCACCATCAAGGACTTCGACAAGAGCGAGAAGTACCCGCTCGCCACCAAGGATGACCAGGGCCGTCTGCGCGTCGGCGCTGCCATCGGCTTCTTCGGCGATGCCTGGGAGCGTGCCGAGGCGCTGCGCGACGCCGGTGTCGACGTTCTCGTGGTCGACACCGCCAACGGGCAGTCGCAGGGCGTCATCGATCTCGTTCGCCGGTTGAAGGCCGACGAGTCCTTCGCCCACATCGACATCATCGGCGGCAACGTCGCGACCCGCGAAGGCGCCCAGGCCCTGATCGACGCCGGCGTCGACGCCGTCAAGGTCGGAGTGGGCCCCGGGTCGATCTGCACCACGCGCGTCGTCGCCGGTGTCGGAGTGCCCCAGGTCACGGCAGTCTACGAAGCATCGCTCGCCGCTCGCCCCGCCGGCGTCCCCGTGATCGCCGACGGCGGCCTGCAGTATTCGGGCGACATCGCCAAGGCGCTGGTCGCCGGTGCCGACGCCGTGATGCTCGGCTCGCTCCTGGCCGGAACCGACGAGTCTCCCGGCGAGATCGTGTTCCAGTCCGGCAAGCAGTTCAAGCAGTACCGGGGCATGGGTTCGCTGGGCGCGATGCAGACCCGCGGCAAGCAGACCTCGTACTCGAAGGACCGCTACTTCCAGGCCGACGTCCCCAGTGACGACAAGCTGATCCCGGAGGGCATCGAGGGGCAGGTGCCCTACCGAGGACCGCTCTCCGCCGTCGCCTATCAGCTGGTCGGCGGACTGCGCCAGTCGATGTTCTACGTCGGCGCGCGCACGATCGAAGAGCTCAAGACGCGCGGCAAGTTCGTGCGCATCACCTCGGCCGGTCTCAAGGAATCGCACCCGCACGACGTGCAGATCGTGGTCGAGGCCCCGAACTACAAGAAGTAGTCGTCAGCCGACGCACGAGGGACCGGATGCGAAACGCATCCGGTTCCTCGTCCTTGCTGCGTCGCGCACGGGTCAGCCGCAGGTATAGGTGACCCCGTTGACCTCCCAGACGCCTGTGCCGAGTTCGGCACACATGCCGAAGATGGCGGCGAAGAAGGCGATGAAGAGGATGATCCCGATGATCTCGACGATCGTCAGGACCGCGCCGACGACGATGCCGGCGATCGCGAGACCCTTCGGCTGTCCGGCTTTGCCGAGCTTCACGGCGGCGACGATGCTCAGGATGAGGCCGATCGGGGCCGCCACGAACGCCAGGACGAGTCCGACGATCGACAGCACGCGCCCCGGCGGGCTCGGCTCGGGCTGCGGATACGCAGGCGCGGCGGGCGCCGAGTAGCCGGCGGCGGGCGCGGCGCCCGGCCCGGCGTCCCACGTCGGAGGCCCAGTCGGAGGTGCGGCCGGAGGGGCCGGGGGCGCGGTCGGTGGCGGGGTCACCGGGTTCGAGGAATCCGGTGCAGGCGGTTCGGGGAACGGGGGATTCGTCATGTTCTGTCCTGTCGACGGGGTGAGAGGTCACGCGCCGGCGGTTCCGGTAGCCCCGAGCGTAGCGAGGGCCCTCCGCTCGCACCATCCCCCCACGATGCGCGGGCCGTGGGCCGGGGCGGGCTCCGGTTCCTGCCCTTCCGTCGACCTGCGAGCGGGCGTAGCGTGCGCGTATGTGTCGGAACATCGTCCCGTTGAACAATCTCGAGCCCGCAGCGACCGATGAGGAATGCCACGACGCCGCCCTGCAGTTCGTGCGCAAGATCGCCGGGACCACGGCGCCGTCCCGAGCCAACCAGACCGCCTTCGACAGCGCGGTCGGCGAGATCGCCCAGGTCGTGAGCCGTCTTCTGAGCGAACTCGTGACCACCGCGCCACCGAAGAACCGCGAAGACGAAGCAGCGAAGCGGCGGGCGAGATCCGCGGAGCGCTACGAGGCGATCCGGGTCTTCCAACAGGAGAAGCGTGCCGCCCGCGCGGGAGGGTAGGGGAAGCACCGTCGGCGGCGGCGACACCGTATGCCAGAATCGACATACCCCGCTCGACTTTCCCTGCGGTCCCGGTGTTGAAGGCGCCGAGATCGCGTCACCGATCCCCATCGGTCAGGGAACCTCCCCAAGGAGAGCTGTAGAAAATGTCTGAGGATTCTCCTCGCGTACTCGTCGTCGATGACGATCCGGACGTCGCCCTGCTCGTGAAGACCGTGCTCGAGCGGCGCGCCGGGTGCATCGTCGATGTCGCCGGAGACGGCCTGTCGGCGGTGGAGCGCGTCGCCGCCATGCGCCCAGACGTCGTCGTGACCGACATCGAGATGCCGGGGCTCAGCGGTCTCGAGCTGCTGGCCGAGCTGCGGCGCACGGTGCCCTCGGTTCCCGTCGTGGTGATGACCGCCCATGTCTCCGTCGAATACGCGGTCTCCGCATTGCGGGCGCAGGCCGATGAGTTCCTGACCAAGCCGCTCGACAACGGCAAGCTCGTCGAGGCGGTCATGCGTCTCGTCGAGGAGGGCCGTCGTCGTCGCGAAGTGGCCCGCAAGCCCGAGCGGGTGCTCGCGATCGGAGCGCACCCCGATGATGTCGAGATCGGCGTCGGAGGACTCCTCGCCGCGCATGCCCAGGCTCAGGACGAGATCACGATCCTCACTCTCTCCCGCGGAGCCAGAGGGGGAGATGCCGACAGCCGGCAGAACGAGTCCCTGGCGTCTGCCGACATGCTGGGCGCCCGTCTCTTCCTGAAGGATCTCGTCGACACCGAGATCTCGGGAGGCGGCTCCACCGTCCGGATCATCGAAGAGGTCGTGCAGGAGGTCCAGCCGACGATCGTCTACACCCACTCGAGCCACGACCGCCATCAGGATCACCGCGCCGTGAGCGAGGCGACCATCGTGGCCACGCGGCGCGTGGGAACGGTGGCGTGCTACCAGAGCCCGTCATCGACGATCGACTTCCGCCCCACGCGGTTCGTGCGCATCGATCACTTCCTCGACGACAAGCTCCGGCTGCTCGAACGCTTCGGCTCCCAGACGGCGAGTCGTGACTACCTGGAACCCGAGTTCGTCACCGCGACGGCGCGGTACTGGTCGAGGTTCGGCGGGGGCACCGCCGTCGAACCCCTGGAAGTGGTGCGCGAGACAGCCGAGTTCATCGGTGCCCACGAACTCACGCGACGGGAGAGCTGATGACCAAGCGGGTGCTGGTGACGGGTGCGGGCGGACCGGCGGGTGTCGCCGTGATCCGGTCGCTGCTTCGTCGATCGGATCTGACCGTGTTCGCCGCCGACATGGACGGCTGGGCGAGCGGCATCTACCTCGTGCCTCCGGCGCAGCGTCGGCTGGTGCCGCCGGGGAGGGATGACGACTTCGTGCCGGCGATCGCCCGGTTGGTCGCGGAAGACGACCTCGACCTGGTGATCTCGACCGTCGACGTCGAACTCATCGCCCTCGCGGGTCGGCGCGACGAGCTGGCCCCTGCCGTCCTGGCAGCGCCCTCGGCGGAGACTCTGCACACCGCGCTCGACAAGCTCGCTCTCGCCGAGCGCTGCGCACCGACCGGACTCACCCCGCGCACCGTCCTCGCAGGACCGGACGCCGAGGCCGTCGACTGGGAGTTCCCTGTCTTCGCCAAGCCGCGTCAGGGGGCGGGCAGCCGCGGTGTGCGGCTGGTCCCCGATCGCGCAGCCCTTGAGGCGCTGCCGGGCGACGAGGGGCTCATCGTGCAGGACTTCCTCCCGGGGGAGGAGTACTCCGTCGATGTCATCGCCGACGCCGCGGGCACCATCGTCGCCGCGGTGCCCCGCACCCGCGCCAGGGTCGATTCCGGTGTGGCGATCGCCGGACGCACCGTGCGCGACCCCGAGCTCGAGGAGACGGCAGCATCGATCGCGCGCGCGATCGGGCTCGTCGGCGTCGCGAACGTGCAGCTGCGTCGCGATCGCAGCGGCCGGGCGGTGCTGCTCGAGGTCAACCCACGCTTCCCCGGTGCCCTGCCCCTGACGATCGCGGCCGGTGTCGACATCCCGTCGCTCGTCGCCGATCTGTTCCTCGGGCGCGAGCTGCCCGTGCGTATCCCGTTCCGCGAGATCGCCTCGGTGCGCTTCCTGGAGGATGTGATCGTCGAGATCGACGACGTGCTGGTCTCCGACCATGCGGGGCATCAGGAGGAGCTGTGAGCCACGCGCTGCTTCGCGGCGACCATCACGTGCATTCGACGTTCTCGGACGATGCGGTGTCGACGCTCGCACAGAACGTCGAGGCGGCGGCATCGGCCGGGTTGAGCACGCTGCGGCTGGTCGATCACGTGCGCCGGAGCACCACCTGGGTTCCGGAGTACCTCTCCGCCGTGCGTGCCCTCAGGGTTCCGGACGGCCTGACCGTGCTCACCGGCGTGGAGGCGAAGATCCTCGACGTCGCCGGCGCACTCGATGTGCCGCCGCTTCCGGACGGGATCGATCGGATCCTCATCGCCGACCACCAGTTCCCCGGTGTCGACGGCCCTCTCGGCCCCTCCGCCGTGCGGGAGCGGATCGCCGCGGGCTGGGCGACCGACGACGTGCTCGACCAGTTCGTCGAGGCGCTCATCGCGACGATGCGCCGGTACCCGGGGAACCAGCTCGCGCACTGCTTCTCGATCCTCCCGAAGATCGGGCTGTCGGAGGCCGACGTGGGCACGCAGCGGACGGATGCCTGGGCACGAGCCGCCGCCGAGACCGACACGCTCGTCGAGGTGAACGAGAAGTGGGGCTGCCCCGGGGCCGGGGCCTTGGCCGCATTGCGTCGTGCCGGCGCGACGATCGTCGCCTCTACCGACAGCCACGACGCGTCGGAGGTCGGCCGATACTCCCGGATCCTCCCGTTGCTCGACGCGGAGGAGGCATCCTGATGACGGACCTCTCCGTGCTGGAGACCGTGCTGGTCGTCATCCTCCTGCTGTGCGTCCTGGTCGGCACGCTGCCCGTGATCAACACCGGGTTGCAGTTCCTCGCGCTGCCTCTGCACGCGTTCCGCAACCACTACGGCAAGGCCGCGCCGTACCACCCGAACGTCGCCGTCATCATCCCGGCGTGGAACGAGGGGGCGGTGATCGGCCCCGCGATCGAACGTCTGCTGCAGCTGGAGTATCCCGCCGAGCGCCTTCGGATCTTCGTCGTCGACGATGCCTCGACGGACGAAACCCCCGCGATCGTCGGCGCCAAGGCGCAGTCCCACCCCGGTCGCGTCGTGCATCTGCGGCGCGAGAAGGGCGGCGAGGGCAAGGCGCACACTCTCAATCACGGCCTCGACGTCGTCCTAGCCGACTCCTGGACCGAGTCCGTGCTGATCATGGACGCGGATGTGATCTTCGCGCGCGACTCGCTGCGCAAACTCACCAGGCACCTCGCCGATGAGAAGGTCGGCGCCGTCACCGCGTACATCGCGGAGGGCAGCCGCGACCGCAACTACCTCACGCGGTTCATCGCGATCGAGTACGTGATCGGCCAGCTCTCCGCCCGTCGCGTGCAGAACGTGGGCGGCGCGATCGCCTGCCTCGCCGGCGGTGCGCAGCTGCACTCGCGGGCGAACCTCGAGGCCATCGGCGGAAGGATCCCCACGGGGACACTCGCCGAGGACACGATGACGACCTTCGAGGGGCAGCTCAAGGGGCGGCGGATGGTCTTCGAGCCGCACGCCGTGGTGCTGGCCGAGGAGCCGCGGACGATCGACAGTCTGTGGAAGCAGCGGCTGCGCTGGGCGCGCGGGAACGTGCAGCTCACCTCGATCTATCGCAAGCTCTGGTTCCGTCCGAGCCGGGAGCACAACCTGGGCAGTTTCGGGTTCGGTCTCGCGTGGTTCACGATCCTGCTGCTGCCCGCCTTCATGCTCCTGGCCGCGGCGGGGATGCTCGCACTGCTCGTCCTGCACAGCGACATCGCCGAGTTCGTCTTCCGCTTCATGTGGATCTCCGCAGCCTGCATCTACCTCTTCTCGATGCTGTACTCGGTGCAGCTCGATCCGCGGACGGGCCGGCATTCCTGGCGCGAGGCGATCATGTTCCCGGGGCTCGGGGCGCTGATCCTGATGGCCATCGCGCTGTTCCCCTGGGCGTTCGAGTCGCTCCTCACGGTGATCGGGCTGGGACTCACGGATCAGTCGCGCTTCATGTGGGCCGTGATCTTCTACCTGTGGGGGCCGATCTCGATGCTCGGCATCTGGCTGGCGCGTGCCGTGGAGCCCCTTCCCGGCGGCCGGTTCTTCGCGGGCCTGCTGCTCTACATCTGCGGGTACGGCTCCCTGCTGTGCGCCATCACCGTCGACTCCTACATCAAGGAGTGGCGTCGGGCCGATGCCTCCTGGATCAAGACCGAGAAGATCGGACGTGTCGACTCATGATCGAAACCCCGTCGCATGATGCCGAGGAGGACGAGATCGTCTCGGACGCCAGACGAGAGCGTCGGCTCATCCCGCAGGCGCTGCTCGCCCTCGCCGTCGTGGTCGTCGTCGTCGTGGTGCGAGAGCTGTTGCTTCGATGACCGGCAGGCCGCTGGCCCTCGTCGTCGAGGACGCCCCTGATCAGGCCGCGCTGCTGCGCCGCTACCTCGATCGTGAGGGCTTCGACGTCTTCGTCGCCCGCGACGCGGAGTCGGCGATCGCGGCGTTCGCCGAGATCGACCCCGTCCTGGCTGTGCTCGACCTCTTCCTCCCCGGCATCTCGGGTCAGGAGTGCGCGCGCGCAGTCCGCGAGCGCTTCCCGGAGTGCTTCCTCGTGATCAGTTCGGTGCTCGACGCCGTCGACTACCCGCCGGCCGATGCCGTCCTGCCGAAGCCGATCACGGGCTCCGATCTGCATGCCATCGTGGAGAGGGTTCGACGATGAGGGCGACACCGCTGGACCGTGCGGAGAACCGCTGGTACCAGGTCTTCGACAACCCGAGCCCGCTGCTCAAGCAGGCGCCGACGGTCATCGCGACGGTTGTCGCGGCGATCCTGACCTGGTGGGTCCCCGACCTTCCGATCTCACGCATCGCGCCGGCGGTGGCAGGGGTCGCCATCGTCCTCGTCGCCACGGTGGTCGCGGCCGTCCTCACGGTACGCGGGGTCCATGAGGGCTGGGTCGTGCTGCTCATCCCCATCGTCGACATCGCCGGTCTCGGGCTCTTTCGCACCGGCACCGGGGGCCCCACCTCGCTCTTCTCGTCGCTCGTGCTGCTGCCCGTGGTCTGGCTGGCCGCGGCCCCCGGCATCCGCTGGGTGTTCGTCGTCGGCGGGTTGACCTCCATCGCCCTGCTGATGCCGTACTTCACCGACCCACCCGACACCTCGGTCGAGTGGCTGCGCGGGGTGGTGGGTCCCCTCGTGTTCTCCGCGGTGGCCGCCGTCATCAACCAGCTCTCGCGGCAGCAGCGCATGCGCGTCGAGCAGGCGGAGGAACTCGTGGCCGAGCGCACCAGGTCGCTGTCGGAGAACGTCGCGATGATCGTGCAACTGCGCGACAAGGAGCGTCAGTACCGAGAGCTGTTGGATTCCTTCGAGAGCCTGTGGTCATCGATCACGGCGCAGGCGGTGATCGCCACGGACCGCGGCGGCATCGTGACGGCCTGGAACCCCGGGGCCGTCCGGCTTCTCGGCCTGCCGGTCGACGAGGCGCTGGGCGGCGTCCGCATCGACCGCTTCTTCTCGAGCGCCGCGCTGTCGATGCTGGCGTCGGACAACACGGAGCCACCGCATCCGGTAGACGGCCTGTCGATGGCAGACGGCGCGCTCGCCCCCGGCATCAGGGCTCTGTTCGCCCAGGCCGACGCGGGACTCACGGTCGACGGCGACATCGAGGTGGTCACGGCGGCAGGCACCACGGTTCCGGCGCGCGTGACCGTCAGCCCGCACAAGGACGGCGCCGGTGCGCAGCAGGGCTATCTGTTCGTCCTCACCGATGAGACCAGGGCCGTCGAGGTCGCCCGCATGAAGGACGAGTTCGTCGGGATGATCTCGCACGAGCTGCGCACGCCCCTCAGCGCGATCATCGGTTTCCTCGACCTCCTCCAGAACGATCCGGCGCAGCCGCTCACCGACGATCAGCAGGAGTTCGTCGGCATCATCGAGCGCAACGCGCAGCGTCTGCTCAACCTCGTCGGCGATCTGCTCTTCACCGCTCAGGTCGAATCCGGACGATTCCCGCTCGAGCGCGAGGAGGCCGACGTCGCCGCGCTGGTCCGGTCGGCGGTGGCGTCGGCCGGCCCGCACGCGCAGCGAGAGGGAGTCGAGCTCGTGGCGGAGGTCGAGCCGGGTGCCGTGCCCGTCTTCATCGACGCCGGCAGGGTGGGGCAGGCCATCGACAACCTGCTCTCCAACGCCATCAAGTTCACCCCGCGAGGGGGCACGGTCACCGCCCGCGTGCGCGCGGTCGACGGCGGCGTGGAGTTCTCGATCGCCGACACCGGGGTCGGCATCCCCGAAGACGAACAGGGGATGCTCTTCACCCGCTTCTTCCGCGCATCGACCGCGACGCGCAATGCGGTGCCGGGGGTGGGGCTCGGTCTCACGATCACCCGCGCGATCGTCCTGGCGCACGGCGGGACGATGGAGGTCTCGAGCCAGGAGGGCGTGGGAACGGAGTTCCGCTTCACCCTGCCGGCGGCTCCCCGCACCGAGGTGCTGATGAGTCTGAGCCGCGCCGACTGATCGCGGCTCCAGAGGAGAGGACATCGCCGTGACGCCGTGTGTCCGGGTGTGAAGCCCGATGACGGACGGCAGGCGCCACGCGGGCGCTGCTCGCTAGCGTCGGGCCATGACTCTTCTCCAGGAACAGCTCGCGGGTGTCGCCGACGTCACTGCGGCCGAGCGTGCACAGCGACTCACCGACGCCGGAGCGGCGTGGAATGAGCGGATCGCGGCGGACCACGCGAACGCCCAGCTCACCTACCGGGTCAGTGGTCGGGGCATCGGGTCCGTGGCGACCGAGATCCGTGCGGGAAAGCATCGTTTCCTCGTCGACGAACCGGGTGCGCTCGCCGGCGACGATGTGGCGGCGAGCCCGGTCGAGTACGCGCTGGGCGCGCTGGTCTCGTGCCAGGTCGTCGTCTACCGGCTCTACGCGCAGGCTCTCGGGCTCACGATCGACGAGATCGAGATCACGGCCGAGGGCGACCTCGACGTGCGCAAGCTCTTCGGCATCGATGAGTCGGGGCGCGCCGGATTCCACGACGTGCGGGTGTCGGTCGAGATCACGGGCCCGGACGGTGCGGAACAGTACGAGAACCTGCGCGCCGTCGTCGATGCGCACTGCCCGGTGCTCGACCTGTTCGCCGCGCCCGTTCCGACCTCGAGCGTTCTCGCCTGAGCGGAGTTCGGAGCATCGCGGCTCCGCCTGATAGCCTGGTCGGCTCGGCATGCGCGGGCGGAAGGACGGCCACGCACCGTGGGCTCTATCGATGTATCCAGCGTCTCCTTGACGCTCCCTGACGGCAGACCGCTTCTCGATGAGGCGAGCTTCCGTGTCGGCGCCGGCTCGACGAGCGCGCTGATCGGCCCGAACGGCGCAGGGAAGACCACCATGCTGCGGATCATCCGCGGTGACCAGGCCGCCGATGACGGCGTCGTCACGATCGACGGCGGGCTCGGCGTCATGGATCAGTTCGTCGGCCACGGCGAGGCCGGGGAGACGGTGCACCAGCTTCTGGTGCGCGTCGCCCCTGCGCGCATCCGCGGGGCGGCCGAGGCGCTCGAGTCCGCCGAGAACGCGCTGATCGAACGCGACGAGCACGACACGCAGATGGCCTACGCGTCGGCGATCGCCGAGTACGCGGATGCGGGCGGCTACGAGCACGAGACTGTCTGGGACCAATGCACGATCGAAGCCCTCGGTGTGCCGTACGAGCGCGCCAGGTATCGCGAGCTCACCACCCTCTCCGGCGGAGAGCAGAAGCGGCTCGCGCTCGAGGCCCTGCTGCGCGGCCCGGATGAGGTGCTGCTTCTCGACGAGCCGGACAACTACCTCGACGTGCCCACCAAGAGGTGGCTGGAGGAGCAGTTGCGGCAGACCTCGAAGACCGTGTTGCTGGTTTCGCACGACCGGGAGCTGCTCGCACGCGCCGCCGATCGGCTCATCACGCTCGAGCCCGGAGGCGCCGGCGCCACGGCCTGGGTGCACGGCGGCGGATTCGGCACGTACCAGCAGGCGAGGACCGACCGGATGGACCGGCTGGATGAGCTGCGCCGGCGCTGGGACGAGCAGCACGAGAAGCTGCGCACCCTGGTGGCGAACCTCAAGGTGAAGGCCTCGGCGAACGACGGCTTCGCCTCGCGCTATCAGGCCGCCCAGACCCGCCTGCGCAAGTTCGAGGAGGTCGGCCCGCCCGAGGAGCGCCCGCCCGCCCAGGAGTTCGACATGCGGTTGCGCGGCGCCCGCACGGGCAAGCGGGCCGTGGTCGCGCAGCGCCTGGAACTGACCGGGCTCATGCGTCCGTTCGACGCCGAGGTCTGGTACGGCGATCGGGTGGCCGTGCTCGGATCGAACGGATCGGGCAAGTCGCACTTCCTGCGGCTGCTCGCCCGCGGCGGCAGCGACCCCGACTCGACGCTCGGCCATGTCACCTCGACGGGCGAGCAGCTCGGCCCGGTGGCGCACACCGGCACCGCCACCCTCGGAGCGCGGGTCGTTCCTGGACTGTTCGCGCAGACGCACGCGCATCCGGAGTTCGTCGGGCGCACGCTGCTGGAGATCCTGCATCGCGGAGACGATCGTCGTGCCGGGATGCCGCGCGATGCCGCGAGCTCGGCTCTGGACCGCTACGGACTCGTGCGGCAGGCCCAGCAGACGTTCGATTCGCTCTCGGGAGGACAGCAGGCGCGGTTCCAGGTGCTCCTGCTCGAGCTCTCCGGTGCGACGCTGCTGCTGTTGGACGAGCCGACCGACAACCTCGACCTGGAATCGGCCGAGGCACTCGAACAGGCACTCGCGCGCTTCGCGGGCACGGTGCTCGCGGTCACGCACGACCGCTGGTTCGCGCGGTCCTTCGACCGGTTCCTGGTGTTCGGAGGAGACGGCGAGGTCTACGAGTCGGATGAGCCGGTGTGGGATGAGAAGCGGGTGACGCGCACGCGGTGACGCCTCCGGGCGCTCAGGGCAGCCGGAAGGGCGCAGCGGCGCGCGCGTCGGGGTCGGTGGCGAGGTCGGCGAGCACTCCACCGACGCCCGGTGCGAACTTGAAGCCGTGGCCGGAGAATCCGGCTCCGACGACGATCCGGCCTCGCCGGTCGAGCACGAAGGTCCCGTCGTCGGTCGAGGTGTAAGTGCAGCTGATCGGCACCGCGGATGCCGGGTCGAGGCCGGGCATCCACTCCCGCACGTAGTCGGAGAGCGCGCGCTGGTGCGTCGGCAGGTGCGGACGGGCATCCGGGTCGACGGCATCGCCGACACCGTGGAACCCCACCTTGACCCCTTCGCCGGGCGTCGGCATGCCGTACACGGCCGCGGGGTACGCCTCCGGGTCGACGTAGTGGTTGAACGACGGCCACGGGGCCTCCGTCAGCGGCCGGAAGTGTGCCGGCGTCTCTTCGGTGACGGTGAGAGCCGGCAGGTCGAGGCGCGGGAGGAGCGTGCGCGTCCACGCGCCGGCCGTCACGACGAGGGTCTGCGCGCGCAGCCGGGTGCCGTCGGAGAGGCTGACCTGCGCACCGTCCGCAGTCTCGGCGATGTGCGCGACCGGAGTGCTCCAGCGCACCTCGCCGCCGCCGACGACGATGCGCCGTTCCAACTCCCGCAGCGTCTCGGTCGCCCGTACGACCCCGGCATCCGAGGACCACAGCACGTCGCCGTCGAAGCGCATGCCCGGCCACCGGGTGCCCGCCTCGACGGGGGAGAGGACCGTGTTCGGGATGCCGCGGGCATCGAGCCCCTCCTGCACGGCGGCTATGTCGAGACGGCCGTGCGTGACGAGTCCGTGCAGCCGCAGAAGCGGCTCGCCGTCGACGTCTCCGAGCGCATCCCAGCCGGCACGGGCGCGCACGAGCAGGTCGAGGTAGTGCTCCTCGCCGTAGGCGTTGTTGAAGTTGCGGGTCGTGCCGTGCGATGCGCCTTCGTGGTGTCCGCGGGCGAATCGCTCCAGCACCACGGGTCGAAGGCCTCGGCGCACCAGCTCCCAGGCCGTGGCCAGGCCCATGACGCCCGCGCCCACGACCACGATGTCCACGTCGTCGGTCCTCATGCTGCCTCCCGGTCTCGGATCCAGTCTCCCAGCACGGGCGACTGCGGCCGCCGGGTAGGCTGGAGGGGTGACCATGGAGATCGAGCTCGGCCGAGGAAAGCGTGCACGTCGCGCGTACACGTTCGATGACATCGCGGTGGTGCCTTCCCGGCGCACGCGCAACCCGGAGGATGTGTCCACCGCCTGGACGATCGACGCCTTCGGCTTCGGGATCCCGGTGCTCGGAGCACCGATGGACTCGGTGGTGAGCCCGCAGACGGCGATCATGCTCGGTCAGCTCGGCGGTCTGGGCGTGCTCGACCTCGAGGGTCTGTGGACGCGCTACGAGAACCCCGAGCCGCTGCTGGCGGAGATCGCAGGCCTCGACGCGGCGACGGCCACCGTCCGCATGCAGGAGCTGTACTCCGAGCCGATCAGGCCCGAGCTCATCACCCGTCGCCTCGCCGAGATCCGCGAGGCCGGCGTCACCGTCGCCGGGTCCCTGACCCCCCAGCGCACCCAGGAGTTCTACGACACCGTCGCCGCCGCCGGCGTCGACCTGTTCGTGATCCGCGGCACCACGGTGTCGGCCGAGCACGTGTCGAGCGTGGCAGAGCCCCTCAACCTCAAGAAGTTCATCTACGACCTCGACGTCCCCGTCATCGTGGGCGGTGCGGCGACCTACACCGCTGCCCTGCACCTGATGCGCACGGGAGCCGCCGGCGTGCTCGTCGGCTTCGGCGGGGGAGCGGCATCGACCACCCGCGCGACCCTCGGCATCCACGCGCCGATGGCGACCGCGGTCTCCGACGTCGCCGCCGCGCGTCGCGACTACCTCGACGAATCCGGTGGACGCTACGTGCACGTGATCGCCGACGGCGGCGTCGGCACGTCCGGCGACATCGTCAAGGCTCTCGCGATGGGCGCCGATGCGGTCATGCTCGGCGTCGCGCTCGCTCGCGCCACCGACGCGCCCGGCCGCGGGTTCCACTGGGGCCCCGAGGCCCATCACCCCAAGCTGCCGCGCGGCCACCGTGTCGAGGTCGGAGGCATCGGCACGCTCGAGGAGATCCTCTACGGTCCTGCGCCCGTCGCAGACGGCACCGCGAACCTCATCGGTGCGCTGCGCAAGTCGATGGCGACCACCGGGTACTCCGACCTCAAGGAGTTCCAGCGGGTCGAGGTCGTGCTCGCACCGTACGAGGCCTGAGGTCCTGCGCTTCACCGTGACCACTCCTGCCCTGTTCCCCCCGACGCTCCGCGAGGTCATGCTCCGGGGACGTTGGATCGCGATGCTCCTGCTCTGCCTGCTCGTGGCCGGAGTCTTCGCCTGGCTCGGTCAGTGGCAGCTGGAGCGCGCGATCGAGACCGACCCGCCCGCGCCCGGTGCCACCGAAGAGGTGCAGCAGCTCTCGGAAGTCCTCGAGCCCGGCCAGTATCTCCCCGAGCCGCTGGTGGGCCAGCGCGTCGAGACCACGGGGGCCTGGGTCCCCGGCGACTTCATCGTCGTGTCGAGTCGGTTCAACGACGACGTCCAGGGGTACTGGGTCACCGGTCAGCTCCGGGTCGACGAGCGCGTGTCCATCGCCGTCGCGATCGGCTGGGCGCCGGACCGTGAGACCGCGGATGCGGCCGTGAAGGATCTCGAGGCCGGCGCCGACGGCTCCGAGGTCGACATCACCGGACGCATCATCTCGGACGAGGGTCCGCGGGTGCCGCCGCATTCCGATCCGCAGCAGCTCGACCGGATGTCTCCCGCCGCTCTCCTCAGCCGCTGGCACGATGCCGAAGGTCTCGACGTCTATCGTCCGTACCTCGCCTCCACGACCGCCACCGCCGGGCTGGTCGACATCTCGTCACCGGCTCCCGATGAGATGTCGCCGGTCAACTGGCTCAACGTGTTCTATGCGGTCGAGTGGGCGATCTTCGCCGGCTTCGCCTTCTACCTCTGGTACCGCCTCGCGAAGGACGCCTGGGAACGCGAGGTCGAGGAGTTCGAAGACGAGGCCGAGGCCAGAGCCACTGCCGGATAACCCGCGCATTCGCGCGCCCCGAGGTGCGCAATTGTGCGGCGCGGCAGGTCGTTAGCGACCTTCGTCAGGGGTCGCTCGGGCCATCCGGTGATCGCTCGATGACGAATCGGAAAACTCCGTTGAGGATGTCGGGACCGCTCCGTATGCTCGCACCATGTGAGCATGCTGGGAGTTTCCCCTGTGTGCCGTGACAGTCCTGAGAAGTGTCGAACCCGATCGAGGAGACAGCACCGATGATGTCCGCTCCAGATGACGAGAACCGCGCGGTTCCCGTCTCGCACCGTAGAAGTCGGGGGCGCATCGGCGCTCTCGCCGTGACCTGCGTCGCCGCGCTGAGCCTCGGCTCGCTGGCCGCGGTTCCCGCCACAGCCGACACCACGGGCACGGGGGTGGTGATCAACGAGGCGTATCTCTCCGGCGGCAGCGCCGGGGCGGCGTTCAAGAACAAGTTCGTCGAGCTGTACAACCCCACCTCTGCCCCGATCACCCTGGACGGGATGTCGCTGCAGTATCGATCGGCCACCGGCTCGGCCGCCTTCAACGGTGTGGCTCCGCTCACCGGTGTGATCCCGGCCGGCGGCTACTACCTGGTGCAGGGCAACAGCAACGGTGCGAACGGCGCCGAGCTGCCCGCGCCCGATGCCGTCAGCGCCCTGACCCCGAGCGGCACCAACGGCACGCTCGCGCTCGTCGAGGGCACTGCGGCTGTGAGCCTCACCCCCGGCTCCGTCGTGGGCGTCGACGGCGTCGTCGACCTGCTCGGTTACGGCACCTCCAACACCTTCGAGGGCACCGCCGCCGCCGCACCGGCAGGCAACACCGACGTCAAGTCGCTCAACCGCACGGGCGGCGTCGACACCGACGTGAACAGCGCGGACTTCACGCTCTCCGCCACGATCACCCCGCAGAACTCCGGCGACACCGACCCGGGGACCGGCCCGGGCACCGACCCGACCGAGGCCACCATCGCCGAGGTCCAGGGCACGACCGACGTCTCCCCGCTGAGCGGGCAGACCGTGCAGGTCGAGGGCGTCGTCACCGCCGACTACCGCACCGGCGGCTACAAGGGCATCGTCATCCAGACGCAGGGCTCCGGCGGCGCGACGGATGCGACTCCCGGCGCCTCGGACGGCGTGTTCGTCTTCCTGAACGCCTTCAACCCCACTCTCGCGATCGGCGACCTCGTCTCGGTGACGGGCGCTGTGAGCGAGTACTTCGGGCAGACGCAGATCAACCCGGCCGCGGCCGGTGATGTCTCCGTCGTGACCGCTGGCGTCGGCGTTCCCGCCGTCACCCCGCTGCCCGCCGCGGCGCAGGGCGCCGACCGTGAGCAGTACGAGAACATGTACGTGGCGCCGGAGGGGACCTACCGTCTCGCCTCCAGCCACCAGCTGTTCAACTTCGGCACGCTCTGGCTGAACGCCGGCGACGCACTCGCCGTCAAGAGCACCGAGACCACGCGTCCGGGCGACGCGGCCGCAGCGATCGCGGCAGCGAACCGCGCCAACCGCATCCTGCTCGATGACGGCTGGTCCATCCAGGTCACGAACAACGGCCACCCCGGTGAGCAGCCCTACTTCACCAAGGACACGGTGGTCCGAAACGGCGACACCGTCGACTTCGGCGACAACGGCTACGTGCTGCAGTGGGGCTTCAACGACTGGCGCCTGCAGCCGGTCGTGCCGATCGACGACTCCTCGTCGGCCGACCTCAAGGTCGGCTTCGAGGCGACGAACCCCCGCACCGACAGCGCACCGTCCGTGGGCGGCGACGTCCAGGTGGCGTCCTTCAACGTCTACAACTACTTCACGACGCTGAAGAGCGAGAACTCGAGCGCTCGGGGCGCGGCGAACGCGGCGCAGTTCGCGATCCAGAAGTCCAAGATCGTCGCGGCGATCAACGGACTCGACGCCGACATCGTCTCGCTCATGGAGATAGAGAATTCGGTCAAGCTGGGCAAGCCCATCGACACGGCCCTCAAAGACTTGGTCGCCGGGCTCAACGCCGACGCCGGCAGCGACGTGTGGGGTTACGTGCCGACGCCCTCCGCGTTGAACAACGCGGCGACGACCGACTTCATCACCAACGCGATCATCTACAAGAAGGACGCGGTCAAGCGGGTCGGCGACAGCGCCACCGTCACCGACGAGACCGTGTGGGGCAACGCCCGCGAGCCGATCGCCCAGGCGTTCGACATCGATGGCCGCGTCGTCACCGTCGTCGCGAACCACCTGAAGTCGAAGTCGCCGCCCGAGGGCGCGGGGGCGGAGCCGGCCGACGGCCAGGGCTTCTTCAACGCCGACCGCGTGAAGCAGGCGAACGCGATCCTCGCCTTCACCGCTGAGCTCGAGCAGACGACCGGCAGCGGCGACATGCTGCTGATCGGCGACTTCAACGCCTACGGCAAGGAAGACCCGATCGACGTCTTCACCTCCAACGGGTGGAGCGACCTCGTCGCCGACAAGGCCTCCGGTCAGTACACGTACACGTTCGACGGCGAGCTCGGCTCGCTCGACCACGTGATCGCGTCGCCGTCGCTCGCCTCGTCGATCACGGGCGCGGGAGTGTGGGGCATCAACTCGCCGGAGTGGAGCGACCGCGGCTACGCGTTCGGCGCCACCGAGCAGGGAACGCCCTACCGCTCCAGCGACCACGACCCGATCATCGTGGGCGTCTCCTCGGAGATCCCGCCCGTGAGCATCGACGTCGTCACGGTCAACGACTTCCACGGTCGGATCGAGGCCGACGGCGCTGCCGCGGGTGCTGCGGTCCTCGCTGGTGCGGTCAAGCAGTTCCGCGAGGCGAACCCGAACACGATCTTCGCCGGAGCCGGCGATCTGATCGGTGCATCCACGTTCACCTCCTTCATCAACGACGACAATCCCACGATCGACGCGCTCAACGCGGCCGGCCTCGACGTCAGCGCGGCGGGCAACCACGAGTTCGACCAGGGCTGGGAAGACCTTCGCGACCGTGTGCAGGAGCGCGCGGACTGGGAGTACATCTCCTCGAACGTGTTCGTCACCGAGACCGGCGAGCCCGCGCTCGCACCGGCCTGGGTGAAGGAGCTCGACGGGGTCAGGGTCGGATTCGTCGGTGCGGTCACCGAAGACCTCGACTCGCTCGTCTCGCCCGAGGGCATCAAGGACCTCGAGGTCCGCAGCATCGTCGACTCCGTGAACGCGGTGGCCGACGATCTGCGCGACGGCGACGAGTCCAACGGTGAGGCAGATGTCGTCATCCTGCTCGTCCACGAGGGCGCTTCCAGCGTCGAGCTGTCCAGCATCACGCCGGACTCGCCCCTGGGCGAGATCGTCTACGGCGTCGATGACGACGTGGATGCCATCGTGTCGGCGCACACCCACCTCGCCTACAACCACGTGATCGACGGCCGTCCGGTCGTCTCCGCGGGGCAGTACGGCGAGAACCTGGGCCTGATGAACATCAAGGTCGACCCGAAGACGAAGGACCTGATCTCGATCACCAACGAGATCAAGCCCCTCACCGCTGCGGGCAAGCCGCTGTATCCGGCCGTCCCCGAGGTGGCCGACATCGTCGCCAAGGCGAAGGCCGAGGCCGATGTGCTGGGCGCGATCAAGGTCGGAGACATCACCGCCGACTTCAACCGCGCGCGTCAGACGAACGGATCCGAGAACCGCGGTGGCGAGTCCACCATCGGCAACTTCGTCGCCGACGTGCAGAAGTGGTCCACGGGTGCCGATGTGGCGATCATGAACCCGGGTGGTATCCGGGCGAACCTCACGTACGCTTCGGCCGGAGCATCCGATCCCGATGGCAACGTCACGTACCGCGAGGCGGCGACCGTCCAGCCGTTCGCGAACACGCTGGTGACGCTGACGCTCACGGGTGCGCAGCTGAAGGGCGTGCTCGAGGAGCAGTGGCAGCCGGCGGGTTCGGCTCGCCCGTTCCTGAAGCTCGGCGTCTCGGAGGGGCTGGTCTACACCTACGACCCCGCCGCGGCACAGGGGTCACGGATCACCTCGATCACGCTCAACGGCACACCGCTCGACCCGGCGGCGAACTACACCGTCGCTGCCAACTCGTTCCTCGCGGCCGGTGGAGACAACTTCTTCACCTTCAAGCAGGGCACGGGCAAGCGCGACACCGGCAAGATCGATCTGCAGTCCATGGTCGACTGGTTCGACGCGAACAAGACAGCGAGCCCCGACTACGCCCAGCGCGCGGTCGGCGTGGCGGTCACACCCGCGGACGCCGACGGCTACAGCGCCGGCGACCAGGTCACCGTGTCGCTCTCCTCGCTGGCGTTCAGCGCCGGCGAGCCGGCCCCGGGTGAGGTGTCGCTGTCGCTCGGCGGCACGCAGCTCGCGGCCGGTGCCGTCGACCCGGCGGTGGTGGACACCACCGACGAGGGCGGGCGCGCCAGCCTGACCTTCACGGTGCCGTCCGGCGTGTTCGGTGAGCAGGTGCTCACCGTCGCCGTCGCCGGTACCGGAACCACGGTGCAGGTGCCGTTCACGATCGCCGGCGAAGAGGAGTTCGCGGGAACGATCGCGCTCGGCTCGTCCAAGGTGACCGCGGGCAAGAGCCTCAAGGTCACCGGAGAGGGCTACGTGCCCGGCGAGACCGTGAGCATCGAGCTGCGTCCGAAGAAGGGCAAGCCGGTCCAGGTCGGCACGGTCCAGGTGCGCGCAGACGGCACGTTCAGCACCTCGGTCACCGTTCCCAAGAGCGCCCCGTCGGGCAAGTACACCGTCGCGGCGTCGCAGGCCGACGGAGACGCGGCCACAGCCACCGTCACCGTCAACCGCGCCGGAGGCATCATCGGTGCGATCCTCGACTGGCTCTGGGAACTGCTGACCCGGTGGTTCTGATCCGGGACGAGCGGAACTGATCCGGTAACCGGATGACACGGACGAAGGCCGTCGGGTGCGAACCCGGCGGCCTTCGTCGTCTCCTCTCCGATGCACCGGCGACCGGATTCGACACGATTTCCCGACGGCTAGACTGGAGGCATGCCCGAACCGAAAGTCGCCAGCTTTCCGGCGATCCGCGGTGCGCTGAAGTTCTACCAGATCGCGTCGATCATCACAGGAGTCATGCTGCTCCTGCTGCTCGCCGAGATGGTGCTGAAGTACACGCCGATCCACCTCGAGCTCTTCCTCGGAGGCTCCGGGGGGCCGCTCTGGTTCGCCGGCGTCCTGGCCGGGCCCGACTGCCAGTGGTGGTCGCTCTTCGCCCCGTGGACGAACTCGTGCGAGATGACCTCGCTCGGCGACGGGTTCAACGTGTCGCTGTTCATCCTCGTGGCGCACGGCTGGTTCTACGTCGTGTACCTGTTCTCGTGCTTCCGCATGTGGAGCCTGATGCGCTGGCCGTTCCCGCGCTTCATCCTGCTCGCGCTCGGCGGTGTCATCCCGCTGCTGTCGTTCTTCATGGAGGCGATCGTCGCCCGTGAAGTGAAGACCTATCTCGCCACCAGGGAGTCCGCAGAGACTTCCGCCCCCGCCCCGGAAGGTGTCCGTTGACCGAACAGTCCGAGACCCAGCAGCGCCCTGCGCTCGTCGTCGACTTCGGCGCGCAGTACGCGCAGCTGATCGCCCGTCGCGTCCGCGAGGCGGGTGTCTACAGCGAGATCGTGCCGCACACCGCCACGGCCGAGGAGATCGCCGCCAAGAACCCGGTCGCGATCATTCTCTCCGGTGGTCCTTCGTCGGTGTACGAAGAGGGTGCTCCGCGCCTGGACCCGGCGGTCTTCGACCTCGGTGTGCCGACCCTCGGCATCTGCTACGGCTTCCAGTACATGGCCCAGACCCTCGGCGGGGAGGTCGCGAACACCGGCCTGCGCGAGTACGGGGCGACGGATGCCGTGATCACGGGTGACGGCGGAACACTGCTGGGCGGCCAGCCCGCGCAGCAGAACGTCTGGATGAGCCACGGCGACCAGGTCGCCAAGGCCCCGGAGGGCTTCGACGTGCTCGCGACGACGGATGCGACCAAGGTCGCGGCGTTCGCGAACGAGGAGCGCGGCTTCTACGGCGTGCAGTGGCACCCCGAGGTCAAGCACTCCGACCACGGCCAGCGTGTGCTCGAGAACTTCCTGCACAAGGGTGCGGGCCTCGCCTCCGACTGGAACAGCGGCAACGTGATCGCCGAGCAGATCGAGCGCATCCGCGAGCAGGTCGGCGACGCTCGCGTGATCTCGGCCCTCTCCGGAGGTGTTGACTCCGCCGTCTCCACGGCCCTCGTGCACAAGGCGATCGGCGACCAGCTCACGGCGGTCTTCGTCGACCACGGGCTGCTCCGCAAGGGCGAGCGCGAGCAGGTCGAGAAGGACTACGTGGAGTCCACCGGTGTGCGACTGATCACGGTCGACGCGGCCGACACCTTCCTCGGCCACCTCCAGGGTGTGACCGACCCCGAGGAGAAGCGCAAGATCATCGGACGCGAGTTCATCCGCGCGTTCGAGAAGGTGCAGCTCGACCTCGTCGCCGAGGCCAAGGCCTCGGGCGGCGCCCCGGTGAAGTTCCTCGTGCAGGGCACGCTCTACCCCGACGTCGTCGAGTCCGGCGGCGGTGCGGGTACCGCGAACATCAAGTCGCACCACAACGTGGGCGGTCTTCCCGACGACCTCGACTTCGAGTTGATCGAACCGCTGCGCGCCCTGTTCAAGGACGAGGTGCGTGCGATCGGTCGCGAGCTCGGCATCCCCGAGGCGATCGTCGGACGTCAGCCGTTTCCGGGGCCCGGTCTCGGTATCCGGATCATCGGTGAGGTCACCGCTGACCGTCTCGAGATTCTGCGTGAGGCCGACGCCATCGCCCGCGAGGAGCTGACGAAGGCCGGTCTCGACCAGGAGATCTGGCAGTGCCCCGTCGTGCTGCTGGCCGATGTGCGCTCGGTGGGCGTGCAGGGCGACGGCCGCACCTACGGTCATCCGATCGTGCTGCGCCCGGTGTCGAGTGAAGACGCCATGACGGCCGACTGGACCAGGATGCCGTACGACGTGCTGTCGAAGATCTCCAATCGCATCACCAACGGTGTCCGTGACGTCAACCGCGTCGTGCTCGACGTCACGTCGAAGCCGCCGGGGACGATCGAGTGGGAGTAGGGAGCGCGACGCTCCCCGACACGGCGCCGGCACTTCCCGACGCCGTGTACGTGGTGCTGTCCAGCCGGCTGATCCCCGGTATGGACGGCGGCTACACGATCGCGACGCTCACGCGCGCGCGTCAGCTCGCCGCCGCCGGTGTCGCCGACGGCACGGGACCGCAGCTGCTCACCTTCGATCCGGGAACCGCCGCCGACCATGCCGAGCACCGGCGGGCTTTCGCAGAGCAGGGCGCACTCGCCGACCCTTCGCGTCTGCGCAATCTGTTCGATGAAGCGGTTGCGGAAGGCGGGGGAGCGGCCGACTGGCTGCGTACCGCCGCCGACGCCGCCGTGAGCGCCGATCCCGACGTCGAGTACCGGGTGCTGGCTGATCCCGAGGGGCGACCGTTCGTCGCGCTGCCGGTGATCCCGGGGAACCCGGATTGGCACCTGACCGAGGAGCCCGTGCTCGTGTACGACGCCGCGGGTGCGGTGGCCGGGGCTCTGCACGGGTTCCGCGGCCTCTACCGGGCCTGGCTCGACACGGTGACGGAAGCGTTCGGCGACCGGCAGATCATCGTGATCTGCGAGTCCCGACAGCTGGGCGAGCTCATCGCCGACTGGTCCGACCCGCGCCTGCGCATCCTGCACACGATCCACACCATGCACGTGGAGGCGCCGTACACCCCGGATGCGCCGATGAACACGCTCTGGACGCGGTGGTTCCGCGTGGCGGACAGGTTCGACGCCGTGATCTGGCCGACCGCCACGCAGCGTGACGACGTGGTGGCACGGTTCGGCTCCTCGGCCTCTCACGTCCTGGTGCCGAACCCCATCGCGCCGGTCGAACGCCGCGATGATCTGCGCGAAGACGGCCTGGTGGTCGTGCTCGGCCGCCTCGCACCCGGAAAGCGCATCGATCATGCCATCCGCGCGTTCCTCGCCGCAGGCGTTCCCGGCACCCGGATGGAGATCTGGGGCGGAGGCCCCGAAGAGGACCGACTGCGGGCACTCATCGAAGAGCTCGACGCCGGCGACCGCGTGCTGCTCGCCGGCTACACCGACTCACCGGGAACCGTGCTCGACCGGGCATCGATGATCGTCACCGCGACCGCCTTCGAGGGGCAGCCGTTGTCGATCGTGGAAGCGCTCCTGCACGGTGCGCCCGTCGTGTCGTACGACGCCCGCTACGGCATCCGCGACGTGCTCGAGCAGGGCGGCGGCGTGCTGGTCCCCAGTGGCGACGTCGACGCGCTCTCCGAGGCGATCCGCGCACTCCTGACCGACCCGGAACGACTCGCGGTGCTGAGCGCCGAGGCTCCGTCGGTCGCTGCAGCGTGGAGCCCTCAGCGTTCGCTCGACGCGCTCACCGCCGTGATCGCCGATGCCGCCGCGCGCCCGTCGCGTCGCGCTTGACCGTCGTCGAGCGATCCTCGTAGAGCGACCACCCCTCACCGTGCCGCCCGCGAGAACTTTCTTCGGAGAGAATTCCGGGATGATGTCGATCCGGGCCGTTCCCGTTCGACGTCATTGATGAGAGGGTCGAGAGACGGCCCTTCGAACAAGGAGAACATCATGAAGTTCATGCTCATCATGCGCGCGACCGACGAGGCCGTCGAGGCGTACAAGGAGATGCCGTTCGAGCAGGTCATCGAGGCCATGGGCAAGTACAACGAGTCGATGATGAAGGCCGGAGTGCTCGTCGCCGGCGAGGGTCTGACCGACGCCGCCGAGGGTTTCGTGGTCGACTTCAGCGCCGAGAAGCCGCTCATCACCGACGGCCCCTACGGCGAGACCAAGGAGCTGTTCAACGGTTTCTGGATCCTCGAGGTCTCTTCCCGCGAAGAGGCTGCGGAGTGGGCCAGCCGCGCGCCTCTCGGACGCGGGTCGTACCTCGAGGTGCGCAGGGTGACCGGAGTCGAGGACTTCCCCGCCGACAACGAGTGGATCGAGAAGGAAGCCGGCTGGCGCGAGGAGCAGGCTCAGCGCGCCCAGCAGTGAGGCGATAGCGGCGATGCACGCTTCCGCTCACGGTGAGACGGCGCGTTCGGCACCCGACCCCGGGTCTGCCCAACGCGCCGTCTCCGCCGTCTGGCGCATCGAGTCCGCCCGCATCGTCGGTGCTCTCACCCGGATGGTCGGCGACTTCGGTCTCGCGGAAGAGCTGGCCCAGGAAGCGCTCGTCGATGCGCTGCAGCAGTGGCCGACGGAGGGGGTTCCTCGCAACGCCGGTGCCTGGCTCACGGCGGTGGCCAAGCGCAGGGCCGTCGACCGGTGGCGACGGCAGGAGCGCCTCGACGAGCGTCTCGCCCTGCTCGCGCACGACCTCGAGCAGGAACAGGGGAAGGGCGGAGACCTGCTGTGGGATCCGGATGTCGTCGACGACGATGTGCTGCGTCTGATCTTCATCTCCTGCCACCCTGTGCTCTCCCGGGAGGCTCAGGTCGCTCTGACCCTGCGTGTCGTGGGAGGGCTGTCCAGCGAGGAGATCGCGCGCGCCTTCCTGGTGCCGACCGCCACCGTGCAACAGCGCATCGTCCGTGCGAAGAAGACGCTGTCCGCCGCGAACGCCCCGTTCGAGGTTCCCCCGCGTGAGGAACGCGCCCAGCGCATCGGTGCGATCCTCGGCGTGCTGTACCTGATCTTCAACGAAGCCCATGCCGCCAGCAGCGGTCCCGAGTGGATGCGTCCGGAGCTGAGTGACGAGGCCATCCGCCTGGGCCGGGTGCTCGCCGCACTGATGCCGCGGGAGCCCGAGGTGCACGGACTGCTGGCGCTGATGGAGCTGACGGCGGCGCGGTTCGCCGCGCGGGTGGATCGCCACGGCGACCCCGTGTTGCTGGCCGACCAGGACCGCAGGCGCTGGGACCGCAGCCGCATCGCGCGCGGGCGGGCGTCCCTGGCGAGAGCGGACGCGCTCGGACGCGGACGCGGCGCCTACTGCCTGCAGGCCGCGATCGCCGAGTGTCATGCGGTTGCCCGGTCGGTCGATGAGACCGACTGGGACCGGATCGTGCTCCTGTACGAGGCACTCGGCCGCATCTCCCCGTCGCCGGTCGTGGAGCTCAACCGTGCCGCAGCCGTCGCGATGGCCACCGGGCCCGCGTCCGCGCTGCGCATCGTCGATGAGCTGACGGGTTCGGGGGCACTGCGCGGCTACCACCTGCTGCCGGCGACGCGGGGTGAGCTGCTGCGTCGGCTCGGGCGCGAGGAGGAGGCGAGGAGCGAGTTCGTCGTCGCCGCCGGTCTCGCTGGCAACGATCGGGAGCGGGCGCTGCTGGAGCGGAAGGCGAGCGGGGCCGAGAAATGACTCGTCCCCCTCGGAAGCCGGAGCTGCCGAGGGGGACGAGCGGTGGGATCGACGTGCACGACGTCGCTTCCCCGGTGTGTCAGCTGCGCGCCTTCTGGCCGCGACCGGCGATCAGGCCGTAGATCAGGAGCACGATGATGGAACCCGCGATGGCGAGGAGCCAGGTGCCGAGGTCCCAGAACTCGGTGAGCGGACGGTTGAGGATCAGACTGCCGAGCCAGCCGCCGAGCAGTGCACCGACGACGCCGAGGAGCAGCGTGATGAACCAGCCGCCACCCTGCTTGCCGGGAAGGATCAGCTTGGCGATGGCTCCGGCGATGAGGCCGAGAAGAAGAAAGCCGAGAAAACTCATGGTCAGCTCCTGTGGATCGGGAGCCCCGGGGTGCCGGGGCTTCTGACATCCACATTGCCGATGTCGCTGCCTGAGTGCCAACCCCTTGCGCGCACGCCCCCGGGTATGCAAAGAGGCCCGCCTCCCTCGGGAGACGGACCTCTTCGTGATCTCGTGACGTGCGACGTCAGTTGTTGCCGCGGACGATCGCGATGATGCGCAGGATCTCGATGTAGAGCCAGACCACCGTGACCATGATGCCGAAGGCGCCGAGCCAGCCGTACTGGCGGGGAGCGCCGTTGCGGACGCCCTGCTGGATCTGGTCGAAGTCGAGCACGAGCGAGTACGCCGCCATGATCACGACGAGAACGCCGATGATGACACCGAGCGGGATGCCCATGATGTTGGCGCTGAGCATTCCGAACGCCTGTCCCTCGGGCAGCACGCCGGTCCACATGAGGACGACGTTCAGCAGCGAGAAGACCAGGTAGCCGATCATGGCGATCATGAAGATCTTGGTCGCCTTCTTCGACGCGCGGATCTTGCCGCTCGCGAAGAGGGCCAGGGTCACACCGACGACCGAGACGGTCGCGAGGGTCGCCTGGAAGACGATGCCGGGGTAGATGACCTCGAAGAACGACGAGATGCCACCGATGAAGAGGCCCTCGAACGCGGCGTAGGCGAAGATCAGCGCGGGCCGGACCTTCTTGCGCGACGTGAACGTGATGACCATCGCGAGCACGAAGCCGCCGAGTGCGCCGACGATCCACGGCAGCATGTTGGGCTGGAAGTCGCTGTACGGGTTGTACTTCGGCACATCCAGGCCACCGAGCGTCAGCACCCAGCCGATCGCGGCGGTGACGAGAAGGATGCCGAACAGGCCGGCGGTCTTCCAGACCGTGTCCTCGACCGACATGCGGTCGGTTTCGATGGCACCGGCCGGCGGGGCGGCGTACATGCCTTCGAGCTGTGCGTTGGCGGCGGCGTCCATCGCCCCGTGCTGGAGCGAGGCGTTCTGCGCGCCCTGGGCAGCCTGAGGTCCGCCCGGGTACGTCGCGACGTTGCGCGGGTCCTGCTGCTGGAAAGCAGGGTTGTTGAAAGCGAAGTTGCTCATTGGTGGGCCTCACTCCAAAGGGGGGTAGTAGGTCTCTTGCCTCAACGATACTCGGGAGGGGACGTCGACGGGGTGTTCTACGCTGAGAGCGTGCCCAGGAAATCACCCCTCGTCATCGGGCACCGCGGTGCGCCCGGCTACCGTCCGGAGCACAGTCGCTCCTCCTACGAGCTCGCGCTCGCCATGGGAGTCGATGCGGTCGAGCCCGACGTCGTGGCGACGAAGGACGGTGTGCTCATCGTGCGGCACGAGAACGAGATCTCGGGCACGACCGATGTGGCCGAGCATCCCGAGTTCGCCGACCGCAAGACGACCAAGCGCGTCGACGGGCAGGCGCTGACCGGATGGTTCAGCGAGGACTTCACCTGGGCCGAGCTGTCCACGCTGCGGATCCGCGAACGACTGCCGGAGGTGCGGACGTCGAGTGCGAGCTTCGACGGTGCCCAGCCGATCCTGCGCCTGCGGGACGTGCTCGACATCGTGCGTGACGGGTCGGCGGAGCACGGACGCGAGATCGGTGTGGTGCTCGAGGTCAAGCACGCCACGTACTTCGCGAGCATCGGCCTCGACCTGGCCCCGCTGATCGACCGCGAGCTGCGCGAGGCCGGATGGGCGGAGGGCGAGCTGCCGCTGGTGATCGAGTGCTTCGAGTCGACGGTGCTCGGTCAGCTGCGCGAGCGCGGGATCTCTGCGTCGTACATCTATCTGATCGAGGCGTCGGGGCGTCCGTACGACCTCCTGACGGCCGAGGGCTCGCACGCGCTCACGTACAAGGCGACGGTGAAGGCCCAGGGGCTCGACGGCCTCGTCGGGCGCGTCGACGGCATCAGCGTGAGCAAGAAGATGCTGCTCGACCGCGGCAACACGATCGTCGCCGACGCGCACGCACGAGGCCTCCAGGTGTTCACCTGGACGTGCCGCCCGGAGAACGCCTTCCTCGCGGCGGAGTTCCGCGGCCAGGGTGGACGCGGCGACTACGGCGACTACGAGGCGGAGTGGGGAGTCATCGCCCGCCAGGGCATCGACGGCGTGTTCGTCGATCATCCGGATCTGGGCGTCGCCTTCTTCCGCAGCTGACCTGCGCGCGGGCTCAGAGTGCGTGGAGCCCGCTCAGAGCGTGCGGTCGAAGGCGCCCCTGCGGGTGGAGACGATCTCCTTGCCGAGCGGCATGAGAGAGACCGGCACCATCTTGAAGTCGGCGATGCCCATCGGGATGCCGATGATCGTGATGCACAGCAGGATGCCCGAGACGATGTGGCCGATCGCGAGCCACCACCCCGCGAGGATCACCCACAGCACGTTGCCGAGGAACGACCCGACGCCCGCGGTCGGCTTGCTGATGACCTCGCGGCCGAACGGCCAGATCGCGTATGCGGCGATGCGGAAGGAGGCGATCGCCCACGGGATCGTGATGATCGGGATGCACAGCAGGATGCCGGCCAGGACGTACCCGAGGAAGAGGGCCCATCCGGCCAGGATGATCCAGATGATGTTGAGGATCGTGCGCATGAGCTGATTGTGTCACCTGTGTTCGGGTGGGCCTGAGCATCCGCCCCGAGGTCCGGGGTGCGACGGTTCCCCGATGCCAGACTGACCGCATGACCGGAATCGTGGTGCAAGACGTCAGTAGAGCGTTCGGGACGGTGCAGGCGGTGAGGGGGGCCACTCTTCGGGCCGAGCCCGGCCGCGTGACCGGCCTCGTGGGGCCGAACGGAGCAGGCAAGACGACGCTGCTCCTGATGCTCGCCTCCCTCCTCGCCCCCGACACCGGGACGATCAGCATCGGGGGTGTCGATCCATCCGTCGATCCGCTGGCGGCGAGACGTCTTCTCGGGTGGATGCCGGACGCTCTCGGCGCCTGGCCGTCGCTCACGGCGCGGGAGACCATCGTCACGACCGCTCGCCTGTACGGCATCGACAAGCCCGAGGCCGCGGTCCGTGCCGAGCAGCTGCTGGCGCTCGTCGGGCTCGCCGACCTCGCCGATTCCCCCGCGAAGGTGCTGTCCCGCGGGCAGAAGCAGAAGCTCGGACTGGCCCGTGCCCTCGTGCACGACCCGAAGGTGCTGCTCCTCGACGAGCCGGCTTCCGGCCTCGACCCGGAGGCGCGTGTGCAGCTGCGCGTGCTGCTGCGCCGTTTCGCGGCGGAGGGTCGCACGGTGCTGATCTCGAGCCACATCCTCTCGGAGCTCGAGGAGGTCGTCGACGACGCGGTGTTCCTCGTCGCCGGTGCCGTCGTCGATGCCGCTCCCGCCCGGAGCATGGTGCGCGCCTGGCGGGTGCGCCTCGCCGGCGCGACCCCGGAGCGGATGAACGCCGATGCCTGGCAGGTGGCCTCGAACCTCGGCATCGCCCCCGAGTCGCTCGCCCAGGATCGCGGCGCGGTGCTCGTCGGGTTCGAGGGGGAGGACGCCGCGGCGCAGGCCCTGCGGCATCTCGTCGAAGCGGGACTCCCTGTCGTGGAGTTCGCACCGGCGCAGAGCCAGCTGGAGCACACGTTCCTGAACCTGCAGCACGCGACACCACACCAGGCACCCACCGGAACGGAGGCGGGCGCATGAGTCTCGCGAACATCGGCATCATCGCCCGACTCGAACTGACCCAGCGCCTGCGCAGCGTGGGCTGGTACGTGCTGCTGGGCGTCTTCGCCCTGGTGCTGGTCGGCGTCACGGGGCTCTCGTTCGCCGTGTACTCCTGGGGCGATGCCATCGGCGCCGGCGTGTACTCGATCGTCGTCAACATCGTGCTGCTGCTCGTCGTGCTGGTGTCGCCGACGCTCAGCGGCAATGCGATCAACGGGGATCGGGATGCGGCGACGCTCGCCGCGGTGCAGGTGACCGCCGCATCGACCGGTGACATCATGCTCGGCAAACTCGTCGCGGCGGTCGCCACCGGCGGAGCGTTCCTCGTCGTCGCGCTGCCTTTCCTCGCCCTGTCGCTGCTGGGAGGAGGAGCGAACCCGGTCGTGCTGCTCGTCTCGCTGCTCGTGCTCGCGGCGGAGATCATCATCGTGGCCGCGATCGGCGTGGGTCTGAGCGGACTCATCGCCCGTCCGCTGTTCTCGGTCGCGACGACCTATCTGGTCGTCGCCGCGCTCGTGTTCGGTACGCTCATCGCGTTCGGGCTCGGCGGCATGGCGGTGCGCAGCGAGGCGACCGTCTATTCGCGTCCGTACGACGCCAACGGCAACCCCGACTGTGATCGCTGGGAGGTCAACAGCACGCAGGAGGTGCCGCGGTTCGACCTGGTCTGGTGGACGCTCGCCGCGAACCCGTTCATCGTCCTCGCCGATGCGACCCCGACCGAGTTCTCGCCGGAGGGGTATCCGGTCGACATGTTCGGTCAGATCAAGTACGGCCTGCGCAGCGCCCAGCAGTCTCCGCTCGAGCAGCGCTGGGACCCGTGCGACGGGGATGGCCAGACACCTACGGCCGAAGAGGTGATCGCTTCGTCGGTGCCGAGCTGGTTCGTCGGCCTCGGCGTACAGGTCGTCATCGCGGGCTCGCTGTTCGCCGGCGCCTGGGCGCGCACTCGGACGCCGGCTCGACGTCTGCCTCCGGGAACCCGCATCGCCTGAATGCTCCGGTCGCACCTCCTGTCGCGCTGAGCCGCGGCAGGCGACAGGATGTGCGACCGGAGCGGCACCGAGTGCGCCGACGACGAGGATGCGGGCAATCGCCACCTCCCGTTCATCTGCCGTGCACCCGAGGGATCCTCTGCGGCCACGCGGGATCGGTGGTCTGGGCTGGTACCCGACTGAGTCCCCTCCCGGTCGGCCCCGCGACCAGCGGGGACCGCCGGCCCAGCCACCCAGGAGTCCTCCATGCCCCGCCTGCACAGTGCAGCGGCGGTCGCGGCGGTGTGCGCCTTGAGCGCCGCCGCCCTGCTCGCCACTCCCGCCGCCGCGATCGGTGCCGATCCCGGCATCCCCTCCGAGACGGTCTCGGCCGCTCCGAGTCTCGTGCTGAGTGAGATCGTCTACGACGACGCGGCGACCGGTCTCGCCGACCAGGTCGAGATCTACAACGCCGGAGCGGAGACGGTCGACCTCACCGGATGGACCATCGCCGATGAGAAGCGCGACAGCTTCGGCACGGCTCCGCAGGGTACCTCGCTGGCTCCGGGGGAGTTCCTGGTGCTCGTGAAGGATGTCGACTTCGCCTTCGGGCTCGGCAAGGGCGACGAGGTCGTGCTCTTCGACCCGAGCGGCACCGAGGTCGACTCCTACGCCTACGAGAACACCGCACCGTTGTCGGTGTGGGCGCGCTGCCCCGACGGCACGGGGGCCTGGGCACCGGCGACGGCGGCCACGCCCGGCACCCCCAACGACTGCTCGGTCGCACCGGTCGCCGGCTCCATCGTCATCAACGAGGTCGACTCGCAGCCCGCCGACTGGGTGGAGTTCCACAACCCCGGCACCGAGGCGCTCGACATCTCGGGCTACGAGATCCGCGACAACTCCGATGACCACCGCTGGCAGTTCCTCGACGGCACGCAGATCGGAGCGGGACAGTTCCTCGTCGTCGAGGAGGGGACGGTGGGTCTCTCCGGCGGTGTCGAAGCCGCGTTCCGTGAGCCGATCGGCATCGGCAGCGCCGACCGCATCCGCCTCTACGATGCCTCCGGCGCGATGATCGACGACACTCTGCCGTGGCAGGGGCACGCCGCGATCGACGGAGACTTCGCCGCAGCCACACTCGCACGATGCCCGGACGGCGTCGGCGGCTTCGTGCTCGCCCGACCGACTCCGGGTGCGACGAATTCGTGTGTCATGCCCGACGTCGTCATCAACGAGATCGAGTCGAACGGCGATGCCACCGACTGGGTCGAGGTCGTGAACACCGGCACCACGTCAGTCGACCTGTCCGGCTGGACAGTGATGGACAACGACCCCGCAGGCCATGCAGCCGAGACCACACCGCTGCCGGCGGGCACGATCGTGCAGCCGGGCGGCTACTTCGTCTTCGACCAGCCGGGGAACTTCGTCTTCGGACTCGGCAACGGCGACACCGTCACCGTCCGTGACGCGAACGGCAACACGGTCGACGAGCACACGTACGCCGCGCACGCCGCCGGCGTCCTCGCCCGTTGTGCGGACGGCACGGGCGATCTCATCGACATCGCGGTCTCGACCAAGGGACTGCGCAACGCCTGCGGCAACCCCGTGCGCATCAACGAGGTCGAATCCGACGGCGGCTCGCCCGACGACTGGGTGGAGCTGGTCAACCCGACCGGCACCGCGCTCGATGTGTCGGGCATCGTGGTGAAGGACGACGACGACACCCACGCCTACGCGATCCCGGCCGGCACCAGCATCGGCGCGGGGGAGTACCTCGTGATCGAGCGGGCCCAGCTCGGCTTCGGCCTCGGCGCCGGCGATGCGGTGCGGGTGTTCGACGGCGACCTGCTCGTCGACGAGGCCTCCTGGGGCGACGGCCACGCGGCGACCACCTGGGGCCGCTGCCCCGACACCACGGGTGCCTTCGCCGGCACGGCCGAATCCACGAAGAGCGCGGCCAACGTCTGCGCGGGAGAGATCGCGGTGGCGACGTGGCCCGGCTCTGCCGACGTGCGCGTGGTCGACAGCATCCCGACGTTCCTCGAAGACAGCTCAGGACTCGACGTGCAGGAGACCGCCGATGGCGCCTTCCTCTGGGCGGTCGACAACGGCGAGGGCCGGATCTGGAAGCTCGAGGCGCATGCCGACGGCTCGATCGAGAAGGTCGACGGATGGGATGCGGGCAAGCGCGTGCGCTTCCAGAAGGATGCCGCGAACCCGGCGGCCGCGGGCCCCGACACCGAGGGCATCACGGTCGACGGCGACGGCTTCGTGTACGTGGCTTCCGAACGGGACAACAGCGCCAAGGGTGTGAATCAGAACGTGGTGCTCAAGGTCGATCCCGACGCCTCGAACGGCGACCTCGTCGCTCAGCAGGAATGGGACCTGACCTCTCTGCTGCCGGCCGTGGGTGCGAACCTCGGCATGGAGGCCGTGCAGTGGGTGCCGGACTCGGCGCTGGCCGGGAAGCTCTTCGACGACAGCAAGAGCGCGGCGTACGACCCGAAGAGCTACGCCGGTCACGGCGGTGGGCTGTTCTTCGTCGCGGTCGAGGACAACGGCCACGTCTACGCCTTCGCCCTCGGGTCCGACGGTTCGGCGACGCTGGTCTCGGAGATCGCCCCCGGTCTCACCGGAGTGATGGCGCTCGACTACGACAGCGTGCGCAAGACGCTGTGGGCCGTGTGCGACGACGGCTGCCAGGGCCGCTCGGCGGAGATCACGCTGAACGGCACCGCGCAGCCGGGCACCGCCCACTACGCCCGCCCCGCCGGCATGCCCGACATCAACAACGAGGGCTTCGCGACCGCGCCGGCCTCGCTGTCGGTCGACGGGCAGCGTCCGGTGTGGTGGTTCGCCGACGGCTTCGCGTCCGAAGCGCTGCGCACCGGGACGCTCCCCGGAGCCAGCGGTGAGAACCCGGGCGGCGAGACCCCGCCGCTTCCGGGCACCGGCCTCGTCGACGACAACCGCAACGGTCTGACGGTGGACCCCTCGATCGCGACCCCAGGGCAGAAGGTCACCGTCACCGTCGGTGTGAAGAGTGCGGGCGCGCAGGTGTCGGTGTGGATGTACTCCGACCCGTCGCGGATCGCGTCGGGGACGCTCACCTCCGCGGGCACGATCGCGGTGACGATCCCCGCCGACGCACCACTCGGCGCGCACCGGATCGCCGTGTTCGACGCGAGCGGTGGGATCCTCGGCTGGGCGGACATCCGCATCGCCGCAGGGACGGGCACCGGTGCCGGGACCGGCACAGGTGCAGGTGGACTCGCGACCACCGGCTCCGAGCTCCCCGTGGCCGCCGTCGCCCTGGCACTGATGCTCCTCACCGCCGGTGCGGTGGCCGTCCGCCGTCGGAAACGCGAAGCCTGAGCCGGAGGAGGGGTGCGCAGGCCGACCGCGCACCCCTCCTCCCGCCGTCTGCGCCCCGGGATCCCGTGCCGTGGTGTCGGTGCCGACGCCTAGACTCATAAGGCCATGACCGAAGCTCCTCTCATCGTCCCCTCCACCACCGGTCCTCGCTCGTCGGGAGCCCCTGGACAGGACGATCTCCTCGCCGGCCTCAACCCGCAGCAGCTCGAGGCCGTCACCTATCGCGGTCCCGCGCTGCTCATCGTCGCGGGGGCCGGATCGGGCAAGACCAGCGTGCTCACCCGCCGCATCGCCTCGCTGCTGCGCGGGCGGGAGGCATGGCCGAGTCAGATCCTCGCGATCACCTTCACCAACAAAGCCGCCGGAGAGATGCGCGAGCGTGTCGAGGGACTGATCGGCGACGCGGCGCGTGGCATGTGGATCTCCACGTTCCACTCCGCGTGCGTGCGCATCCTGCGCCGTGAGGCCGAGCAGTTCGGCTACACCAAGTCGTTCACGATCTACGACTCCGGCGACTCGCGGGCGCTCCTCAAGCGCCTGGTCAAGGAGCACGAGGCCGACGCCTACGGGCTCACGCCCGCGTCGGTGCAGTCGCGCATCTCCAAGCTCAAGAACGAGCTGTCCGACGCCGAGTCGTACGCGCGCCAGGCCAACATGAGCGATCCGGCCGAACGGGTCTTCGTCGAGGTCTTCGCCGACTACCAGCGGCAGCTGCAGAAGGCCAACGCCTTCGACTTCGACGATCTGATCGGGCAGACCGTTTACCTGTTCCGGGCGTTCCCGCAGGTCGCCGACACCTACCGCCGCCGTTTCCGCCACATCCTGGTCGACGAGTACCAGGACACCAACCACGCCCAGTACTCGCTGATCCACGAGCTCACGCGCCCCTTGTCGGGGGCTGCGGGTTCCGCCCCCGATCCATATGCCTCCAACGGCATGATGATCTTCGAGCCCGATCCGGCGCCAACGGCGGATGCCGGTGAGCCCGGCGCCTCGCTCACCGTGGTCGGCGACTCCGACCAGTCGATCTACGCGTTCCGCGGGGCGGACATCCGCAACATCAGCGAGTTCGAACGCGACTTCCCGGGTGCTCGAGTGGTGCTTCTCGAGCAGAACTACCGGTCGACGCAGAACATCCTGTCGGCGGCGAACGCGGTGATCGGCAACAACTTCGATCGCAAGGACAAGAAGCTCTGGAGCGACAAGGGCGACGGCGATCCCATCATCGGCTTCACGGGCTACTCGCAGCACGACGAGGCGCAGTTCGTGGCCGATGAGGTCGAGGCGCTGCACCGGGCCGGTATGCCCTACTCCGAGATGGCGGTGTTCTACCGCACGAACTCGCAGTCCCGTGCGCTGGAGGAGATCTTCATCCGCTCCGCGGTGCCGTACAAGATCATGGGCGGCACGAAGTTCTACGACCGTGCCGAGATCAAGGATGCGCTCGCGTATCTCGTCGCGGTCGCGAACCCCGCCGACGAGATGTCGGTGCGGCGCATCCTGAACAAGCCACGGCGCGGCATCGGAGACGTGACCGAGACGGCCATCGCCCGGTTCGCCGAGGAGAACGGCATCAGCTTCCGCGATGCGCTGTCGATGCCGGGCCAGCTCGGCGTCGGGCCGAAGATCCAGGCGGCGATCGGTCAGCTCGACGCGGTGCTCGCCGAAGCCGCCGCCATCCTGACACCCGCCAGCGGCGAGCTGCCGCCACCCACCGCGGTAGCCGACGGCCTGAGTCTGCTTCTGGGCAAGAGCGGCTATCTCGACGCACTGCGTGCGAGCCGCGATCCGCAGGACGAGGCGCGCGTGGAGAACCTCGACGAGTTCGTCGCCGTCGCCCGCGACTTCGCGCGCAACAACCCCGAGGGCACGATCGTCGACTTCCTCACCGAGGTCGCTCTGGTCTCCGATGCCGATGACCTCGACGACGAGTCGGGCTCGGTCTCGCTCATGACCATGCATACGGCCAAGGGTCTGGAGTACGACGCCGTGTTCGTCACCGGCGTCGAGGAAGACCTCATCCCGCACCGCATCTCGGCCGGCGAGCCCGGGGGACCGCAAGAGGAACGTCGACTCTTCTATGTGGGCATCACGCGTGCCCGCAAGCGTCTGCACCTCTCCCTCGCGATGACGAGGGCGCAGTTCGGCGAGGTCACTGTCGCGATGCCCAGCCGCTTCCTGCAGGAGATCCCGGCGGGCCTGATCGACTGGCGACAGTCGCCGGGCGATGTGAACTCGCGCGGCGGCATGCAGTCGCGCGCACTGAACGCACGTCGCCAGGGCGGCTTCGGCGGTTCGGGCTCAGGCGACCGGTTCGCGGTGAAGTCGCTGCCGGGGCGCGACTCCCTGAAGCCGCTGTCGACGGCGATGGACAAGTTCCCCAACCGGGTCACGGCCAAGATGCGCGACAACGGCGACCTCGAACTCACCGCCGGCGATCGCATCCGTCACGTCGACTTCGGTGAGGGGCGAGTGGACGCGGTTACGGGTGAGGGTGCGAAGCGCATCGCCCACGTGCGATTCGACTCGGCAGGACAGAAGAAGCTCCTCATCAAGGTCGCACCGATCGAGAAGATCTAGCCCGCCGCGGGTGTTTCCGCTTCGGCGAAACACCGGTCGGATTGCCGGTTAGGCTGGCTCATATGGCCCTCTTCTCCCGCCGCAAGAAGTCCGGTGACGATGCCGTCGCCCCCACCGCCGAGGCCGTCGAGACCGACGCCGCGCACGACGATACGCGCCCGACCGACGCGCCCACCGTCGAGGCGGAGCAGCCCGTCGCGGCACCGTCGATCGGCATCTCGGTGCAGGCTTTCCGGGGCGTCGGCGCGGAAGCGGGGCCCGAGGTGGCGCTGCCGAGCGCCGACGGTGCGCCGACCACCGCCGCGCAGCCGGTTGCGGCGCCCGCCGCACCGCGGACCACGCCGCCTCCGACCGCTCAGCCGCAGGCGCCAGAGGAGCGGCGTCTGCCTCTCGCCTCCGCGATGCCGCCCGAGCAGACCGAGACCGTCGCCGGCATGAAGGACAACGTGCTGCTGCGCGAAGCCCTCACCGAGATCGAGGCGGGCGCGACCAACGACCAGCTTCTCGGCGTGATGCGTCAGGCGCTCCAGGGTCACCTGTACATCCGTGTGAACGGCGATGCGCGCGCACAGATCAGCGAGGGCAAGCCGCTCTCCGTCGCCGTCGTGCGCGACGCCGAAGACCGTCAGTACATGCTGGCGTTCAGCTCGGCCGGCGCGGTGCGCGATTCCGTGCAGCTCGAGGCGGACCCGTCGGGGACGTCGGCCGTCGCCCAGCCGGTCACCTCGGTGCTGCAGCAGGTCGTGTCCGGCGACTTCGCCGGACTCATCGTCGACAACGCTTCGGCGCCGCACCGTGTGGTGTTCCCGACCGAGCTTCTGCAGAAGACCCTCGAGCAGGCCGATGTCGACATGACCGTGAAGAGCATCCTCGCCGCCCCGCGCGAGCAGGATTCCGTCGTCAAGGTCGGCGAAGCCCTCGCCACGAAGCGGATGTGGGTGGCGGTCAACGACGGCTCCGGCGGTGGCCCCGTCGGTATCGCCGAGGCGCAGACCACCGACGGCCGCCGATTCCTGCAGCTGTTCTCGCACCCGCTCGAGGTCATCGCGCTGGGACGCGGCGACCGTCCGCTCCCGTTCGCGCCCGAGCAGCTGGCGAAGGTGCTCACCAGCCACACCGACATCGCCGGCGTGATCGTCGACTCGGCCGGCCCCTCGATCGTCGTCGAGCGGGATGCACTCACGCCGGTTCTCGTACTGGCGGTCGACCTCGGCGACTGATCCGACGCGACCGATGCGAACCCCGCGCGCCGTCGAGGCGCGCGGGGTTCCGTCTGTCCGGGCGGCGCTCTAGGGTCGGAGCATGGCCTCCGAACGCGTGACCCTGATCGTCGCCGACTCCGATGGCGAGCGTGAGGTCGCGCTCTCCAGCCCGAATCGAGTGGTGTGGCCCGACCTCGGCATCACCAAGGCGGAGCTGGCGGAGTACGTGCAGCTGGTGGCGGTGCCGTTCCTGGCTGCGAACGGCAACCGCCCGGTGTCGCTCGAGCGGTTCCGCGACGGCATCGGCCCCGCAGGCGGAGCGCGGGCCGAGGGCTTCTTCTCGAAGAACCCGCCCAAGGGGACCCCGGACTTCGTCGACGCCGTCACGGTGACCTACAACAGTGGGCGTCAGCATCCGCAGATCGTCCTGAACCGGGCGAGCGCGATCGTGTGGGCCGTGCAGATGAACACGATCGTGTTCCACCCCTGGGCGTCGCTCGCCACCGATGCCGACAACCCGGTCGAGCTGCGCATCGACCTGGACCCGCAGCCCGGCACCGACTTCGCGGATGCCGTGAGGGCCGCCCACGCGTTGCGCGAGGTGCTGCGCGAGGCCGGGTTGGACGCGTTCGCCAAGACCAGCGGCAACAGAGGCCTGCACGTGTTCGCGCCGATCGAGCCGACGCACGAGTTCCTGGACGTGCGGCATGCCGTGATCGCCGCCGGCCGCGAGCTGGAGCGGCGGATGCCGGATCAGGTCACGACGAACTGGTGGAAGGAAGAGCGCGGCGAGCGCATCTTCGTCGACTTCAACCAAGCCAACCGCGACCGTACGATGGCCGGCGCCTACAGCCCTCGCGCGCTTCCCGGCGCGACCGTCTCGACACCCGTGGCGTGGGACGAGCTCGACGGCCTCGACCCGACCGCGTTCACGGTGCGCAGCATCCCGAAGCGCCTGCAGGAGGTCGGCGATCCCTGGGCCGCGATGCAGGACGCACCGGGACGCATCGACACGCTGCTGGAGTGGTGGGAGCGCGACAGGGAGAACGGGCTCGGAGAGCTGCCCTTCCCGCCGGAGTTCCCCAAGATGCCGGGGGAGCCCCCACGCGTGCAGCCGAGCAAGAAGGTGGCGGCGAACTGGGACGACGACGGCGCGCCGGCGGAGAAGGACTGACGTCCCTCGGCCCAGGACAGCTCAGCTCAGGACATCCGCGAGGTCGTAGCCGGCGACGGTGTCCAGCTGCTCGTAGGTGCACGAGCGGGCATCGCGATCGGGGCGCCAGCGCTCGAACTGCACGGTGTGGCGGAAGCGGGCGCCTTCGAGCTGGTCGTAGCGCACCTCGAGCACCCGCTCGGGGCGCAGACGCACGAAGCTCACATCCTTCGATCCGCTGAACCGCGACCTCTCGCCCTCCGCGGTCACGGCGTCTCCTGCTTCGTCACGTTCGACCAGCGGGGCGAGCTCCTCGACGAGCTCCTGTCGGCGGGCGTCGCTCCACGCCGCCACTCCGCCGACCTGACGAAGCACTCCGTCGCCGCCGTACAGCCCGACCAGGAGCGAGCCGACTCCTGAACCGGACTTGTGGATGCGGTAGCCGAGCGCGACGACGTCGGCCGTGCGGGCGTGCTTGATCTTGAACAGGGTGCGCTTGCCCGGGGCGTAGGGCTGGTCGAGCGGCTTCGCGACGACGCCGTCGAGACCCGCGCCCTCGAACTCGGCGAGCCAGCGCACCGCCGCATCCCGATCACGGGTCGTGCGCGTGAGGTGCAGCGGATGCTCGACGCCCTCCATGAGAGTCTCGAGACGTGCCCTCCTGGCCTCGAAGGACTCGGCGAGCAGATCATCTTCCCCTGAGGCGAGCAGGTCGAAGGCGACGAACATCGCAGGTGTCTCGACGGAGAGCTTCGCGATGCGTGAAGCCGCGGGGTGGATGCGCTGGCTCAGCGCCTCCCAATCCAGGCGCTGCGATCCGTGGGCCCCGGTGGCGACCACGATCTCGCCGTCGAGCAGGCAGGGTCCAGGAAGCAGATCGGGGATCGCCTCGACCAGTTCGGGGAAGTAGCGGGTCAGGGGCTTCGCGCCGCGCGACCCGATCTCCACCGTCTCGCCGTCCCAGGCGATGAGCCCGCGGAATCCGTCCCACTTCGGCTCGTACAGCAGCCCGCCGGGGGTCTTCGCCGGGTCCGGTACCGCCGGCACCGCCTTGGCGAGCATCGGAGCGGGGATCTCGTAGCGCATGGTCCCATCCTGGCCGCAGGCGATCCGCGGCGGAAGGGGAGGGGATCAGTCGAAGAGGTCGGCCAGGGTCGCCGGTTCACCGGCATCCCGCAGAGCTGTGCGGGCAGCGTGCCAACCGGCCATGCCGTTCACGGACGGACCCGGGGGTGTCGCGGCGGATGCCAGGTAGACGCCGTGCATCGGCGTGCGCCAGGGGGTGGGGGAGAGGATCGGGCGCCGCAGCGCCTGGCGCATGTCGAACACTCCGCCGGAGATGTCGCCACCGATCTCCGTGGGGTTGACCGCCTCGCGCGACGATGCCGGCACCGCGTGGTGGGCGAGGATGAGGTCGCGGAAGCCCGGTGCGAAGCGCTCGACCTGCGCGGTGATCGACTCGGTCGGGTCGAGGTCCGATCCCGGCGGCACGTGGATGTAGGCCCAGAGCACCGCCTTGCCCGCGGGAGCGCGGGAATCGTCGAGGATCGAGGGCTGCACGGCGAGCACATAGGGCCGTGCGCTCACTCGTCCGGCGGCGACGGCGTTCTCGCTCGCCCAGACCTCGGCGCGCGTGCCGCCCAGATGCAGGGTCGGCGCGTGGGCGACGTCGGGGTTCGCCCACGGGACCGGTCCGTCGAGGGCGAAGTCGACCTTCGCGGCTCCCGGCCCGTACCGGTACGAACGGAGCGCACGGACGTAACCCGCAGGAACGTCGGGGTGCGTGAGCGCGAGCCGCGGTGAGGTGTTCAGCAGCAGCAGGTCCCCGCGACGGGGATCGCCCCAGTCCAGAGTCCCCAGGTCGGAGACAGGCGTGCCCGCCTCGACCGTGCCGCCGTGCTGCTCGAGGTCGGCGACCATCGCGTCGGCGATGCGCTGCGCTCCGCCCCGCGGATACGGCCAGCCGCCCGCGTGCCCGAGTGCGGCGAGCAGCAGGCCGGCGGCGGCACCCGCCAACGAGGGCAGGGCGGAGTTCGCGTGGGCGACGACCCCCGAGAGCAGAGCCGCAGCCTCTTCGGTGCGGAAGGCGCGAGCGGCCAGGGGGGTTCCCTGGTCCAGCATGCGGATCACGAAGCGGGCGGCGGTCACCGGGTCGCGGGGGAGGCGAAGCAGCTGATTGCCGGTGAAGTCGACGACGCCGTCGATGTGCGTGCTGAGCGGACGCAGGCGCGAGGTCCAGGCGGAGCCGTCGACTCCGAGCGCGGCCGCCGTGCGCTCGATGTCGCGCCACGCGATCGCCGCGCGTCCGTCGTCGAGCGGGTGGGCGTACGAGGCCTCGGGGCGGATCCACTCGATGCGCCGGTCGAGGCCGAACGCCTGGAAGAACGGGGAGGCGAGGGCGGCCGGGTGCACGGCGGAGCAGACGTCGTGCCGGAACCCCGGAAGAGTGGATTCGCTGGTGCGTACGCCGCCTCCGATCGTGTCGGCGCCCTCGAGCACTCGCACCCGGTAGCCGGCGCGGGCGAGCGTGACGGCTGCGGCGAGCCCGTTCGGGCCGGAGCCGATGATCGTCGCCTGGGCCATGACGTCAGTTTGGCACGTATACGAGCGGAAAACGGTCGAACGCACCCCTCTGGGCGTGCGATCCTGGAACTGATGAAAGAAGCACAGGGGCCGACCCCCGCAGGCACCTCCCGTCCATACCGTTCGCTCCCGGAAGCGTTGCGCGCGCATCGCATCGATCCGTCCAACCACGCGTTCATCACCGCCATCGTCGAAGAGATCGGGATCAGCTCGTTCATCGACCGCGGTCGCTACATCGAGGCGATCCGCCGTGGCGAGGGCGCTCCGCTCCACATCGGGCGCACCTACACGAACGGCTTCACCGAAGACGAGCGTCTCGTCGTCGGATCCGCCCCGTTGCGACTGCAGCCGAGCGAGGGGCGCGCACCGTACTTCTACGTCAGCCACCCGAGCGAGTTCATCCCGCTGACGCCGCCGCGTGCGGCGAAGCGCGCGACGACTCCTCGTGTCTCCGCGCCCCGCGCCGAGAAGGCCCCGAAGCCCGTGGAGGAGCGCGACTACGGCGTGTGCGACGTGTGCTTCATGGTGAAGACCCCGTCCGGCGGCTGCGGCTGCGACTGAACATGAGCACCGCTGCGGGATCAGCGCTCGACCGACCGCTGATCCGCCTCGCCGACCTCACGGGACCTGATGCGATCGAGGTCGGCGCGGCAGTGCGCGCCTATCTGCAGCAGACCGAGCTCGAGAAGAGCCTGCAGGAGCACGGGGCCGCCCCCGATCCCGTGCCGCCGCTGCCCGAACGCTACCTGCGCGAGGTCGAAGACCCTGCGGCGGCGTACGCCGCGCACCGGGTGCGTGTGGCGCTGCTGGGCGCACGCGTCGTCGGCGTCGTGGTCCTCTCGGTGCGCGACGAGGTGGCGGAGGTCAAGCGCCTGTGGGCGGAGCCTGCGGCGCGCGGTCGCGGGGTGGGTTCGGCGCTGCTGGACGCCGCCCTCGACGATGCGGCCGTTCTCGGTGCCGTGCAGGTGCGGCTGTCGGTGTGGGACTGGCGTGATGGTCCCGTGCGTCTGTATGAATCGCGGGGATTCGAGCGGGTGCCCTCGTGGGACGATCGCGAGCGGCTCGTGTGCATGGTGCGCGCGGTCTGAGCCGACCGCATCACGCCGAGTGCTGAGACAGACGGTAGCGGCCGGGGGTCATCCCCACGAGCGGTGTGAACTGCTGGATGAACTGGCTGGTCGTCGCCCACCCGCAGGCCGCGGCCGTCTCGGTCACCGAGGTGCCGTCGGCGAGCAGGACGAGCGCACGATGCACGCGCAGCTGGAGACGCCACTGCCGGTATCCCATGCCGGTCTCCCGAGGGAACAGGCGGCTCAGGGTCCGCTCGGTGGTTCCGGTGCGCATGCCGAGCTCGCCGAGGTTCACGGGCGTGGCGAGGTCGTCCTCGACGATGCGGGCCGCCCGACGCAGACGCGGGTCGCGCGGTTCCGGCAGATGCAGCGGCTGCTCGGGGGCGGTGATCGCCTCGTCGACGATGACCCGGCGCAGGTGCTCCAGCGCGCCCGCGCTGCGGGGGCGGTCGGATGTCATCGCCAGGACTGCCTCTCGTGCGAGCGGCGTCGCGACGAGGACGGCGGGGGTGGTCGGCAGCCGCGCGGCGAGCTCCGCGGTCAGGTGGACGATGCGCATGTCGGTGCGTCCGTGCGCGCGATGACGGTGCTCCGCGCCGGCGGGCACCCACGCCATGCGCGTCGATGGCGCGATCCAGGCCCCGTCGTCGGTGAGCAGTGAGAGCACTCCCGAAGCCGCATGCACCAGGTGTCCGAGCGGATGGGCATGGCGCGGTGAGGTCTCGGCGTGCGCGAAGCGGTAGGCGCCCTCCATCGGCAGAGTGGCGAGGGCGTCGAAGTCGACCAGGCTCAGATCGACGAGCCGAGCGGATTGGCGTGTATTCGACATCGCGTTGCAGTTTACGTGTTTTCTGATGCGGTGCCCGGGTGCTGGACTCGAAGCATGACCACGATGCACGAGCCGCTCGACACCGCCCCGACCCCGCTGACCACGCCGTCGGCTCGTCACGGCGGCGTCCTGTTCGGGGTCTACGTGGGCGTCGGGCTGCTGTTGATCGCGCTGAATCTCCGGATGGGCGTCGCCTCGGTCGGCCCGGTGCTCCCGGCGATCGAGCGCGACCTCGGCATCCCCTCCGCGGCGGCAGGTCTGCTGACGACGATCCCCGTGTTCGCCTTCGGTGCCTTCGCCTTCCTCACCCCCACGCTGACCCGCCGGATCGGGCTGCATCGGCTGCTCGCGCTGACGATGGTCGTCGTGGCGGTCGGCATCGGCACCCGCCTCCTCGACTCTCCGGTGGCGCTCTTCGGCGGCACGGTGCTGGTCGGCGCGGGTATCGCGGTCGCGAACGTCTGCATGCCCGCGGTGATCAAGCAGGACTTCGCGCACCGTCTCGGTCTGATGATGGGGCTGTACTCCACGGCGCTGTTCGTGGGCGCTGCCGCGGCCGCCGCCTTCACGGTGCCGCTCATGACCGCGCTCGACGGGTCATGGCGTGGCGCGCTGGCGTTCTGGGCCGTTCCCGCGGTCCTCGCGCTGCTGGTCTGGCTGCCCCGGGCGGTGCGCGGGTCCGCGAGCGTGGCCGGAACGCCCGGCGACGCGATCGCGGAGCCGCGGGACGAGCCGCAGATGTCGGTGCTGCTGCGCGACCCGGTCGCGTGGGCGGTCACGGTGTTCATGGGGTTGCAGAGTCTGAGCTACTACGCCGCGCTGACATGGATCCCGACGATGCTGCAGGACGCCGGAGTACCGCTGGCCGATGCCGGTCTGTTGCTGTCGTACTCGAGTTTCCCCGGGGTCGCGGCAGCGCTCCTCGCGCCGATGATGCTGCGACGTATCCGGCCGACGTGGCTGCCCGTCCTGCTCTCGACGCTGCTGTGCGCAGCGGGGCTGATCGGCCTCCTCGTCGTGCCGGGAGGAGCCGCGCCCTGGGTGTGGATGACGCTGCTCGGGCTCGGTCAGGGCGCCGCCATCACGCTGTCGCTGACCTACATCGTGCTGCGGGCTCCCGACGCGGCGCACACGGCGCACCTGTCGACCATGGCCCAGGGGATCGGCTACCTGCTCGCCGGTTTCGGCCCGATCGGACTCGGCATCCTGCATGCCGCCGTCGGCGGATGGGCGCTGCCGGTCGCGGCGCTGGTCCTCCTGCTCGGTGTGCAGAGCGTCGCCGGGGCAGCGGCGAGCAGAGAGCGCCACGTGCGCGCCGGCGGCCGGTGAGTCGACCCCGGCGAACAGCGGCTCAGACGAACGCGCTCATCCCTGTGATGTCGCGCCCGAGCAGCAGCGCCTGCACGCTCTCGGTCCCCTCATAGGTGTGGATGGCCTCGATGTCGGCCATGTGCTGCATCACGCCGTTCTCGAGGAGGATGCCGTTGCCACCGAGCATGTCGCGGGCGGTCGAGGCGATCCGGCGGGCGGCTCGCGTGTTGTGGAACTTCGCCAGCGACGCCTGGGTCGGGCGCAGCTCGCCGGCCGTCTCGAGGTCGGCCATGCGCCGGCAGTACAGCTGCATGGCGGTGAGGTCCTCGAGCATGTGGGTGAGGCGCTCCTGGACCATCTGGAACTTGGCGAGTGGCTTTCCGAACTGCACCCGCTGGGTCGCATACGCCAGCGCCGCCTCGTAGCAGGCGGTCGCGTGTCCGAGCGCCGACCACGCGACGCCCGAGCGGGTCGCGTACAGCACGATGGAGGCATCCTTGAAGCTCTTCGTCCCCGGCAGCACGGCGTCGAGCGGGACCCGCACGTCGTCGAGCACGATGTGCGCCTGATGGATCGCGCGCAGCGAGGCCTTGCCGCGGATCACGTTGCCGGTGTAGCCGGGGGTGTCCTGTTCCACGAGGAAGCACCGCACGGCGCCGTGCTCCTCGGCGCCCTCGTCGTCGACGCGCGCCCAGACGAACGTGATGCCGCCGGAGGCGCCGTTCCCGATCCACTTCTTCGTCCCGCGGATGACCCATTCGTCGCCGTCGCGGCGGGCCACGGTCTCCAGCGAGACCGAGTCCGAGCCGTGGTCGGGCTCGGTGAGCGCGAACGACCCGAGCACCGAGCCGTCGGCGACACGAGTGAGCCATCTCTCCTGCTGGGCGGGGGAACCGAACAGCGCCAGCGTGCGCAGCGCGAGTCCGCCCTGCACCGCGAGGATCGTGCCCAGCGATCCGTCGCCGCGGGAGATCTCCATGTTCACCAGGCCCGCGGCCAGCGGGGACAGGCTCGTGAGCGCGGGGTGCTGGACGCCGTCGACGACGAGATCCATCTCGCCCATTCGCCGGGCAGCCTCGAGCGGATACTCCGCACGGTCCCAGGCATCCGCCATCTGCGGGGCGACCTCGTCGATGTAGGCCTTGGCACGGTCCCACGCCGCACTGTCGGCAGCGGGGATGTCGGAGAAGACCGCGTAGTAGTCGCTGTCCTGACGTCCGGTGATGTCGTACGACGAGACGCGCTCGCCGGGGAAGGGGGAGGCTGCAGTGCTCATGGGGCTCCTTCGTGGCACCAAGTATCGTACTCCTCGATACTCGGTTCCACGACCCTCGCGAGACTAGTCGAGCTGGGACTGCAGCCGGCGACCGACTTCGGCGATCGGCATGGAGCGGGGGAACACCGCCACGACCATGTCGTCCGGGGCGGCTACGGCATCGTCGCCGGCGACGCCGTAGCGACGACGCACATCGGCCAGTGCCGTCTGCAGTGTCGCCAGCGGCACCTTCTTGCGGCCGCGCAGCAGCTGGCGCAGCACGTGGTTGTGCACCGCCGTCACGAGGGCGGCGAAGCCGACCGCATCCAGCGGGTCGACACCGGGGAGCGCGCCGCGCAGATAGTCGTCGAACAGGCGCTCATAGCGGAAGACCGTGATGATCTCGCGTTCGCGCAGCACGGGCACCTGACGCACGATCTGGTAGCGGCGCCTGGCGAGTTCCGGATCGTGCGCGAAGTGGGCGAAGACCGACTCGGAGGCTGCGCACACCGCACCCCACGGATCGTCGTGTCCCTCGTCGAGGAACTCCCTGAGCTGTTCCAGGAGCACCTCGTGATCGGCGAAGACCACGTCCTCCTTGCCGCCGAACTGGCGGAAGAACGTCGAGCGGGAGACACCGGCGGCCTTGGCGATCTGCTCCACCGACGTCTGGTCGAACCCCTGAGCGCTGAAGAGTTCGAGCGCCGCGGCGACGACGCCGGTGCGCAGTTCTGCGGATTCGTGCATGGCGAAAGCCTAGACCTCGCCGGGCGGAGACGCCGAGGCGCCGACGTCATACTGAGGAGCGTGAGAGATGACGGGATCCCGGCCGGCTGGTTCGACACGCGGCGGCGCGGCACGCGGCGCTGGTGGGACGGCACACGATGGACCCCCCACATCACCGTGCACGGGCGGCGGACGACTCTGGCCGAGGACAGTGCGGCGGTGCGCAGACAGCTGCTCGTGAGCGAGCTCGTGCTCGCGGCGGTGCTGGTCGGGGCGATACTCATCGCCCTGTGGGGCTCCCTGCCGGTGCTCGTGGTGCGCCCCGTGATCGTCGCCACCGGCGCCGCTCTGGTGGTGCTGCCGTTCCTGATCACCCGGCAGCTGCGTCGGGCCGCGCTTCCGGCGCGACGAGCAGGGGTGCCCGCCCGGCGCTGAGAGCCGGGGCCGCAGGAGCGCCCAGGCCGAGGTAGTAGGCTGGGGGACTGGTCGATGTCTCGACATCGAGAGAATTACCAGACAGCAGCCCAGTGAAGGAACCACAGTGGATCTGTACGAGTACCAGGCACGAGACGTTTTCGAAAAGTACGGAGTGCCGGTCCTCGCCGGCATCGTCGCGGACACCCCTGAAGAGGTGAGGGCGGCTGCCGAGAAGATCGGCGGAGTGGTCGTCGTCAAGGCTCAGGTCAAGACCGGCGGCCGTGGAAAGGCGGGCGGCGTCAAGGTCGCCAAGACGCCCGACGAGGCGTATGAGGCAGCGAAGGCCATCCTCGGCCTCGACATCAAGGGTCATGTCGTCAAGCGCGTCATGGTCGCGCAGGGTGCGCGCATCGCCGAGGAGTTCTACTTCTCCGTGCTGCTCGACCGCGCCAACCGCTCCTACCTGAGCCTCTGCTCGGTCGAGGGCGGCATGGAGATCGAAGAGCTCGCCGTCGAGCGCCCTGAGGCGCTCGCGCGCGTCGAGGTCAACCCGCTCACCGGCATCGACAAGGCGAAGGCCACAGAAATCGCCCGCGCGGCGAACTTCCCGGAAGACCTCGTCGAGAAGGTCTCCGACGTCTTCGTGAAGCTCTTCGACGTCTACAAGGGCGAGGACGCGACGCTCGTCGAGGTCAACCCGCTGGTTCGCACCGAAGAGGGCGACATCATCGCGCTCGACGGCAAGGTCACGCTCGACGACAACGCCTCCGAGATCCGCCACCCCGAGCACGAGGCGCTCGAGGACAAGGACGCCGCAGACCCGCTCGAGGCCAAGGCCAAGGAGTCGGGCCTCAACTACGTGAAGCTCGACGGCGAGGTCGGCATCATCGGCAACGGCGCAGGACTGGTCATGTCCACGCTCGACGTGGTCGCCTACGCGGGCGAGAACCACAACGGTGTGAAGCCGGCCAACTTCCTCGACATCGGCGGCGGCGCTTCGGCTGAGGTCATGGCCGCCGGCCTCGACGTCATCCTCGGCGACCCGCAGGTCAAGAGCGTGTTCGTCAACGTCTTCGGCGGCATCACGGCGTGCGACGCCGTCGCCAACGGCATCAAGGGTGCCCTCGAGACGCTGGGCGCCACGGCCTCCAAGCCGCTCGTCGTGCGCCTCGACGGCAACCGCGTCGACGAGGGTCGTGCGATCCTCGCCGAGTACGCGCACCCGCTCGTGACCCTGGCCGCCACCATGGACGAGGGCGCCGACAAGGCCGCCGAGCTCGCCAACGCCTGAGACTGAAGGACGAGAAGAATGTCGATTTACCTCAACAAGGACTCCAAGGTCATCGTCCAGGGCATCACCGGCGGCGAGGGCACCAAGCACACCGCACTGATGCTCAAGGCCGGCACCCAGGTCGTCGGTGGCGTGAACGCCCGCAAGGCCGGCACCACGGTCTCGCACACCGACAAGGACGGCAACGCCGTCGAGCTGCCCGTCTTCGGCTCGGTCGCCGAGGCCATGAAGGAGACCGGCGCCGACGTGTCGATCGCCTTCGTGCCCGGCGCCTTCACGAAGGACGCGATGATCGAGGCCATCGATGCCGAGATCCCGCTGCTCGTCGTGATCACCGAGGGCGTTCCCGTCGGCGACTCGGCCGAGGCCTGGGCCTACGCCCAGAGCAAGGGCAACAAGACCCGCATCATCGGCCCGAACTGCCCCGGCATCATCACGCCGGGCGAGGCGCTCGTGGGCATCACGCCGGCGAACATCACGGGCAAGGGACCGATCGGCCTCGTGTCGAAGTCGGGCACCCTGACCTACCAGATGATGTTCGAGCTGCGCGACCTGGGCTTCTCCACCGCCATCGGCATCGGCGGCGACCCGGTCATCGGCACCACGCACATCGACGCGCTCGCCGCGTTCGAGGCCGACCCGGAGACCAAGGCGATCGTGATGATCGGCGAGATCGGCGGCGACGCCGAGGAGCGTGCGGCCGACTACATCAAGGCGAACGTCACCAAGCCGGTCGTCGGCTACGTCGCGGGCTTCACCGCTCCCGAGGGCAAGACCATGGGTCACGCCGGTGCGATCGTGTCCGGTTCCGCCGGTACCGCTCAGGCGAAGAAGGAGGCCCTCGAGGCCGCCGGCGTCAAGGTCGGCAAGACGCCGTCCGAGACGGCAGACCTGATGCGCGCGATCATCGAAGCGCTCTGATCTGAGCTACGCTTGATCTGAAGGCCCCGGACTCCACTCCGGGGCCTTCTTTCATGCCCGTCCGTGCCCGTTCGGTCGGCTGCTCGACGGCGGGCAGCGCCCCGGCTCAGCTCCGCGGCGCCACGGCATTCAGGAGGCGATCGAGCGCCGCGTGCGCATCCGTTCGCGCGTCGTCGTCGTCCGGGCGGGCGACGAGCCAGAGGGCCAGTTCGTTCATCGCCCCGGACAGCGCCGCGGTGAGCGGGCCCAGGAGGGCGGGGGAGACGCCGGCCTCGCGCAGGCCGGTGCGCAGCTCCTGCTCCGGTCCCTCTCCGTCGAGTCGGCGCCACTCCTCCCACCCCAGAACGGCAGGACCGTCGATGAGCAGCACGCGCGACGCCGCTCCCCGGGTGATGGCGTCGAGGAACGCGTGGCTGCCGTCGCGGAGCGCGGTGTCCGGGGTGCTGTCGGCGGTGGCTGTGACGATCGCATCGGCGACGATCCGCTGCTGCTCCGCGGCGACGGCGGCGAACAGCAGCGGCTTCGACGTGTAGTGGTGATAGACGGCTCCACGGGTCACCGCAGATGCGCGGGCGATCTCGTCGACGGACGCTGCCCCGTATCCCTGCGCGGCGAAGTGGGACGCGGCGGTCTCGAGAATGCGTCGTGCAGTCTCGGCGGCGTCGGCCGCGGATGCTCGGGCCATGGTCTTCCTTTACATGCAGGTTGTATGTATCCTAGTCCCGCCAGATACAAACACAGTGTACGTAAGAGGGGCAGTCATGCAGATCACGAGCTTCTATCCGGTGCTGATGGTGGACGATGTCGCCACCGCCGCGCGCTTCTATCGCGAGGAGCTCGGCTTCGAGGTGGTGTTCGAGGCCGACTGGTACGTGAGCCTGCGCATCGACGGTGGTGAGCTTGCGATCCTCGACCGGGCGCACGAGACGATTCCGGAGGGCTTCCGCGAGCCCGTGCGCGGTCTGCTGCTGAACGTCGAGGTGCCGGATGCGGCTTCCGAGCATGCGCGACTGGTGGGGGAGCAGGGTCTTCCTGAGCGACTGCCCCTTCGAGACGAGGACTTCGGGCAGCGGCACTTCATCGTCGAGGCGCCCGGCGGCGTGTTGATCGACGTGATCGAGCCGATCGAGCCGTCGCCGGAGTTCGCGGCCGCCTACGCCTGAGCCTCGAGAGGTGGCCGTCTTCGTCAGATGCATGACTTCTCGACGGATGCATGACTGCTCGGGGCGTGTGCTCCTGCATCCGGCGGATGCTCATGCATGTGACGGCCGCGGCGGATGGGGGGCACGAGAGAGGGGCGGGTGCCGCAGCACCCGCCCCTCCCTCGTGATCTCGGATCGGTGTCAGATCCCGACGCCGAAGAGGGCCTCGATCGGACCTCGGGCGAAGAAGATCAGGAAGCCGGCGCCCACGACCCACAGCAGCGGGCTGATGGTCTTGGCCTTGCCGGAGAACGCGTGGATGAGCACCCAGCTGACGAAGCCCGCACCGATGCCGTTCGCGATCGAGTAGGTCAGAGGCATGACCGAGACGGTGAGGAACACCGGCAGCAGCACGCGGAAGTCGCTGAAGTCGATGTAGCGGATCTGCGCCATCATCATCGCACCGACGATGATCAGCGCTGCGGCGGCGATCTCGGTGGGGACGATCGAGGTCAACGGGGTCAGGAACATCGCGATCAGGAACACCACGCCGGTGACGACGTTCGCGAGACCCGTGCGGGCGCCCTCGCCGATGCCGGCACCCGACTCGATGAAGACCGTGCTCGAGGACGAGGAGGTCGCACCACCGGCGATCGCACCGACGCCCTCGACCACCAGCGCCGACTTGATGCGCGGGAAGTCCCCGTTGTCGTCGGCGAGGTTCGCCTCCTTCGCGAGGCCCGTCATGGTGCCCATCGCGTCGAAGAAGTTCGTGAACAGCAGTGTGAAGACGATCATCACGATCGCGACGAGGCTGACCTTGCTGAGGTCGAAGCTGAAGTCGACGGCGCCGATCAGGCTGAGGTCGGGAACGCCGACGGGAGAGCCGCTGAGCGCAGGTACCGTGAGGCCCCAGCCGCCGGGGTTCACCACGTTGCCCTCGTCGTCGAAGCCGCGGGCGCCGATGTGCCAGATCGCCTCGACGATGACCGCGAGCACGGTGCCGCCGATGAGGCCGATCAGCATGCCGCCCTTGATCTTGAGAGCGACGAGGATGCCGGTGAGCAGCAGCGTGATCACGAACAGCAGGGTCGGCACGGTCGCGACCGAGCCGTTCACACCGAGGCCGACCGGGGGAGACGAGGCGCCGGTCGCGGTGACGAAGCCCGAGTTGACGAAGCCGATGAAGGCGATGAACAGGCCGATGCCGACCGTGATGGCGATCTTCAGCTGGAAGGGGACGGCGTCGAAGATCGCCTTGCGCAGCCCGGTGGCGGCGAGCAGCACGATGACGACACCGTTGATCATGACGAGTGCCATGGCCTCGGGCCAGGTCACCTGACCGACGACCGAGAACGCGACGAAGGCGTTGATGCCGAGTCCTGCGGCGAAGCCGAACGGCAGGCGCGTGACGAGCCCGAACAGGATCGTCATCACGCCGGCGGTCAGGGCGGTGGCGGCGCCCACGGCGTTGAAGCTGAGCATGTCTCCGGCGACGTCGGGCTTGCCGGAGAGGATGATCGGGTTGAGGATCACGATGTAGGCCATCGTGACGAACGTCACCAGACCCCCTCGGATCTCGGTGCCGATCGTGGATCCGCGCTTGCTGATCTCGAAGAAGCGGTCCAGGGAGTTCTTGGGCTCGGTGGATGCCGGGGCGGGCGGGGCAGTTGTCATCGGGAAACCTCCGGAGAAACGCTATCGTGTCGCCGACCTCACGCGCGCCCCCGGGGCTTCGTCGGCAACTCGTCGTAGTCTCGAAACGCTATGCAACGCCTCCTCGTCGCGCTCCTCGCCGCCTTCGACGCCGCCATCGCCGCGGCGGTCGGTCTCGTCGTGCTGCTCGCGCCGCTGACGCTGCTGTGGACGCTCGCCTTCGGCATCACAGCCGACTGGGGCGCGCTCTGGCCGCTCACCGGGACGCTCTGGGAGTTCGGCCATGGGGTGCCTCTGGCGGTCACCATCCCGGACGAGCTCCTCGTCGCTCTCGCGATCCCGTCGGAGGCGGCCTCGTTCGCGGTGTCGATCACCCCGCTGGCGTTCCTGCTCTTCACGCTGCTCTTCGCCGCGCGCTCGGGGTCAAGGGCCGCATCGGCAGGGACCTGGCTGCTCGGATCGTTGTCGGGCACGGTGGTGTTCGCCGCGATCTCCACGGGCGTCGCGCTGACGGCGCGGCTGGAGGCCGTGCAGACCCCGCTCCTCCTCGCGATCGTCCTCCCTGCCGCCGTCTACCTCGTCGGTACGCTCTGCGGTGCCGTCCGCGTCGCATGGGAGGAGGGCGACGGCGGCATCCTCGACCGTCTCCACGACCGCATCGACACCCGCGAGGACTGGGCGCCCGTGCCCGTCGCGATCCTGCGCGGCACGGCCTTCGCGCTCGTCGGCGTCGTCGGCGCGGCAGCCCTGGCACTCGCCGTGATGACGCTGTTCCGCGGCGGCGAGGTCGTCGCCCTGTTCCAGTCCGCCCGCGTCGATGCGCTCGGTGCGACCGTGATGACCCTTGCGCAGCTCGTCTACCTTCCGACCCTCATCGTGTGGGCCGCATCCTGGCTCGCCGGTCCCGGCTTCGCCGTCGGAGCGGGAACCGCGGTGTCGCCCGCGGGCACGCAGCTGGGCGTCGTGCCCGGCATCCCCGTGTTCGGGCTGCTGCCCGAGAACAGCTCGATGTGGATGCTGATCGTCGTGCTCGTCCCGATCGCCGCCGGGGCGTTCGCAGGCTGGGCCGTTCGTTCCCGTCTCGTCTGGGAGGGCACGCCGCTGGGCATGATGCAGCGCGCCGCGATCGCGGTGGGGATCGCCGGCGTGAGCGCGGGAGTCTTCGGTCTCGCGGCCGTGCTGGCGAGCGGTTCGATGGGTCCGGGTCGACTGGCGGAGGTCGGCCCCTCGGCACCGGCGTTCATGCTCGCGCTGGGTCTGGAGGTCCTCGTGGGAGCGGCGATCCTGCTGCTCTCCCCGCGCCATCGCGATGAGTTGGCCGAGGAGCGCACCGACCGCTGGATCGCCGAGATGACGGAGCTCGACCCGAGCCTCACGTCGGCCGGTGCACCCGCGGCCGGCGCGGTGCCGGGGATCCCCTTCTCCGACACGCAGACCTTCGACGACACGGCACCCCTGGACGATCTCCGCGGCTTCACACCGCCTCGAGTCGACCGCGACTGACACCCGCCGCGTATGTGCGGACGTCGGGCGGAACAGGTCGTCCCACCCCGGTAGACTGGGCGCGTGCTCACGGTCGCCGTTCTCATCTCGGGCACCGGCTCGAATCTTCGCGCCCTCCTCGAGGCCGCTCGTCATCCCGATTTCCCCGCCAGGGTGATCGTCGTCGGAGCCGACCGCGAAGCCGACGGGCTCGCTCACGCCGAGGAGTTCGGCATCCCCAGTTTCACGGTGCCGTGGCACGAGCACGACAGCCGCGAGGCGTGGGGCGAAGAGCTCGCGCGCCAGCTCGCCGTCTGGAACCCGGACCTCGTGGTCCTCAGCGGACTCATGCGTCTGCTGCCGCCGTCACTCGTCGCGCAGTACTCGCCGCGCCTCATCAACACCCATCCCGCATTCCTGCCCGAGTTCCCCGGTGCGCACGGCGTCCGCGATGCGCTCGCCTCCGGTGCGGCCGAGACCGGCGCCAGCGTCATCGTCGTCGACGACGGTGTCGACACCGGCCCGATCCTGGCCCAGGAACGAGTCCCGATCCTCGACGGCGACACCGAGCACAGCCTGCACGAGCGGATCAAGCCCGTCGAGCGCCGTCTGCTCATCGACGTCGTCCGCGCGATCGCCGACGGTGATCTCGCCCTCAGCCCTTCTTCCTGACCCCTCCACCCGACGCCCCCGCACGAAGGAGCCATCATGGCCGGCCCCCGCCACGACCCCACGCTCTACCGCGACCGCGACACCGTGCCGATCCGGCGCGCGCTCGTCTCGGTGAGCGACAAGACCGACCTGCTCGTCCTGGCCGCGGCTCTGGCCGATGCGGGTGTCGAGATCGTCTCGACCGGTTCGACGGCGTCGACCGTCCGCGATGCGGGCTTCCCTGTCACGGACGTGGCCGCCGTCACGGGCGTCGCCGAGATGCTCGACGGACGCGTCAAGACGCTGCACCCCAAGATCCACGGCGGCCTTCTCGCCGACCTGCGCCTCGAGGACCATGAGCGCCAGCTCGCCGAGCTCGACATCACCCCCTTCGAACTGGTCGTCGTCAACCTCTACCCCTTCGTCGAGACCGTCGCCTCGGGCGCCGTCGGCGACGACGTGGTCGAGCAGATCGACATCGGCGGACCCGCGATGGTGCGTGCCGCAGCGAAAAACCACGCCAACGTGGCGATCGTCGTCTCGCCGCAGTCGTACCCCGGGATCATCGCAGCGCTCGCCCAGGGCGGCACCTCGGTCTCCCAGCGCCGCGAGCTCGCCGCCCGTGCCTTCGCACACACGGCGGCCTACGACACGGCGGTCGCCTCCTGGTTCGCCGAGGGCACGCTGCAGGACGACGGCGACCTCCCGACCCATCTCACGATCCAGGCCGAGCGCCTCGCCACTCTCCGCTACGGCGAGAACTCGCACCAGCGCGGCGCGATCTACACGCGCGCCGGCGGTCACGGCATCGCTCAGGCCAGGCAGCTGCAGGGCAAGGAGATGTCGTACAACAACTACGTCGACGCGGATGCCGCCCTGCGCGCCGCGTACGACATGATCAAGCCCGCCGTCGCGATCATCAAGCACGCCAACCCGTGCGGCATCGCGACCACCGCGCCGAACGCCCTCGACCCGATCGCCAGCGCCCACCTGCGCGCCCACGAGTGCGACCCGGTCTCGGCCTACGGCGGCGTGATCGCGGCGAACGGCACGGTGACGCTCAAGATGGCAGAGAACCTCAAGGACATCTTCACGGAGGTCATCGTCGCGCCGTCGTTCGAGCCGGCCGCGCTCGAGGTGTTCAAGGCGAAGAAGAACCTGCGTCTGCTGCAGCTGCCCGAGGACTGGCAGCAGGAGCGCATGGATGTGCGCCTCGTCTCCGGCGGACTGCTGCTGCAGGATGCCGACCGCTTCCCGGACGACATCGTCTCGGTCGCGAAGAACTGGGAGCTCGTCTCGGGAGAGCGTCCGAGCGACGAGGAGATGGAGAACCTCATCTTCGCCTGGAAGGCGTGCCGCGCGGTCAAGTCGAACGCGATCGTGCTCGCGAAGGACAACGCCACGGTGGGTGTCGGCATGGGCCAGGTCAACCGCGTCGACTCGTGCCGCCTCGCGGTCGAGCGTGCGGGGGAGCGCGCCGCCGGATCGGTCGCGTCGTCCGATGCCTTCTTCCCGTTCGCGGATGGGGCCCAGGTGTTGATCGACGCCGGAGTCACGGCGATCGTGCAGCCGGGTGGCTCGGTGCGCGACGAGGAGGTCGTGGACGCTGCGCGCAAGGCCGGCGTGACGATGTTCTTCACCGGGGAGCGTCACTTCTTCCACTGAGCGCTCGCCGCTCGCACGTTCGAGACCCACTCGCCACGCCGAGAACATACGCGCCTTTGTGGTCGCGATGGTTCCCGACGAGGCGGGTGGGTCTCGTCGTCTCTCTGTCGACGGTCATGTCCGATTTCCGCCAGTCGACGTCGGCGGAGGGTGGCAGAGTGGGGGCATGACCTTCCCCGCGAACGGCTTCGACGAGCGCTACCGTGCGATCAGCGCACGCGACACCCGCTTCGACGGGCAGTTCGTGACGGCCGTGCGCTCGACCGGGATCTATTGCCGCCCGAGCTGCCCTGCACGCACGCCGAAACCGCAGAACGTGACGTTCTATCCCACGAGCGCCGCCGCGCACGAGGCCGGGTATCGGGCATGCAAGCGGTGTCTGCCTGAAGCCGCGCCCGGTTCTCCGGCGTGGGACATCCGCGGCGACACCGCCGCGCGTGCGATGCGCCTGATCTCCGACGGCGTCGTCGAGCGCGAGGGCGTCCCGGGGTTGGCCGCGCGCCTGGGATACTCCAGCAGGCACCTCACGCGCCTGCTCAGCACCGAGCTCGGCGCCGGCCCTCTCGCGTTGGCGAGGGCGCATCGAGCGCACACCGCGCGGATGCTTCTCGTGGGTACCGACATGCCCATCTCCGACGTCGCCTTCTCCGCCGGTTTCGCCAGCATCCGCCAGTGCAACGACACGATCCGCGAGGTCTTCGCACTCACACCGGGTGAGCTCAGGGCACGTCGCCGGTCGCACGCGTCGGCGGCACCCGGCGCGATCGACCTCGTGCTGCCGTACCGAGGACCGCTCGACGCGAGCGGCATCTTCGCCTGGATGGTGGCGCGCGCCGTCCCCGGGATCGAGGAGGCCACGGCGACGTCGTTCTCCCGGTACCTGCGCATGTCGGGCGGTCCCGCCTGGTTCGAGGTGCGCCAGGACGAGACGGCGCGCCTGCACCTGCGTGCGCGCGTCGCGCGGCTGGGCGACCTGGCCCCGCTGGTGTCGACGGTGCGGCGCATCTTCGACCTCGATGCCGACCCCCTCGCGGTCGACGCCGCGCTCTCGGCGCACGTCGAACTGGCCCCTCTCGTAGCGCGCACTCCTGGCATCCGGGTTCCCGGATCCGCCGATCCGCACGAGATGCTCGTCCGTGCCATGGTCGGGCAGCAGATCACCGTGGTCGCCGCCCGCACGGCGCTCATCGCCCTCGCCGAGGCTCTCGGGGAGCGCACCGACAGCGGCCTGCTGTTCCCGACCATGACGGCGATCGCCGAGCGCGGTGCCGAGGTGCTGCGTGGACCGGCCGCCCGTATCCGCGCCATCACGGGCGCCGCAGCCGCTCTCGCCGACGGGTCCCTGCGGCTGACGGTCGGCGACGACGGCACCGAGCAGCGTGCCGCGCTGCTCGCGATGCCGGGTATCGGCCCCTGGACCGCCGACTACGTGCGCATGCGTGTGCTCGGCGATCCCGATGTGCTGCTGCCGGGTGACGTCGCACTGCGCGCCGGCGCGGTGGCGGCGGGCCTGCCCGGGGAGGCCCGAGCACTCACGGCGTGGTCCGAGCGCACCGCACCGTGGCGCAGCTACCTCAGCGCACACCTCTGGCGCGCCGCCCCGGTGCGCCCTGCCGCATCTCGGCGCGCATCCGCCGCCCACCCCGCCCCCACCGGCGACACCACGACGAAGGAGACCTCATGACCGCCATCCTCCAGACCATCGAGACCCCGGACGGCGCTTTCACGATCCTCGCCGACGACCGTCAGCGGGTGCTGGCCTCCGGCTGGACCTCCGACGTCGAGGCGATCCTGGGCCGGCTGTCCGCTGCGCATCGTCCCGAGGAGTTCCGCGAGGGAGAGACCGATGCCGCAGCCGCCGCACTCGCCTACTACGCGGGCGAACTCTCGGCCATCGACGCGGTCGCCGTGAAGCAGTCCGGAACCGCGCTCCAGCTCGCCGGCTGGTCGGCGCTTCGGGCGATCGAGCCGGGCGAGCCGCTGACCTACACGAGCTTCGCGACACAGCTCGACAACCCTCGGGCCGTGCGGGCGGCGGCGTCCATCTGCGCCCGCAACGCGCCCGCGCTGTTCGTGCCCTGCCATCGCGTGCTGCGTACCGACGGCAGCCTCGGCGGATTCGCCTGGGGTCTCGACGTCAAGGAGAGTCTGCTCGCGCGGGAGAGCGCCGGCGTTTGAGCCGCGGGCACCACGACGGGTTGTCGTCATGGTGCCCGTCGACGAAGCATCCGCACCGACGCGGCCGTAGGCTCGTCCCGTGACCGCCAACGATGCACTCGTCCTCCACCGCCGTGCCGTCGTCGCCGACGCGCACAACGACCTGCTGTGCTCGGTGGCGACCCGCCCCTCGGATGAGTGGTCGGACTACTTCCGTACGCAGTGGCTCCCGCAGCTGCAGGAGGGCGGTGTGGACCTTCAGGTCCTGCCCGTGTTCATCGACGACGTGTACCGCCCGGAGGGGGCACTGCGTCGCACCTTGCGCATGATCGAAGCCGCCCACCGGCTGGCGGAGGGCAACGCGGACGCCGTCGGGCTGTGCCTGGACGGCGATGACATCGACCGCGTGATCGGCGAAGGGCGCATCGCGCTGGTACTCGCCCTGGAGGGGATGCCCGGAATCGCCGACGACGTCGAGCTGCTGGAGACCGTGCATCGCCTCGGGATCCGGATCGGCGCGGTCGCGCACTTCGGACGCAGCGCCTTCGCCGACGGCAGCGGCGAAGACGCCGCGGGCAGCAGGCTCACCCGCACCGGAATCCGGGCGCTCGCGGAGATGGAGCGCGTCGGCATGATCTTCGACATCAGCCATCTCGGAGCGGGCGGAGTCGACCACGTGCTCGAGATCGCCACACGGCCCGTCATGGCCACGCATTCCTCGGCGCGTGCGCTGTTCGACCACCACCGCAACCTGACCGACGCGCAGATCGCCGGGGTCGCGGAGAGCGGGGGAGTCGTGTGCGTCAACTTCTTCGCGCCCTACCTGCACGAGAGCGCCTACACGATCGACACCCTGATCGACCACTTCGAGCGGGTGGTGTCGGTCGCCGGGATCGCGCACGTCGGGATGGGGTCGGACTTCGTCCGCGAGGTGCTCGCGGACACGACGGCCCCGTGTTGCGTGCAGACGACGATCGAGGGAGTCCCCGCCGACCGGTACCTCCCAGGACTCGAGGGCCCGACCGGGCTTCCGCTCGTGACCGAGGCTCTGCTGCGCCGCGGCTGGCCGGAGGCGGACATCCTCGCCGTGCTGGGCGGCAACCTGCGACGCTTCCTCCGGTCGGAGCTCGCCGTCACCGCCGGCGCCTGAGCGTCGCGAGGTCTCCTTTCTCGCGACCTCGACGATCGCGGCGCAGGAATCGGGAATGACTCTTGCTTTCAGCTGGTTCACAGCAATAGGCTGGTGGGCTGTCGCGCCAACCGGACGACATCGCCGAGCCCCTGAGGAGGACACCATGACCACGATCGCCATCGCGCGGATCGCAGCTCTCGGCTCGACCACGGCGCGCCCGCTCTCCTAGAGCCACCCCGCCCCTTCTTCGTCGGATGCCGGACTCTGTGAGTCCGCTCTCGCATCCGTCCCCTTCCGCACCCGCTGTCCATACGAAACTCGTCTGAGAGACATGTCTTCCTCGCCTTCCGCGCAGAACCCCTCGCCGTCATCGACCCTTTCCACTCCGGCCGCACTGTGGCGCCTGAAGCCCTTCGTGAAGCCCGTCATCTGGCGGCTCGCCGGCGGTGCCGCCAGCGCGCTCATCGCCGCCGTCATCGCCCTGATGATCCCGATCGTTCTCGAGCAGATCATCAGCGGTCCGGTCTACTCCGGTGATCTCAGCGCCATCGTCTGGGGTGCCGTCGCCGTCTTCGCCCTCGCTCTCGGCGAGGCACTGATGGTCTGGCTGCGACGCCAGTTCGTGCTCAACCCCTCGACCGAGGTCGAGTACAAGATGCGCACCGAGCTCTACTCGCGCCTGCAGACCCTCCCGGTGTCGTTCCACGACAGGTGGGGCTCCGGTCAGCTGCTCAGCCGCATGATGCAGGACATCGGCCTCATCCGCCGCTGGCTCGCGTTCGGCCTCGTGCTGCTCGTGGTCAACATCCTCACGATCATCATCGGATCCGTGCTGCTGTTCCGGTGGCACTGGCTGCTGGGCGTGATCTTCCTGGTGACCGCGATCCCGCTGTGGATCCGCGGCTACCTGTTCGAGAAGCGCTACGGCGCCCTCACCCGTCGCAGCCAGGATCAGGCCGGTGACCTCGCCACCAGCGTGGAGGAGAGCGTGCACGGCATCCGCGTGCTCAAGGCGTTCGGGCGCGGCAAGCACGCCCTCAGCCGCTTCAGCCGTCAGGCCGAGACTCTGCGCGAGACCGAGATGAGCAAGGCCGGCGCGATCGCGTCGATCTGGTTCTGGCTCGACCTCATGCCGCAGATCGCCTTCGGTCTGAGCCTGATGTCGGGCATCTGGCTGATCTCGGTGGGGCAGATCGACGAGGCGCAGCTGTTCGCGTTCTTCGCGATGGCGGTCGTGCTGCGCTGGCCCATCGAGTCGATCGGCTTCCTGTTCTCGTTCATGCTCGACGCCCGCACGGCGACCGACCGTGTGTTCGACATCTTCTCGGAGACCAACACCATCACCGACCCGGAGAACCCGGTGCACATCGGGAACCCCCGCGGAGAGCTCGCGTTCGAGAACGCGCACTTCCGCTACCAGGATGCGGGCGCCCACGAGCGCGATCTGCTCGACGGCATCGACCTGGTGCTGCGCCCCGGTGAGACCATGGCGCTGGTCGGACTCACCGGCAGCGGCAAGACCACGCTCACCACGCTGCCCACTCGTCTGTACGACGTGACCGGTGGCAGGGTCACGCTCGACGGCGTCGATGTGCGCGACCTTCCGCTCGCGGAACTCCGTCAGCACATCGCGATGGCGTTCGAGGACGCGACGCTGTTCTCGGCGACGGTCCGGGAGAACGTGCTCCTCGGCCGTGCCGAGCTCGATGTGCACAGCGAGGAGGGGGAGCGCGTGCTGCGCGAAGCCCTCGACGTCGCCCAGGCGTCGTTCGTCGATGCGCTGCCCGACGGCGTCGAGACGGTCATCGGCGAGGAGGGGCTCAGCCTCTCCGGCGGCCAGCGGCAGCGACTCGCCCTCGCTCGCGCGGTGGCGGCGAACCCGAAGGTTCTCGTCCTCGACGACCCGCTGTCGGCGCTCGACGTCGACACCGAGGCTCTCGTCGAGGAGGCCCTTCGCCACGTGCTCGCCGACACCACGGCCATGATCGTCGCGCACCGGCCATCGACCGTGGCGCTCGCCGACCGCGTGGCCCTGCTGGAAGCCGGTCGCGTGACGGCGGTGGGCACGCACTCCGAGCTGCTGAAGACGAGCCGGCACTACCGTCACGTCATCTCCAGCCTGGAGGCGGAGGAGGCGGCGCGGACCGGGGCGATCCCGGTGATCCGCGATGAACAGGCCGAGATCGACGAAGAGGTCCAGGAGGGCCTCGGGATGCGAGCCGCCGACGAAGACCCGATCACCGAGAAGGAGGTGCAGCGATGAGCTCCGCCATCACCGGAACCCAGAACGAGGACCGTTCCGAATACACCCGTGACGAGAGCAGGGAGATCCGTCGTCGGTCCCTCCGACTGCTCGGATCCCTGGTCAGCCCTCTGAAACCGCGGATCGTGCTGGCCGCCGCGGTGCTGGTCGTGTCGACCGCTCTGCAGGTCGCCGGCCCCATCCTCATCAGCATCGGCCTCGACCGCGCACTGCCTGCGGCCATCGAACGGGCCGACTGGATGCCGACCTTCATGATCGGCGGCATCTACCTGCTGGCGGGAGCCCTGGCCGCCGTCCTGATCGCCTGGTACGTGATCATCGCCGCCAAACTCACCCAGGCGGTGCTGCTCGATCTGCGCAAGCGCATCTTCCTGCACACCCAGCGCCTCAGCCTGGAGTTCCACGAGTCGTACACGTCTGGCCGCATCATCTCGCGCCAGACGAGTGACCTCGACTCGATCAAGGAGCTCCTGGACGGCGGCCTGAACGAGCTCGTCTCCGGCGTGCTCTTCGGCCTGTTCACCTTCATCGCCCTGTGCGTGTGGGACTGGCAGTCCGGACTCATCCTCGCGATCGGCGGAGTGCCGCTGTTCTTCCTGATGAAGTGGTTCTACTCGCGCTCGCAGCTCGTCTACCGCGAGTCGCGCGTGATCAGTGCCAAGGTGATCGTGCAGTTCGTCGAGACGATGACCGGCATCCGTGCCGTGAAGGCGTTCCGCAAGGAGCCCCGCAACGACAAGGCGTTCCAGGAGATCGCGGGCGAGTACCGCGATGTCAACCGTCGCTCGATGCTGCTGTTCGGCACGTTCGAGCCCGGACTCATGGGCGTGGCCGCGCTGGTGCTCGGCATCGTCGTGCTGTGGGGCGGCATCCGCGTCTCCGAGGGGGCGCTCACGGTCGGTGTGCTGCTGTCCGCCGTGCTGTACGTGCGCAACTTCTTCGCTCCGATGCAGGAGATCGCCATGTTCCTGAACTCCTACCAGTCGGCGACGGCCGCGCTGGAGAAGGTGTCGGGCGTGCTCGAAGAGGTGCCGACGGTTCCGGACCCCGAGAAGCCGGTCGACCTGTGGGAGTCGCGCGGACACATCGAGTTCGACGAGGTGACCTTCGGGTACAACGGCGAGAAGACGATCCTCCCGAACTTCTCGCTCGACATCCCGGCGGGGCAGACGATCGCCCTGGTGGGAACGACCGGTGCCGGCAAGTCGACGCTCGCCAAGCTCATCTCGCGCTTCTACGACCCCTCCGAAGGGCGGGTGACCCTCGACGGGGTCGATCTGCGCTCGCTGCACCCGAAGGATCTCCGTCGCGCGATCGTCATGGTCACGCAGGAGGCCTACCTGTTCAGTGGAACGGTCGCCGACAACATCGCCCTCGGCAAGCCGGAGGCGACGCTCGACGAGATCAAGGCCGCGGCACGCGCCGTGGGGGCCGACGGCTTCATCTCGTCGCTGCCAGACGGCTACGGCACCGATGTGAACAAGCGCGGTGGGCGGGTCTCGGCCGGTCAGCGCCAGCTCATCTCCTTCGCCAGGGCATTCCTCGCCGACCCTGCGGTGCTGATCCTCGACGAGGCCACGGCATCGTTGGACATCCCGTCGGAGCGTCTGATCCAGGATGCGCTGCAGACTCTTCTCAAGGACCGGACGGCGATCATCATCGCGCACCGACTGTCGACGGTCGCGATCGCCGACCGGGTGCTGGTGATGGAGCACGGCCGCATCATCGAGGACGACACCCCCGCCGCGCTCATCAGCGGCACCGGGAAGTTCGCGCAGCTGCACGCAGCCTGGCAGGAGACGCTCGTCTGACCACTCCCTCGACGACTGCGGCCATGCCCGACCTCGCCGGTGCGGCGGGGCCGCCCTGGCCGCAGCGGTCGAGGGGTGGGCGAGCACCCGTGGGTGAGCGTCGAGCGCGGCGCGTGGGTAGCATCGAGGTATGGACCCGTTGCTGCTCGTCGCCGAGTGGTGGTGGATCGCGCCGACTGCGGTCGCCGCGGGGACGGTGGGTGTGATGGGAATACGTCGTCGCAACAGCACGGTCAGCGGACGCCGCCTCGCGGTCGACGCCGCGCGTCACGACCTCAGGGAGGCGCAGCTGGCTGCGGCCGAGCGACGCACCGCGTGGAAGATCGCGCGTGCCGACCTGGCTCGCGTCACCGCGGAGCGGGCCGCTCAGCGCGCGACCGCCGAACAGGTGGCGGGAGCGCGACGGATGCTCAAGGAGCGCGAGCGCGATGCGAAGGCCGCCTCGGCGGATGTGCGCGCGCGTCAGGTCCGCCTCAACGCCGCGAGAGCCGCGGTGCCCTCGGCATCGGAGCCTCGCCCCCTGGAGCGTCTGCACGCCGCGCATGAGGCCGTGACCGTCCGGTGGATGCGGTACGAGACCGACCCCGCCCTGCAGATCTCCTACCCGGCGATGACCGATGTGAAGCATCCGCAGACGGCGGCATACCTCCGCGCCGCAGGTCACGCGGCAGAGATGCGCCGCGCGGCAGCCGGGCGCATCACCCCGGCGGAGTTCGCCGCCTATCGCGATGCCGTCGCCGACCTGGAGCGTGCCTTCGAGACGGCAGAGCACGCGGCCAAGGTGCAGGCAGGGGAGGCGCCGGAGACGGCGGCGTGGCAGGACGCCGCGCAGGACATGCTCAACCGTTCGGCCGAAGCGATCGATCGGGCCGCCGGCGCTGCCGCCGCGGCGCTGTCGTCGTGGACGAGCCGACGCAAGCCCGGTGGCAAGCCGGACGATCGCCCCTGACACCAGGAGCGCGACGGCGTGAGAGCGCTCCCCTCGATCACCGTGAAGGGCGACGAGGTCTCGATGGGGGAGGGGATTCGAGACCCCGCCGCCCGGTCTAGGTCGTGACGCGGATCTCGGCGATGACCTCGCCGTAGGCGGTCTCGCCCACGGGAGTGAAGCCGACGCGGTGGAAGAAGGTCTCCGGCCCGCCCTCGCCGGCCTCGTAGATCACGTTGACGTGGTCGACGCCGCGTTCGCGGGCTTCGTCGACGAGCGCCTCGACGGCGTACCGGCCGACACCGCGGCCCTGGTCGTCGGCGTCGACGTTGATGCGCCACAGCACGGAGCGGAAGTGCTCCTCCGGTGCTTCGGGGTCGAAGTTGGCGCTCACGAAGCCGACGACCTCGTTGCGATCCAGGATCACCCGCTGCCAGGAGGTCTGCGGGTTGATGACGGTCGCTGCGATCCCGTACGAGACCGGAGCGAGGAACTGCTCCTGTCCGGGCTTGAGCGACAGGTTGTTCACGGCGACGATCGTCGCAGCGGAGAGTTCGACCATGCGCAGTTCGGACATGGACCCAGGCTAACCCCTCCGGGCGCACCGGACACGTTTCAGGGGAACATTTCGCCGTGCTGTGGCCGTTCGTCGACATCCGAACGGCCATCGGTCGCAGGCCGGGGCCACGGCGTCAGACCTGCTCAGGTATCTTGGTATCGAGACAAATAGCCCCGTGAACGGAGAACCTCCCGGTGACCGACGACGCCATCATCTACACGCACACAGACGAGGCACCGGCGCTCGCCACCGCCTCGTTCCTTCCGATCATCCAGGCATACACCGGCCAGGCCGGCATCGAGGTCGAGACCCGCGACATCTCGCTGGCCGGCCGCATCCTCGCCGCCTTCCCGCAGAAGCTCACCCCGGAGCAGCAGGTGGGCGACTCGCTCGCCGAGCTCGGCGGTCTCGCCACGCTCCCCGAGGCGAACATCATCAAGCTGCCGAACATCTCGGCCTCCATCCCGCAGCTGAAGGGGGCGATCGCCGAGCTCCAGAAGCAGGGCTACGACATCCCCGACTTCCCGGACGAGCCGTCCTCCCTCGAGGAGAAGGACGTTCGAGCGCGCTACGACCGCATCAAGGGCTCCGCCGTGAACCCGGTGCTGCGCGAGGGCAACAGCGACCGCCGTGCCCCGCTCGCTGTGAAGAACTACGCCAGGAAGCACCCGCACCGCAACAAGCCGTTCGCCGCGGGATCCAAGACCCGCGTCGCGACACTCGGTCACGATGACTTCAAGCACAACGAGCGCTCCTGGGTCGCCGCCCACGACGACGTGCTGAGTTTCCGCCACACGGCGAACGACGGCACGGTCACCGTGCTGAAGGAAGGCCTCAAGGTCCTGCCGCGCGAGATCATCGACGCGACGTTCCTCTCGGCCAAGGAGCTGGACGCCTTCCTCGCCGAGACGCTCGCCCAGGCCAAGGCCGACGACGTGCTGTACTCGGTACACCTCAAGGCGACCATGATGAAGGTCAGCGACCCGATCATCTTCGGTCACGTCGTGAAGGCGTTCTTCGCCGATGTGTTCGCGCAGTACGGTGACAAGCTCGCCGCAGCCGGACTCAGCGCCAACGACGGTCTCGGCTCGATCCTCTCGGGTCTGGCCAACGTCGCGGACGGCGCGGAGATCGCCGCCGCCTTCGACAAGGCCATCGCCGAGGGGCCGCGTCTGTCGTACGTGAACTCCGACAAGGGCACCACGAACCTGCACGTGCCGAGCGATGTGATCGTCGACGCGTCGATGCCCGCACTCGTGCGCAACGGCGGCAAGCTCTGGGGCAAGGAGGGCGAAGAGGCGGACACGCTCGCCGTCATCCCCGACTCGTCGTACGCGGGCGTCTACCAGGCCGTGATCGACGACGTGATCGCGAACGGCCCGTTGGACCCGGCGACCATCGGCACCGTCCCCAACGTGGGGCTCATGGCGCAGGCGGCCGAGGAGTACGGCAGCCACGACAAGACCTTCGAGATCGCCGCAGACGGCATCGTGCAGGTCCTCGACGGCGAGGGGACCGTGCTCATCGAGCACACGGTCGGCAAGGGCGACATCTGGCGCGCGACGCAGACCAAGCACATCCCGGTGATGGACTGGGTCAAGCTCGCGGTGACCCGTGCCAGGGCGACCGGCGACCCCGCCGTGTTCTGGCTCGACGCGAACCGCTCGCACGATGCGCAGATCATCGCCAAGGTGCACCAGGGTCTCGCGACGCTCGACACCAAGGGCCTCACGATCACGATCCTCGCGCCCGAGGAGGCCACGCGTTACACGCTCGCACGCATGCGCCACGGGCTCGACACGATCTCGGTCACCGGCAACGTGCTGCGCGACTACCTGACCGACCTGTTCCCGATCCTCGAAGTCGGCACGAGCGCCAAGATGCTCTCGATTGTGCCGCTGCTCGCGGGCGGCGGGCTGTTCGAGACCGGTGCGGGCGGTTCCGCACCCAAGCACGTGCAGCAGCTGGTCGAGGAGAACTACTTGCGCTGGGACTCGCTCGGCGAGTTCTTCGCGCTGGCCGCGTCGCTCGAGCACTTCGCCGACCGTACGGGCAACGACAAGGCCCGTGTGCTCGCCGAGACGCTGGATGCCGCCACCGGGATCTTCCTCGAGGAGGACCGTTCGCCCGGCCGTGCCCTGGGCACGATCGACAACCGCGGCAGCCACTTCTACCTGGGCCTGTACTGGGCTCAGGAGCTGGCGAAGCAGACGAAGGACGCCCAGCTCGCAGCCGCCTTCGCGCCGATCGCCGCCACGCTGGCGCAGAACGAGGAGACCATCGTCTCCGAGCTCAACGCGGTGCAGGGCACGCCGGTCGAGATCGGCGGCTACTACCGTCCGGACGACGCGCTGGTCGAGGCCGTCATGCGTCCCTCCGCGACACTGAACGGCATCGTCGACGCGCTGCGCTGACATGAGAGAAGGGGGCGGATGCTGCGGCATCCGCCCCCTTCTTCGTACCCGGGCGGCTCCGGGAGACGGCCTGGTGCCATCGGCGAAGGGCGCATCGGTCTCGGAACCGTGCCGCCGTCAGGAGCGCCGCTGGACGGCGCTCTCCTCCCGCCGTTCACAGGTCGGCGGGGGAGGAGCGATCGTCAGTAGTGGACGGAGACCTCGAGGCCCTGGGGAGACCAGTCGTAGACGTACTTGGCGAGGTCGATCGGCAGGTTGACGCAGCCGTGACTCATGCGCTGGCCGAAGTTGTTGTGCCAGTAGGTGCCGTGGAATCCGATGTTCGGAGCGAACCACGTGATCCAGGGAACGTCTTCCGTGCAGTACGGAGCGCCTTCGTAGCAGCCCATGTCCTGGATGCGGGTGTGCGCGAAGACCTTGAAGTTGCCGGTGGGGGTCAGCGTTCCGGGGAGGCCGGTGGAGACGGCCCAGGAGTTCACGACCTCGTTGTTCTCGTAGAGGACGGCCCGCTGCGAGCTCAGGTTGATGTCGATGCGGCGGAACAGGCTCACCGTCTCGAACGGGGTCTCGGTGACCGTGAGGGCGAACGTGCCGTCGCCGGCCGCGAGCTTGTCGGCGAACTGGTCCGCGATGTCCGACGTGTCGCCGAGCGCGCGGCCCGCGACGCCCTCCTGCTCCGCGCGGAGCACGTTTCCGGCGGAATCGACGATGTTGGTCGCGTTGACCGGAGCGCGGTCTACGAGAGCGGGAAGACCGTCGACGGTGGCCTGGATCGCCTGCGGGTCGGCCTCGATGCGCAGCTGCCCGTCGTCGTCGACGACCGAGAGCCAGGACGCGGCGACGGCGGGATCGACAGGAACGGTGCGCTCCTCGCCGACGTAGAAGCCGACAGCCGGGAGCATCGTGTTGAGTGTGGACGCGGTGGCCGTGGCGTCGTCGTCGGAGACGGCGGGCTGGGCCGTGGCGGCGTCGCCCGAGTACTCGAGCGTGGTGCGGCCGTCGCCGACCGCCTCGGTGAAGGCGGCGTTGAGGCCGGCGACGTCGATCCCGGTGCCGGTCTCCGACGGGGTGATGACGAAGGTGCCGCTGGCGGCGTCGAAGACCACGCCGGCGTCCACGGGGTCGTCGAAGCTCGTCGGCACTGCGGCGCGCAGTGCCGCGGTCGCCTTCTCGGAATCGAACGCGATCTCCGCCGGTACGGGGTCGCCCATCCAGGCTCCGAGGTTCCAGAGCGGGTGCTCGGCGAAGGCCGTGTCGGCGAGAGCCGTCGCGTCGACGTTCACACCGAGGTCGGTGCCGGTCAGCACGGTGCCCTCTCCTTCGCCGGTGAGGGTGACCTCGGTCTCGGCGAGGTGGGCGTTGATGGTGTCGGCCGCGGCGCCCGGGGTCATCCATCCGACGGGGATGCCCGCGACCGTGGTGCCGGGCGCGATGAGGATCATGGAGGCCGCGCCCGCACCGATCGCGATGACGCCGAGACCCAGACCGATCCAGAGGCCGAGGCGGCGCTTCTTGGGTGACGGTTCGATGGGGGCCCAGGCGAGGGGCTGTTCGCCGGTGGACGGCGGGACGGTCTCCGTGGGAGCTCCCGTCGGTGCGAGTACTGCGGTGGGCGCGGAGTCATCTCTCTGCGCCTCGGCTGCGCCCGGCGCAGAAATCAGATCGGTCACGAACTTCACCCCCCGGCTCTCAAACGTGTCCTGATGTTCAATGGTACGGGATGGGAGGTAACGGGGAGGCAACGGTCCGTGATAACGTGCCTCCCCGCGTCAGGCCCGTCAGTCGATGATGGCGATGCCGTCGATCTCGACCAGCATCTCTTCGCGCGGCAGACCGGTGAAGACGGTGGTGCGCGAGGGCAGGACGCCATTCGTGGTGTGCGCGGTCACGAAGGCGCCGTAGGCATCGTTCATGATCGGGAAGTCCTCGCGCTTGGTCAGGTAGACGCGCAGCATCACCACGTCGTCGAACGTCGCACCGGATGCCTCGACGATCGCCTTCACGTTCTCCAGGGTGCGGGTCGTCTGGGCGGCGACGTCGCCGGGGAACAGGTACTCGTTCGTCTTCGGGTCGACGGGACCCTGGCCGGACACCTGCACGAACGGGCCCTTGCGGATCCCCTGCGAGAAGGTGTGGGCGGGGGCGGGAGCGGCGTCGGTGGAAACTCGGATCTTCGCGGTCATGCCGCCAGCCTAGTAGCCTTGTTAGATGCCTCTACAAATTCCGGATCCCGTTCTCGGCGCCTGGACGAAGGGCTTCCCGGCGCGTGCTGCGGGCCTCCGACTCTCGGAGGTGGCCGACGCCGATCTGCACCTCTCCGACCTGGTCACCCCGGTGTTGACGGTGCACGAGGACGCCCTCACCCACAACGAGGAGACCGTCTTCGCCTGGGCGCGGGAGCAGGGGGTGCTGCTCGCCCCGCACGGCAAGACCACCATGGCCCCCGCGCTGTGGCAGCGGCTGCTCGACGCCGGTGCCTGGGGGATCTCGGTCGCCACGCCCTGGCAGGCCGAGGTGGCCATCGACGCCGGCGTCTCGACCGTGCTGATCGCCAACGCGGTCACGGACCCGGCCGCGGTGCGGCGGCTGGGAGAGCTGCTCGCCGCCGATGAGGGACTGCGCGTGCTGTGCTGGGCGGACTCGCTCGCAGGCACCGCGATCCTCGCGAAGGAGATGCGCGACGCCGCGCGGCCGCTGGATGTGCTGGTCGAGCTCGGCGGGGCGCACGGTCGTACCGGGGCGCGCACCGTGGAGGAGGGAGTGCGGATCGCGCAGGCGCTCTCCGCCGCGCCCGGCCTGCGGCTCGCGGGTGTCACGGGATACGAAGGACCGTTCGGTCCGGACCGCAGCGAGGCCTCCGTCGCCGCCGTCGATGCTTACCTGCGGACGCTCGTCGAACTGCACACGCGCCTGGACTATCCCGACGATGTGCGCCCGGTGCTCAGCGCCGGTGGCAGCTCCTTCCCCGATCGCGCCGCAGCGGTGCTCTCCGAGGCGGCAGCCGATGCCGATGTCGTGCTGCGCTCCGGTGCCTTCCAGATCCACGACGACGGCTTCTACTCCCGGATGTCCCCGTTCGGCCCGCTCACCGGGACCGCGCCGCTCCGTTCGGCGATGCACGCCTGGTCACGAGTGGTGTCACAGCCGGAGCACGGCCTCGCGCTGCTCGACGCGGGCCGACGCGACGTGCCGTTCGACCTCGACCTGCCTGCTCCGCAGAGCGTCGCGGGCGAGGTCACCGCGCTGAACGATCAGCACGCGTTCCTGCGTCTCGCGGACGATGCGACGGTCGCCGTCGGCGATGTCGTGCGGCTGGGACTCTCGCACCCCTGCACGGCCTTCGACAAGTGGCGGGTGGTCGCGGTGATCGACGACCCCGACGCCGCCGACCCCCGGGTGATCGGAGCGGTGGCGACATGCTTCTGAGCGCGCACAAGGCTGCGGCCGGGCTCGTACGGGTCTATCGCGGAGCCACCGTCATCGACGGCACGGGGGCGCCGCGGTACGTCGCCGACGTCGCCGTGGAGGGGGCGAGAGTCGTCGCGATCCTCCCCGACGGCGCGGAGGGGTCCGAGCTCGAACTCCCCGACGGCGCCGTGGAGATCGCGGCCTCCGGGCTCGTGCTGGCCCCGGGTTTCATCGACATGCACGCGCACAGCGAACTCGCCGTGCTGAGCGGTGCGGCCCACGACGCGAAGATCCGCCAGGGCGTCACGACAGAGGTGCTCGGCCAGGACGGCCTCGGCTACGCACCCCTCGATGATGCCGCGGCCGCCGTCATCCCGGCGCAGATCGCGGGGTGGAACGGGATGCCTGCACAGGCGCCGTGGCGGACGATGGACGATCTGCTCGCGGCGATCGACGCTGCGGCCGTCGCGAACGCTGCGGTCCTCGTCCCGCAGGGGAATCTGCGGATGATGGTCGTCGGTCATGAGAACCGTCCCGCGACGTCGACCGAGATCTCCGCGATGGCCGATCTGCTGGGAGAGGCACTGGATGCGGGAGCGTTCGGCATGTCGAGCGGCCTCACCTACACCCCGGGGATGTACGCCGACACGGCGGAGCTCGAAGCCCTGTGCCGCGTCGTCGCCGAACGCGGCGGATACTGGGCGCCGCACACGCGCAGCTACGGGGGCGCGGCGCTCGAGGCGTACCGGGAGGCGCTCGAGATCGGACGTCGGACCGGCTGCCCGGTGCATCTCACGCACGCCACCATGAACTTCGCCCCGAACCGGGGTCGCGCGCAGGAACTGCTGGCCCTGATCGATGAGGCGATCGCGGACGGCGTGGACGTGACGCTGGACACCTATCCCTACCTCCCCGGCGCCACCACGCTCTCCGCGCTGCTGCCGAGCCGGCTGGCAGCGGGCGGCGATCTGCTGGGGGCCATCGCAGCCCTCGACGCCGCAGGCAGGGAAGCCGTGCGCGTGGAGCTCGAGGAGATCGGCTGCGACGGCTTCCACGGCGAGAAGGCCGATTGGACGCAGATCCAGATCTCCGGCACGGCGAACCCCGCCCTCGCCGCTCTCGTCGGACGCACGATCGCCGAGATCTCGACCACGACCGGTCGCCGTGCCGTCGACGTGGTGCTCGACACGATCCTCGAGGACGCCGGCGCCACGGGCATCCTCATGCACATCGGCGATGAGGAGAACGTTCGCGCGATCATGCGCCACCCGCAGCACTCGGGTGGCAGCGACGGGATCCTGATCGGCGCCCGGCCGCATCCGCGTGGGCGCGGCACGTTCCCGCGGTACCTCGGGCACTACGTGCGTGAGCTCGGCATCCTCACCTGGGAGGAGGCCGTCCGTCACCTGGCCGGGACCCCGGCGAGGCGGCTGGGGCTGGATCGCGGCGACGCTCCTCGCGGAATCGTCAGACAGGGGGCGACCGCCGACCTGGTGCTGTTCGACCCGGAGACCGTCGCGGCGGGGGCGACGTTCGAGGCGCCTCTCACCGCCCCGAGCGGCATCGTGGAGGTGCTGGTCGGCGGCGTGCCGGTGGTGTCGGACGGCGACGTGACCGGCCTCACCCCCGGACGTGCGCTGCGGATGCCGCCGCCTGCGCACCGCGCGACGGTACCTCGTGTCGAGGCCGTCATCGATCCGGCCCTTCCCGCCTTCGTGTGGACGGCCCGGACGCCGATCCTCGCCACTGCCGATCTCGCCGCCTCCGTGGCGCGGCTGGGCGGCGGCGGGGGAGGAGGCGACACCGAGCTGCCGCCGATCCGTCTGTGCGTGGACGAGACCCTCGGTGCCGAGGCCGCAGCGGCGGGCCGTATCGCCGATGAAGCCTTCCGCGTGAGCGTGAGCGGCGCCGGCATCGAGGTCAGGGGGGCGAGTCCGGTCGGAGTGTTCCGGGGCGTCACCACGCTGCGACAGCTCAGGGACCCCGAGGCTTCGACGGCGGTGATCCCCACCGGCGTCTGGGAGGGGGCGCCCGCCTACAGCTGGCGCGGGACGATGCTCGACGTCGCCAGGCACTTCCGCACGGTCGACGACGTCCGCCGTCTGATCGATCTGCTCGCCGACCATCACCTCAACGTCCTGCATCTGCACCTCACCGACGATCAGGGCTGGCGCTTCGAGGTGCCGGGCTTCCCTCGGCTCACCGAGGTGGGCGCGCGCCGCGAGGCGACGCAGCTCGGGCACGGGCCGCTCTCGACGGTCGAGGTCGGCGTGCACGAGGGCTTCTACACGACCGCGCAGCTGCGCGAGCTCGTCGCCTACGCGCGCGAGCGATTCGTGACCCTGGTACCCGAGGTCGAGCTTCCCGGGCACATCCAGGCGGGCCTGGCGGCCTACCCCGAACTCGGCAACGTCGACGTCGGGGAGCCGATCCTCTCCGCCTGGGAGCGCTTCGGGGTGAACCCCCGCACCCTCGCTCCGACGGATGCCGCGCTGGCGTTCGGGCGGGCGGCGATCGATGCCCTGTGCGACGTGTTCGACTCGGAGTGGATCGGGATCGGCGGCGACGAGGTGCCGGTGACCGAGTGGGCCCAGAGCCCCGCGGCCGCCGAGCGGATGCGACAGCTCGGGCTCGGCACTCCGCACGACGTGCAGCCGTGGTTCACGGCGCATTTCGTCGCGCACGTCCGTGCTCGCGGTCGCGTCGCCCTCGCCTGGGACGAGGTCCTCGAGGGGGATGTCCCCGAGGGGGTGCGCATCCTCGCGTGGCGTGGTCCCGCCGCGATGCGCGAGGCGCTCCGTCGTGGCATCGAGGTCGTGGCGTGCCCCGATCTCGAGGTGTACCTCGACTACCCGCAGTCGGATTCGGAGGAGGAGCCGATCAGGGTCGGCCCGCCGCTGTCGATCGAGCGCGCCTACACGTTGCGCGTCGAGGACGGCGCGGTCGGGGGACAGGCGAACGTGTGGAGCGAGCATCTGCCGTCCAGGGATCGCGTCGATTTCGCGATGTTCCCGCGTCTGTCGGCGATCGCCGAGAGGCTCTGGGAGGGCGGGGACGCGGCGCCGTATGCCGACTTCGGACGGCGTCTGCCGACGCACCTGCGCCGGCTCGCCGCGGCAGGGGTGCGGTATCGTCCCCTTGACGGGCCGGAGCCCGGACAGCGCCGCCCCGGCGTGCCGGGGAAGCCACTCACGATCGAGGCTCGGGAGCAGATCGTCGCGGGGCTCGTGGAGCGTCTCATCGAGCGCTCGAAGACGGTCGTCGCCGACGACCCGAAGTAATGTAACGTTTCGGTAACCCTCCTCGCGCGTCCGCGAGCGGAGGTTGCGCAATTTTTGTTCGTAAGGTCTACTAACAAACATGTCCGTTTCGGATGAACAGCGTTCCGCATCGCCGTCAGAGTACGTCGGTGCGAATGCGCACGCCTTCGGCCCAGGGCGCCACCTGCGCTCGCGATCCAAGGTGCTGCCCGAGCACGCCCGCGGTCATAACCGCGCCCTGGTCCTGCAGACTCTGTACCACGCAGGGGCGATGAGTCGCGCCGACCTCTCCCGGGAGACGGGGCTCACCCGGGTCACCATCTCCGACCTGGTCGCCGAGTTCATCGCCGATGGGATCGTCATCGAGATGGGCGTGCGCGAGGCCGTCGGCCCGGGCAAGCCGCCCATCCTCATCGACATCGACCGGTTCGGTCACCAAATCGTCGGTCTCGATCTCTCCGGACCCGACGCCTTCACCGGCGCGGTGCTGAGCCTCGACGGCGACGTGCTCGAACGACGTGCGGTGCCGCGTCCGCAGTCGCCCGACGGCGAGGCGGCGTACGCAGCCCTCCGGGAGCTCGCGCAGACCCTGGTCGCCGCATCCACCCAACCGCTGCTCGGCGTGGGTATCGGCACCCCGGGTGTCGTGCGCCCTGACGGCCTCGTCCTCAGCTCTCCCAACCTCGGCTGGACGAACTTCCCGCTCGAGGCGAAGCTCGGCGTCGATCTCGACCTGCCAGTGCTCGCGCGCAACGACGCCAACGCGGCGGTGCTCGCCGAGTACACCTTCGGCGATGCGAAAGCCGACTTCATGCTCATCAAGATCGGCAAGGGCGTGGGAGCCGGCCTCATCACCGGCAGCCAGCCGCTGCTGGGCAGCCGCTTCGCGGCGGGCGAGATCGGGCACGTGGTCGTCGGAACCGACGGCGGACCCCGTTGCGCGTGCGGAAAGGACGGCTGTCTCGAGGCGTGGCTCAGCGTCAGCCGCCTCGGTGCGGCGATCGCGGCGGAACCCGATGCGCGCGACGAGATCCTCCGCGATGCCGGAACGCGCATGGCGATCGCCATCGCTCCGATCGTCGCGGCCCTCGACCTCTCCGAGGTCGTGCTCTCCGGACCTGCCGATCTGCTCGACGGCATCCTGATCGATGCCGCGATCGAGACTCTGCACGCTCGCACCCTCGAGGGTGTTTTCGAAGACGTCGTGGTGCGCCTGACGCACCAGGAGGACATCGTCCTGCGGGGAGCCGCGGTCATGGTGCTTTCCGGGCAGCTGGGAGTGTCGTGATCGTCACCTCCACCCGCACCGGCACGACGGGCAGCGACATCCGATGACGGGTGCAGACACGGCCGACCGCTCCGGTCGGCAGATTCGAGTGGGCCTGGACGTCGGCGGCACCAAGATCGACGCGGTGGCCGTCGACCCCTCCGGTCACATCCGCGGACGGCTGCGACGACCCACCGGATGGGGCGATGACGCCGTCGTCGAGAGCATCGTGATGGCCGTGACGGCGCTCGCCGACGAGAGCGGATTCCCCCTCGCCGACGTCGGCTCCGTCGGCATCGGCATCCCGGGGCTCGTCGACGCCGAGGCCGGGCGGGTGGATCACGCGGTCAACCTCGGTGTGGAGTCCCTGGACCTCGCCGAGAAGGCCGAACGCGCGCTCGGCGTGCCCTTCCGGGTGGAGAACGACGTGAAGGCCGCAGCCCTCGGCGCTGCGGTGCTGAGCGGGATCGCCGGCTCCATGGCGTATCTGAACCTCGGAACGGGCGTCGCCGCCGGCATCGTGATCGATGGGCGCATCTGGCGTGGCGCTCGGGGAACGGCCGGCGAGGTCGGTCACCTCTCCGTCGACCCGCACGGACGCCTGTGCGGTTGCGGACAGCACGGATGCGTCGAGACCTTCTGCGGCGGCGGTGCTCTGGCCAAGGCCTGGGGACGCCCGGGTGCGCTGCCGATCAGGGACATCTTCGACGCGGCGGACGCCGGCGATCCGCTGGCGCTCTCGCTTCGCGACGACCTGTACCACGGAGCCGCAGCCGCCGTGCGCGTGCTCGTGCTCTCCGCCGACGTCGAGACGGTGGTCATCGGGGGAGGGCTCACGGCTCTCGGTGACCGGCTCGAGAACGGCATCCGCGCGGCGCTGCACGCCGGCGCCGAGGCGTCACCGTTCATGCGGTCGCTCCGCTTGGATGAGAGAATCGAACTGCTCCCGGCGGGGTCTCCCGCCGCCGCATTCGGCGCCGCACTGGTCGGCGCCTCCATCACCGAGAAGGAGATCGTTCCGCATGGCTGAGGTCGTCATCGTCGAGAATGCCGAGGCCGCCGGCGCTTTGGTCGCCACCGAGATCGTGGAGCTGATCGCCCGTCGTCCCGACGCGGTCCTCGGCCTCGCGACCGGATCGACCCCGCTGCCGGTGTACCAGGCGCTCCGCTCCCAGCTCGCGGGTCGCGACGTCTCCCAGGTGCGCGGCTTCGCCCTCGACGAGTACGTCGGCATCGACCCCGCGCACCCGGAGAGCTACCGCTCCGTCATCACGCGTGAGGTCGTCGAGCCGCTCGGACTCGACCCGCAGCGCATCCATGTCCCCAACGGCGCGCAGGCGACGATCCAGCACGCCGGGGACGACTACGAAGCGGCCATCGACGCCGCAGGCGGTGTCGATCTGCAGATCCTCGGTATCGGCACGGACGGGCACATCGGCTTCAACGAGCCCGGATCGTCGTTCGCGTCGCGCACTCGCGTGAAGACGCTCACGGAGCAGACCCGCGAGGACAACGCTCGCTTCTTCGACTCGATCGACGACGTGCCCATGCACTGCATCACGCAGGGGCTCGGGACGATCCTGAAGGCGCGTCACCTGGTGCTGCTCGCCTTCGGCGAGGGGAAGGCCGCAGCCGTCGCCGGCGCGGTCGAGGGGCCGCTCACGGCGTTGCTGCCCGGTTCCGCGATCCAGCTGCACCCGCACGCGACGATCGTGGTCGACGAAGCCGCAGCTTCGCGCCTCGCGCTCGCGGACTACTACCGCTACACGTTCGCGAACAAGCCTTCCTGGCAGGGCATCTGACACCTGCCCGACGCCTGGCCCGCGCTCAGCCCGCCGACGCGGGCCAGGCGATCGGGAGCAGGTGCTCGACGCTCAGGGGCGCCAGCGGGAGTGTGGCGATGTCGTCCGGGGTGATCCAGCGCAGTTCGGCGAGCTCGGCTTGGACCGTGACCGCCCGGGGATCGACGGACGTCGCGAACGCTTCGGCGATGACGCGGTGACCCGGCTCGTTCGCGGCCGCGGACACGAAAGAGCCCAGCGGCTGGAGATCGGCCTCGTCGAGCTCCAGCCCCAGCTCTTCGTGGAGCTCGCGGATCAGCGTCTGCGCCGCGGACTCGCCGGCCTCGGGCTTGCCACCCGGCTGCATGAACATGCTCGTGCCCTGCTTGCGGACCACGAGCACTCGTCCGGCCTCGTCGACGATCACGGCCGCGCTCACATGGATGTCAGGCATCGAGGCTGAACACCTTTCCGGGGTTGAGGATGCCGAGGGGATCGAACACGGCGGCGATCTGACGCTGAAGCTGCCATTGGTCATCGCCCAGCTCATCGACGAGCCATCGGCGTTTCAGGACGCCGATGCCGTGCTCGCCCGTCAGGGTGCCCCCGAGACGGATCGCGGCGCGGAAGAGATCATCGGCCGCCGCCCAGACGTGCGGCGGGGTCTCCGGCCCGTCGAAGATGAAGTTCGGGTGCAGATTGCCGTCGCCGGCGTGGGCAACCGTCGGGATGGTGATGCCGTACTCGCGTTCGATGCGCGCGATCTCGTCGAACATCGCCGGCATGGCGCTGCGGGGCACCGACACGTCTTCGATCAGCGTCGTTCCCAGCGAGGCCATCGCCGCGTGCATAGACCGCCGGATGGCGAGGAGGCGCTCGCCCTCGACACGGTCGTGGGAGACGACCGTCTCGCCGTCGTGGGCGCGCAGGATCGCGGCGATCGTGTCCGCCTCTTCAGCGGCAGCCGGCCCATCGGTCTGGATGGCCAGCTGGGCCGTGCCCGCAGACGGGACGGGGAGGGCAAGCAGGGCGTGCACGGCCGCGAGGCTGGCGGCATCCATCAGCTCCATGATCGCCGGTTGCACGCCCGCCGCCGTCACGGCGGCGGAGGCCGCGGCGGCACTGCGCACTCCGGGGAAGGTCGCGGTGACGGTGCAGGTCTCGCCGGGCACGAGCCTGCGCAGCTTGAGGGTGGCTCCGACCACGACGCCCAGTGTGCCTTCCGAGCCGACGATCAAGGCGGTGAGGTCCAGGCCGGTCACGCCTTTGACGCTGCGGTGACCGAGGTGCAGCAGCCGGCCGTCGGCGAGGACGAGGTCGACGCCGAGCACCGCGTCGCGCACCACTCCGTACTTGGCGCACAGCAGACCGCCGGCGCCCGTAGCGATGTTGCCGCCGACGGTGGAGATGTCGCGGCTGGCGGGATCCGGAGCCCACCAGAGACCGTGCGTGGCGAGTTCGGCATTGAGGTCGGCGTTCAGGATGCCGGGTTCGACGACGGCGAGCAGGTCGTCCGGGCGGATCTCGCTGATCGCGGTCATCCGCCGCAGCGACAGCACGATCTCGCCCGCCCCGGCGTTCGCGGCTCCCGCGAGTCCGGTACCGGCGCCGCGAACCACGACCGGTGTGCGCGTGGCCGTCGCGATGCGCATGGTCTGCTGCACGTCTTCGACACGCTCGGCGTGGACGACGGCGAGAGGTCGCCCCGCAGCGGCGTGGCCGGAACGATCTGCTCTGGCATCCTCGAGCGATGCCTCATCGGTGTCGACGAGCGCGCCGAGGGACTCCTGCAGGAGTGACAGTACGCTCACGACAGTGCGCTCACGAGGGGAACCTCACGACAGCGCGCGTCGACCGCTGAGCACGCCGGCGACCACGGCGACGAGGGCGAATGCGGTGCCGATCAGTGCCTGTCCCATCGACCACCACGCGATCGTGACGCCGACGTAGATCAGCAGCTCGACGGCTGCGCGCAGGAAGGGGTGCACACGCAGCACCGGGCGCGGCGAGAGGAACAGCGCCCAGACCAGGATCACGACGACGGGCGCTCCGACACCGATGACGATGTTCCAGGGAAGATCCCAGCTCGCGAAGCCCCACAGAGCGAGAGAGGCCACGGCGACGACGAGGACGACGGCGCGGACGATGTCGAGAGCGGTGATGACCGGACGCTCGACGCCGGGAACAGGAGCGGGATCCGAGGGCATGGATCCAGTCTATTCGGCGACGGGGGAGTCCTCGGTCGGGACGGCGCCCGCCTCGACGGGCGCGGCGACATCGGCGACCTTGGTCGTGATCGGCTCCTGCCCCACGGGAGCGGGAATCACCGGCTCGGCCACGACGGGTGCGGCCACGACGGGTGCGGCCACGACGGGTGCGACCTCGACGGGTGCGACCTCTGCCGGTGCGACCTCTGCCGGAGCTTCGTCGACGGGTGCGACCTCTGCGGGAGCATCGGTCGTGATGACGACATCGTCGACAGGAGCGGAGCTGACCGGGTTCTCATCGACGGGAGTCTGGTCGCTCTCCGTCGGGTCCTCCTCGACCGGACCCTCTTCGATCGGGATCTCGATGCCGGGGCGGTTGGGCTGCAGCGCGAGGAGAGTGGTGTCCGCGAAGGGCGCGTCGCCCGTATCGAGGACGTACCGGAAGGTGACCTTCGTCGAAGCGGCGAAGTAGTACTGGAACAGGCCGGGGCGCAGGTCGATCGCACCCGCTCCGGAGTCGTCGAGCACGATCGTGTCACCCCCGCCGAGGCTGCCGTCGAGAAGCGCTTCGACCGTCGCGCCTGGTGCGCCGGTGATCGGCACGCGGTAGTGCACGGTCAGCTCGTCGAAGACGATCGTCGCGGTCGTCCAGGTCGGCGCTTCCGTGGGAACACCGGGGTCGACGGGCTCGACGGGCTTCTCGGGCTCGACCGGCTTCGTCGGTTCGACGGGGGCCGTGGGCGGGGTCGTGACGGGTGGCGGTGTGACGGCCGGTGCGGACGACGGATCCTGTCCTGGCTCCGCCTGATCGTCGGTCGGGGGCGCGGGCGCCTCCTCCGGCACGATGACGGGCGTTTCGATGATGACGGGCTCGTCGAGGCTCATCTTCTCGTCGGGACCGACGTCCGCCGAGATCGAGGACGGGTCTTCGTCCCCGGCGTTCGGGAGCGAGGTCGCGGGATCGGCTCCGGCGAGTCCGGGGATGATCGTGGAGGCGGCGACGACGCCAGCGACGACCAGTGCGGCCGAGCCCACGCCGACGAGTGCACCGATCCCGGTGAACACCCCGCCCGCCGCGCCGGCACCGGCGCCGGCGGAAGAGCCCGCCGTGCCGCCTGCCGAGCCGCCGGCGCCGGAACCTGAACCGCCCGAAGCGGCGAGGCCCGTCGCGGCGTGCGTGACACCGGGGTCCCCGGCGAAGACGGCACCCGGAATGCTCGACGGCATGGCCGCCAGAGCGACGATGGGCGTGCCCGCACCCTGCAGCGTGGCGAGGTAGCCTGCGGCACCGGTGACGCCGAGCACGAGAGGCAGCAGCACCAGGGCGAGACGCTTGGAGACGTCTTTCGCCTCGGCGGCGACGATCATGCATCGGGCGCACTCGTCGAGGTGGAGCTCGAGTCGCTTGTGATCGCGGGTGCTGAGGTTGCCGCGAGAATAGGCGCCGAGGTGCTCGATGGTCCACTGGCATTCGGAGCCGTCTTCGGCGCTGCGCAGATGCGCCTGGATCCAGGCTTCACGAAGGCCTTCACGCGCACGGAACGCCAACTGCGACACGGCGCCGGCCTTCATCCCGAGGAGGGGCCCGACCTCCTGCGGCTTCATCTGCTCGATCTCGGTGTACCAGAGCACCTCCTGCCAGCGGCTGGGGAGACTGCGGAAGGCCTGCGCGGTGAGGCTGCGATCGAGCGCCTCGCTCGCCGCCTGGTCGGTGGTGTCGGGGTCGGCGACGGTGTCGAGTTCGTCGATCGCGGTCTCGCGACGAGCACGTCCCCACCCTGCCGCCGTGTTGCGGATGCTCGTGAAGAGGTAGGCGCGGAAGGAGCCGTTGGGGCCGCCGCCCTTGATGATCGCCTGATAGATGCGCGTGTAGGACTCCTGCACGAGGTCATCGGGATCGATGGAGGAGGTGACCGAGCGCGCCACGGAGAGCCCCGACGGGTAATGCCGTCTCCAGAGTTCACCGAACGCCTCCGTGTCTCCCGAACGGGTGCGGAGGATCAGGTCGGCGTCGCCGATCGTTTCGTCGTGAGTCGTGTTCTCTTCGTGCACAATCATCCATCTGTCGCCGGGCGCGGGTGCGCCTCTACGGGAAGAGACGCATGAGAGCGCCTCTCATCACGCGACTTCTCCATTCTCTCGCGAATCTCCCAGGGAAGCCACCCTCTCCGCGAACTCCAAGCCGATGCCCGGGTTCGCGCGAGGGGGCCTCCGGCGGCGTCTGCAGACGGTATCCGAAACTCCTTCGAAGATTTTCGAGAAGTCGCGTAATGAATCGGGAGGGGCGTCGTCTCATCCCATAGAGACAGCCGTGAGGATCCCACCGGGGGGCGGGATCCAGGCACTGGTGCGGGGGGTATTCGCGCCGGTCGGGCGGGTCGGGAGCCTCGGGGGAGGAGAGCCCGGCCGCCCGTCTCACGAGGGGGAATGAGGCCGCCGATCTGGGGAACGGCGGCCTCCCACACGTTTCGATCCGAGGATCGGGATGACTTCTCGAAAGATTTTCGAGAAGTCGCGTAATGAATCGGGATGAGCATCGTCTCATCCCATAGAGACAGCCGTGAGGATCCCACCGGGGGGCGGGATCCAGGCACTGGTGCGGGGGGTATTCGCGCCGGTCGGGCGGGTCGGGAGCCTCGGGGGAGGAGAGCCCGGCCGCCCGTCTCACGAGGGGGAACGAGGCCGCCGATCTGGGGAACGGCGGCCTCCCGCCCCATCACACACGTATGACCGGAGAGCGCAGAGCTGCGCGTCGCGCGCGGCGCCGTCTCAGACGAGCAGCCGTGGTCCTGACCACACGCGCGCGACGCGCAGATCCGCATCCAGAAGCACGGCATCGCCGAGCATTCCGGTGGTCAGGCTGCCGAGGGATGCATCGCGTCCGATCGCACGCGCCGGTGTCTGCGTGAGTGCGCGAACGGCTTCGGGAAGCGCCACTCCCGCCTGCACGGCGCGCTGCAGGGCCACGTCCTGCGTGAGCGTGGAGCCGGCGATCGACCCGGTGTCATCGGCCCTCGCTACGCCGTTCTCGACCGTGACGCTCACGGCCCCGAGGTCGTAGTGGCCGTCGGCGCTGCCCGCAGCCGCCATCGCATCGGTGATCAGTGCCACGCGTGCGGGTGCGGAGTCGAACACGAGCTTGACGACGTGCGGATCGAGGTGCACGTTGTCGGCGATGGCCTCGAGCACCACCCGGTGATCGGCTGCCGCTGCCAGCACCGGTCCAGGAGCACGGTGATGGATGCCCGGCATCGCGTTGAACGCGTGGGTGAGGATGGAGGCCCCCGCCTCGAAGGCGGCGACGGCCATCGTGGCGTCCGCATCCGTGTGGCCGACGGCAGCGGCCGAGCCCGCGGCCACGATCTGCCTGATCGCGTCGAGCCCGCCGGGCAGCTCCGGCGCGATCGTGATCTGGCGGACGGTGCCGCGTCCGGCATCGAGCAGGAGGGCGACATCCGCCGCCGTCGGGTGACGCAGCAGCGACGGTTCGTGCGCGCCGTGGTGCCCGGGGTCGAGGAACGGGCCCTCGAGGTGCGAACCCAGGATGTCCGCATCCGTCTCGGTGAGATCGGCGATGAGCGCGACACTGCGGGCGAGCGACTCAAGGGGCGCCGTGACGAGCGAGATGACAGCGCGGGTGGTGCCGTGCGCACGATGCATCTCGCGCCCGGTGCGGATCGCCTCCACGCCGTCGTCGAATGCGGCGCCGGCGCCGCCGTGGCCGTGGATGTCGACGAATCCGGGAGTGAGCAGGGCGCCGGGACCGGCGAGGGCCACCGCATCGACGACCTCATCCGCCGCGGTCCACTCCGATCCCGTCCCGCGGCCGGTGACGACGCCGTCCTGGATGCGGACCCAGCCGTCCTCGACGATGTCGCCGCCGTCGACGATCCGTGCGGAGTGGATGACCAGCGAACCGGTCGCGGAGGAGTGGGTGATCAACGTGCGCTCCAGGGGATCTCGTCTGCGGGATGGAAGTCGATCCCCTCAGCTTTCCACAGCGGAGCGAGGGCGCCGACGCGCACGCGGAAGGACTCCCATACGCGTTCGGGCGCTTCTCTCGGCGACCAGGCGACCTCGGCCTGAGCCGCCGCACGGGGGAACACCAGCTGTTCGACCTCGCCGAGCGTGCGGGTGGTCTCGGACCAGAGCGGGGCCTCGACGCCGAGGATCGCGGCGTCCGGCACGTCGAGGACGGCTGTCGGCTCCCACTCGTAGGCGGAGCGGACGTCGATGATCCCCGCCCAGGTGAGGCCGAGGGGGAAGTCCTCCGTGTACTTCATGTCGAGGTAGGTGACGTCAGCCGCCGACATGATGAGGGCGCCTCCGCGCTCGACGAAGTGCGCGGCCTCCTCGGCATGCGTGCCCTCGGGGGTGGTCTTGCCCCAGTACTGTCCGACGGTTCCCTCGGCGATGTTCGTCGCGGATCCCATCTCATGCCAGGCCATCGGGATCTTGCCCGCTTCCACGACGATCGCGGTCGCGCGCTCGGCGAAGAGGTCGAAGTCGGCCTGGGGCGTGCCGAGGGATTCGTCGCCGCCGATGTGGATGTACGCACCCGGGGTCATCTCGGCCAGCTCTTGGACGACATCGCGCACGAAGTCGTAGGTGCGCTCCTCGTGGATGCGGACGCTGGAGTGGCCGACGCCCCAGCCCAGGTACGTCTCGCCGGCGACGGGCAGCGGCTGGCCGAGCCGCGCGGAATCCGCGATGAGGTTGTCGTTCAGCACCGGCGCCTCGACGAGCTCGGGGTAGGCCACACCGATCGCGTGGGTGTGACCAGGCAGGTCGATCTCGGGGATCACGATCATGTGACGCGAAGCGGCGTACGCCACGATCTCCCGGTAGTCGGCCTTGGTGTAGAAACCGCCGGGGTCGCCGCCCACCGATGTCGCGGAGGCCCGTTCCGTCAGCAGCGGCCAGGCGTCGATGTGCACGCGCCACCCCTGGTCGTCGCTCAGGTGCAGGTGCAGGTGGTTGAACTTGAGGGAGCTCGTGCTGTCGATGAACTTCTTCACGTCGCCGACGCCGAAGAAGTGCCGGGCCACGTCGAGCATGACGCCCCGTCGCGGGAAGCGCGGCGAGTCCGCGACATCGGCGCCGAGCAGGGCCCAGCCGGAGTCGTCCTGTCGCAGCAGCTGCAGCAGCGTCTGCACGCCGTAGAAGAGCCCTGGCTCGTCGGCGCCGACGATGATCGCACGCTCGCCGATCTCGAGCGTGTACCCCTCCGGCGCCGAGGAGCCGTGGTCGATCAGCAGCTCGATCTCGCCGGAGCTCCCGTCGGAGGTGGAGAGGCGGATGCCGGTGCGGCGCTCGACCGCGTCGATCAGCTGGGCGGCAGCGGGGGAGGAGCCGTGCACACGCGTCGTCGCGGTGATCGGCATCCGTCCTTCTCGCGTGGTGGCGGACACAGGCGCTGGCACGAGCGGAAGAGGATGAGGAAGGACCATGAACAAAACCTACCCGTCGGCATCGCTCAGGGGAATGGCGGAAGTCGAATCGATTCTGCGACGATCGTGGACACGCCGGCGTGCGGGGTCGTCGCATCGGCTATGCTCGTAGACGTCGCGACTGGCGTCTGGGTGGACTACCACCGGGGAGCGACTGACCACGGAATTCGACCGCGCGCCTGGGCCGATAGGAACACCCCTTTCGAATCCGTTGTCAAAGGAGCACGTCATGACCGACCGTTACTTCAACGCCCCGCTTTCCGAAGTCGACCCCGAGATCGCCGAGGTCCTGGATCGCGAGTTGACGCGCCAGCAGACCTTCCTCGAGATGATCGCCTCGGAGAACTTCGTGCCCGTCTCGATCCTGCAGTCGCAGGGCTCGGTGCTCACGAACAAGTACGCCGAGGGCTACCCCGGACGCCGGTACTACGGCGGCTGCGAAGAGGTTGACGTCGCGGAGTCCCTCGCGATCGAGCGGGCGAAGAGTCTCTTCGGCGCCGAGTTCGCGAACGTGCAGCCGCACTCCGGTGCGTCGGCGAACGCGGCGGTCCTGCATGCGATCGCGCGCCCCGGCGACACCCTGCTCGGCCTGTCGCTGGACCAGGGCGGCCACCTGACGCACGGCATGAAGATCAACTTCTCCGGTCGCCTGTACGACATCGTCGCCTACGGCGTCGACCCCGAGACCTCGACGATCGATATGGCCGAGGTGCGCCGTCTCGCGATCGAGCACAAGCCGAAGGTCATCATCGCCGGATGGTCGGCTTACCCCCGCACGATGGACTTCGCGGCCTTCCGCGCGATCGCCGACGAGGTCGGTGCGCTGCTCTGGGTCGACATGGCGCACTTCGCCGGTCTGGTCGCCGCTGGTCTGCACCCGAACCCGGTGCCGCATGCCCACGTCGTCTCCTCGACCGTGCACAAGACGATCGGTGGTCCGCGCTCGGGCTTCATCCTCACCAACGACGCAGATCTCGCCAAGAAGATCAACACCGCGGTGTTCCCCGGTCAGCAGGGCGGCCCGCTCATGCACGTGATCGCCGCGAAGGCGACGGCGTTCAAGCTCGCAGCCACCCCCGAGTTCAAGGAGCGCCAGGAGCGCGTGCTGCGTGGCGCGAAGCTCATCGCGGAGCGCCTGTCGCAGCAGGATGTGAAGGACGCCGGCATCGCGGTGCGCTCCGGCGGCACCGACGTGCACCTGGTGCTGGTCGACCTGCGCGACGCCGAGATCGACGGCAAGCAGGCCGAAGACCTGCTGCACGACATCCACATCACGGTGAACCGCAACGCCGTCCCGAACGACCCGCGCCCGCCGATGGTCACCTCCGGTCTGCGCATCGGCACCCCGGCGCTCGCGACCCGCGGCTTCGGCGACACCGAGTTCACCGAGGTCGCCGACATCATCGCGCTCGCGCTGCTTCCCGGCGCTGACGTCGAGTCGCTGCGCGCTCGCGTCGACGCCCTCGCCGCCGCGTTCCCGCTCTACCCCGACCTGCAGCAGTGACCGCGAAGATCCTCGACGGGAAGGCGGCGTCCGCCGCGATCCGTGCCGAGCTGACCGAACGCGTGGCCGCACTCAAGGCGCGAGGGATCACGCCGGGCATCGCGACCGTGCTCGTGGGCGCCGACCCGGCCTCGCAGCTCTACGTGGGCATGAAGCACCGGCAGTCCGAGGCGATCGGGATGAACTCGATCCAACGCGAGCTGCCCGCCGACGCCACGCAGGCCGACGTCGAAGCTCTGATCGACGAACTCAACGCCGACCCCGCGTGCCACGGGTACATCGTGCAGCTGCCGCTGCCGAAGCACCTCGACACCGATGCGATCCTGGAGCGGATCGACCCGGCGAAGGATGCCGATGGTCTGCACCCGACCAACCTCGGGCGTCTGGTGCTCAACGTCAACGGACCCATCCACACCCCGCTGCCGTGCACACCGCGAGGGGTGATCGAGCTGCTGCTGCGCAACGACTACGACCTCAAGGGGAAGCATGTCGTCGTGGTCGGCCGCGGGGTGACGATCGGCCGCTCGATCGGGCTGCTGCTCACGCGACGCGACCTGAACGCCACGGTCACGCTCACGCACACCGGAACCGTCGACATGCCGCGCTACCTGCGAGAGGCCGATGTGATCGTCGCCGCGGCCGGGGTGAAGCATCTGATCCGCGCCGAAGACGTCAAGCCCGGTGCCGCCGTGCTCGACGTCGGCGTGACGCGAGAGACCGACCCCGAGACCGGGAAGAGCCTGGTGTTCGGCGACGTCGCCCCCGACGTCGCCGACGTCGCCGGGTACATCTCCCCGAACCCGGGAGGCGTGGGCCCGATGACGGTCGCGCTGCTCATGACGAACGTCGTGGAAGCGGCCGAGCGGATCGCCTGACGTCAGCGCGCGCGCACCGCATGCGAAAGGCGCCCGTCCTCCTCGGAGGATGGGCGCCTTTCCACGTTCGCAGCCGGTCTGTCGCGCGCCCGGTTCAGCCGGGTTCGGGTCGGCTCTTCGCACTCAGCCCAGTTCGTCGAGCATGCGCCGCTGCTCGGGTGTGAGACCGTCGTCGAGCTCATCGCGCGCGGCGCGTGTCTCTGGCGCCTCCGCCGCGGCGGCGGTCGGAGACGCCGTCTTCGTCTCGCCACCCTTCACCCGCGCCTGCACCGAGTCGTAGATCTCTCCCGCCTTGGCGCGGAGCCGGTCGTCGATCTGGTCGTAGATCATCCATCCGAACAGCAGCGCGAGCGGCGGCAGCACGAACGCCCAGAAGCCGGAGGCGCGCACACCGCTCAGCCACACCGTGAGTACCCAGACGATCAGCTCGACCAGATACACCAGCACGTACTGCACGACCTTCTCGCCGGTCTTGGTGCGCTCGGCGGCCGACTTCGCCGCCGACCTGCGGAAGGCTCCGGCGAGCAGGGGCTTCACGAACAGGGCGGCGAGGGTCAGGATGACGGATGCCCACAGGGCGTTGAACCCGACCGAGACGCCCGGCAGCAGCAGGCCGATCACCAGCAGTGCGGCGACATTGAACACGTAGAGCGCGGCGAACCGGACGATTCCGTTCTTCATGCGACCAGAATCCCACATCCTCCCGCGGAGGATCAGCCCTGCGCGTGCAGCGTGCTCTCGATCCCGCTGATGCGTGCCTGCTCGTCGAAGCGGAAGGTCGCGGTGCCCGTGGCATCGGAGACATCGGCGCCGGAGAACGCCTCGTCGGTCCAGGCGAGGGTCCAACCCGCGAGTCGGGCGAGGTCCCAGACGGAAGTGCGCGCATCGGGGAGGCTGATGCCCGAGAGGACACGGGGCAGCGCCATGACCGCATCCGCCACGGTGAGCGGTGCCAGCGGAGCATCGAGCACGAACACCGCACGGGTTCCGTTGCCGACCGGGGCGGAGTAGTAGGGGGAGCGTCCGGTGAGCTCGACCGCGACGGCACCGACCGTGTGCGCGGCCTGCGCGATCCAGTCGTCGTCGCCCGAGACCTCGGCGGGGAACGGCACCTCGGGAGCGGTCAGCTCGGCGATCCCGTGCTCGTTGCCGTAGGCCTGCAGCTGCGCTGCGACACCCTGTGCGTCGCCGCTCGGGTGCGCCCAGGCCCACAGGAGCGAGCGGGGCCCGGGGGCGATCGTCGCGATCAGGTGCGCGCGCGCCACGAGCTGCCGCGACGGGTCGGCGTCGGCCGTGAAGGTGAGGGTGCCCGCGGCCAGGTCCGCGTCCCAGCGGTGCTCGCCGAGGGCGTCGGCGGCTGCGGAGAGAGCGTCCTGACGGAGCGCGACGAAGAGGGCGGCACGGTCGGCGAGGGGCTGGAGCGCGGCGAAGGTCATGCCGACAGTCTCGCGGTCGATGCTATGAATCCGCTAGTTCAGGCGTTGCCTGCCCCAGGCCGCAGGCGCACGACCCCGCGGATCAGTAGCTGGCGCGGGAGCCGCCGTCTGCCGAGGTGAAGCGCGCGGCGAGAGCCTCGGAGGCGCGGGCGAGCAGCGCCACATCCGCTCCGACCGCCACGAAGTCGGCGCCCGCGGCGAGGTAGGCGTCGGCGGCTGCCGGGTCGAACGCGTTCACGCCCACGGCCTTGCCAGCGGACTTGACCGCGGCGAAGACCCTCTCGACCGCGGCCGTGACATCGGGGTGGGTCTGCTGACCCAGCAGGCCCATCGACGCGGACAGATCGGAGGGGCCGACGAACACCGCGTCGACGCCGTCGACCGCGGCGATGTCGGCTGCGGCCTCGACGCCCGCTGCCGTCTCGATCTGCACCGTGAGGGAGACGTGCTGCGCGGACTCCTGCAGGTACTGATCGACACGGTTCCAGCGCGCGCTGCGGGCCAGAGCACTGCCCACGCCGCGCACGCCCTCCGGCGGGTACCGCGTCGCGGACACCGCGGCGCGGGCCTCGTCGGCCGACGACACCATCGGCACGATCAGGTTCTGGGCCCCGAGGTCGAGGACCTGCTTGATCGCGACGGTGTCGTTCGACGGCACCCGCACGAGCGGGGCGATCGGGTACGCGGCGACAGCCTGCAGCTGCACGAGCACGGAATCGAGCGTGTTCGCCGAGTGCTCCATGTCGATCAGCAGCCAGTCCAGTCCCGACCCCGCGGCGACCTCGGCGAGCAGCGGGCTGCCGGAGCAGACCCACATGCCCACGAACGCTCGATCGGAGGCCGCGAGCTGCTCACGGAACGAGGGGTCTAGACGAAGCGGCATGCAATTGTTCCCATCGGTCCGTAATCGCACAGCACTTCATCGCCGCGCGACACCCACATCGGGCGTGTGAACGATCCTGCCAGGATGATCTCCCCGGCCTCGAGACGCGCGCCGTGCTGATGGAACTTGTTCGCGAGCCACGCGACCCCGGTCGCCGGGTGGCCGAGCACTCCGGCGGCGACGCCGGTCTCCTCGATCTCGCCGTTGCGGGAGAGCACGCCGGGAACCCAGCGCAGATCGATCTCGTCGGGGCGCCGGTGCACCGTGCCGAGCACCATCGCTCCGTACGCGGCGTTGTCGCTGATCGTGTCGACGATCGTGCGGCCCTCCAGCTCGATGTGCGAGTTCAGCACCTCGAGCGCCGGCACGGCGTAGTCGATCGCCGCCAGGGCATCCTCGAGGGTGCAGTCCGGGCCCTCCAGCGGGGTCTTCAGCACGAAGGCGAGTTCGACCTCGATGCGCACGTTCGAGAAGTGATCGACCGGGATCTCGGAGCCGGACTCGTACACGGTGTCGTCGAACATCACGCCGTAGTCCGGCTCGGTGATGCCCGTGGCCTGCTGCATCGCCTTGGACGTCAGCCCGATCTTGCGGCCGACGAGCCGGCGACCCGCGGCGATCTGGGAGTCCCTCCAGACACCCTGGATCGCGTAGGAGTCCTCGACCGTGGCCTCCGGGTACCGCGCCGTGATGCGCGGGATCACCGCGTGCGTGCGGTCGGCCTCCGCGAGCTCCGCCGCGATCTGCGTGATCGTGTCTGCTGACAGCATCCGTGCCTCCTAGAGCTGGTGGCCCAGCTTGTACTCGCCCTGCTTGTACTCGGGCATGTCCTTGTCGTCGTCCGCTCGCGTGTACGAGAAGCCGTCGGCGCCGATGGTCACCGCCATCTCGCTGGAGTCGGTGCGGGCGACCACCGGCTGAGGGTTGCCGTCGAGGTCGAGCACCAGCGACGCATCCGTGTACCAGGACGGGACGACGGGGTTCCCCCACCAGTCGCGGCGCTGGTTGTCGTGCACATCCCAGGTGATGACCGGGTTGTCGGGGTCGCCGGTGTAGTAGTCCTGCGTGTACACCTCGACGCGGTGCCCGTCGGGGTCGCGCAGGTAGAGGTAGAACGCGTTCGAGACGCCGTGGCGGCCGGGACCGCGCTCGATCGAGTCGGAGCGGCGCAGGGCTCCGAGCTTGTCGCAGATGGCGAGGATGTTGTGCTTCTCATGCGTGGCGAAGCACACGTGGTGCATGCGGGGTCCGTCGCCGCCGGTCATGGCGGTGTCGTGCACGGTGGGCTTGCGGCGCATCCAGGCGGCGTAGACGGTGCCCTCCTCGTCCTGGATATCCTCCGTGACGCGGAAGCCGAGGTCCTGCATGAACCCCACGGCACGCGGTACGTCGGGGGTGACCTGGTTGAAGTGGTCCAGGCGCACCAGCTCGCCGGGGATGTGCAGGTCGTAGCGCCACGACATCCGCTCGACGTGCTCGGTGGCGTAGAAGAACTCGTACGGGAAGCCGAGCGGGTCGACCACGCGCACCGAGTCGCCGATGCCCTTGACGAAGCCGTTCTCGTTGCGGCGCACGTCGCAGCCGAGCTCCGTGTAGAACTCGACGGCGCGGTCGAGGTCTTCGGGCGTGCGGACCCGGTACGAGAAGGCGGCCACGGCGGCGATCGGGCCCTTGCGCAGCACCAGGTTGTGGTGGATGAACTCCTCGGTCGAACGCAGATAGATCGCCTCGTCGTCCTCCGCGGTGACGTAGAGCCCCAGGACGTCGACGTAGAACTGGCGGGAGGCGGCGAGGTCGGTGACCACGAGCTCCATGTACGCGCAGCGGAGGATGTCTGGCGGCGAGCTCTGCGGCGTCGCGATCGGGTTGTCCGAGCGGATCGGCGCCTCCTGGGAGACGTAGAAGCCCGAGGAGGTCAGAGTCATGTCGTCGCGGTGTGTCATGTCAGCGTCCTTGCGTGAGGGTTCCGGTCGCACTTTCTGTCGCATCCGCGTCGGCGGGGCGGCACAAAGTGCGACCGGAACGAGACAGTGGGGTCAGTTCTTGCCGAAGGTCGGGTTGTGGGAGTGGGCCGCGAGCGTGATGTGCACGCTCTGCTGGTCGGTGTAGAAGTCGATCGAGCGGTAGCCGCCCTCGTGACCGAGGCCCGAGGCCTTCACGCCGCCGAACGGCGTGCGCAGGTCCCGCACGTTGTTGCTGTTCAGCCACACCATGCCGGCCTCGACCGACTGCGCGAAGTTGTGCGCGCGCTTGAGGTCGTTCGTCCAGATGTAGGCGGCGAGCCCGTACTTGGTGTTGTTCGCGAGCGAGAGCGCCTCCTCGTCGGAGTCGAAGGGCGTGATCGCCACGACGGGGCCGAAGATCTCTTCCTGGAAGATACGGGCGTCGGGGGAGACGTCGGCGAACACGGTCGGTGCGACGAAGTTGCCCTCCTCGAAGCCCTCGGGGCGACCGCCACCGGCGACCAGGCGGCCCTCGGTCTTGCCGATCTCGACGTAGCTCATGACCTTGTCGTAGTGCTCGGGGTGCACGAGCGCGCCGACCTCGGTGGCCGGGTCGTGCGGGTAGCCGACCTTGACCCGCTTCGCCTGCGCGGCGTAGCGCTCGACGAACTCCTCGTAGATCGAGCGCTCGACCAGGATGCGGGAGCCGGCGGTGCAGCGCTCGCCGTTGAGGGAGAAGACGCCGAAGATCGTGGCGTCGACTGCGGCCTCGAGGTCGGCGTCGGCGAAGACCACAGCGGGCGACTTGCCACCGAGCTCCATCGACAGGCCCTTGAGGAACGGGGCGGCATTGCCGAAGATGATCTGTCCGGTGCGGCTCTCGCCCGTGAACGAGATGAGCGGCACATCGGGGTGCTTCACGAGCGCGTCGCCCGCGTCTTCGCCGAGACCGTTCACGAGGTTGAAGACGCCCTTGGGCAGCCCCGCCTCCTCGAAGATGCCGGCCCACAGGGATGCCGACAGCGGCGTGAACTCGGCCGGCTTGAGCACGACCGTGTTGCCGGTCGCGAGTGCGGGCCCGAGCTTCCACGACTCGAGCATGAACGGCGTGTTCCACGGCGTGATGAGGCCGGCGACACCGATCGGCTTGCGGTTGACGTAGTTCATCTGCTTGCCCGGCACCTTGAAGGCGTCGTCGGACTGCGCGACGATCAGGTCGGCGAAGAACCGGAAGTTCTCGGCGGCGCGGCGGGCCTGTCCCAGCGCCTGCGTGATCGGCAGGCCGGAGTCGTACGACTCGAGCTCGGCCAGGCGTGCGTCGCGGGACTCGACGATGTCGGCGATCCGGTGCAGCACCCGCGAGCGCTCGCGGGGGAGCATCCGCGGCCAGGGGCCCTCGTTGAACGCGCGCGTGGCTGCCGCGACGGCGAGTTCGATGTCGGCCTTCTTGCCGGCGGCGGCGGTCGTGTAGGTCTGGTTGGTGACCGGATCCAGCACGTCGAACGTGTCGCCGTCGACGGAATCGACGAACGCGCCGTCGATGTAGTGCTGGATGTGGTCGGGGAGGTCGGCGGGGATGCGCGAATCGGTCATGAGGTTTCTCCGGTCGTCTGGGCGGAACGGGTGTGCAGTGCGTCGAGGAACGCGTCCATCGTGCGCCAGCGGTGGTTGCGGGCGGCGAGTTCGATCTCGAGCGGGTCGGCGCCCGCGCGGATGAGGTCGAGGATCTCGGTGTGCTCCTCGACCGAGTGCTGGGCGCGTCCGGGGATCGATGCGAAAGTCGTGTCGCGGATGGCGGAGAGCCGCGACCAGCCGCGGTGCACGAGGTCGAGCAGGTGAGGGTTGGGGCACGGCTCGAACAGCACCGAGTGGAACTGGCGGTTGAGCTCGGTGAAGGCGTGGGCGTCGAGATGATCGAGCATCTGCGCCATCCGCTCGTTGATACGGGCGGCCTCCTCGAGAGCGTCCTCGTCGAGCAGGGGAGCCGAGAGCGCGGTGGCGCAGCCCTCGACCAGGCCGAGCGTCTGCATGGTGTGCGCGTACTCGCTCTCGTCGACGAGGGTCACCCGCGCTCCGACGTTGCGCTCGAACGTCACGAGTCCCTCGGCTTCGAGGCGGCGGATCGCCTCGCGCACGGGGACGACGCTCATCTTCAGATCCTCGGCGATGGAACCCAGCACCAGCCGGTAGCCGGGGCTGAACATGTGCCCCGTGATCCGCGAACGGAGCCACTCGTACGCGACCTCGGACTTGCTGGCCGTCGTCGTGGTCATCGCGTGCTCCGGTGGGCCGTGGCCTCCTCGTAGCGGGCGCGCCACTCGGCGTTCAGGGGGAACAGGCCGTCGACGGGGTGACCTGCGGCGACCTGCTCGGCGATCCAGGCGTCTTCGATCTCCTGCGCGACGGCGCTGGCGGCGACCTCGGCGGCCAGGGCCGGCGGGATCACGATCACTCCGTCGCTGTCGCCGACGATGATGTCTCCGGGCTGCACGGTCGCACCGCCGCAGGAGATCGTGACATCCACGTCCCACGGCACGTGCTTGCGGCCGAGCACGGAGGGGTGCGCGCCCTGCGAGAACACGGGGAGTCCGATCTCGGCGACCGCGTCGAAGTCGCGTACGCCGCCATCGGTGACGACCCCGGCGGCGCCGCGGACCTTCGCGCGCAGGGCGAGGATGTCGCCGAGGGTGCCGGTCGTGGCATCGCCTCGGGCCTCGATGACGATGATCTCGCCGTCTTCCACGGCATCGAACGCGCGCTTCTGCGCGTTGTAGCCGCCGCCGTGCGCGGCGAAGAGGTCTTCGCGGAAGGGCACGAAGCGCAGCGTCTTGGCGGTGCCGACGATCTTGCTGCCGGTGATGTTCGCCGACACCCCGTCGATGAAGCAGGAGTGGTGTCCGCGCTTGCGGAGCTGGGCCGAGAGACCGGCCGTCGGGGCGGCGAGGAGCTGGGCGCGCAGTTCGGGGGAGAGGGCAGGAGCCTTCTCGACGGGAGGCAGGCCCGCCTCTTCGCGAGACCCCCAGGCCTCGGTGCGCTGCAGGTCGTCGACGGCGGGGAGCGATCCGATCTCGCCGTCGAAAGGGGTCTCGCCCTGCGTGACGGTGGTGACGAGGCGTCCGGACGTGGGGGCGCCGGGGGCATCCGGGGCGTCCACCTCGATCTCGACGACGTCGCCGGGGACGATGACCGATGAGCCCGCGGGGGTTCCGGTGAGGATCACGTCGCCCGGTTCGAGGGTGAAGTGCTGGGAGAGGTCGGCGACGAGCTGCGCGAGCGGGAAGATGAGCCCGGCGGTGGTGTCGTCCTGGCGGAGCTCGCCGTTCACCCAGGCGCGCACCCGGAGGGCCGCAGGGTCGACGGTGCGGGCATCGATCAGGTCGGGACCGAGCGGCGTGTAGCCGTCGCCGCCCTTGGAGCGGACGTTGGAGCCCTTGTCGTTCGCGCGCAGGTCGTACAGTCCGAGGTCGTTCGAGGCGGTGACCCACCCCACGTGCGCCCAGGCCTCGTCGAGCGAGACGCGGCGCGCGGCCGTGCCGATCACGAGGGCGATCTCCCCTTCGAAGGCGAGCAGCTCCGTGCCGGCCGGTCGCTCGACCGTGCCTCCGGAGGCGCCGACGGAACTGGCCGGCTTGAAGAAGTACGAGGGCGAGGCGGGGCGTCTGCCGCGCTGATCGGCGCGTGAGGCATAGCTCAGATGGATCGCGATGATCTTGCCGGGGCGGTCGATTGTGTCCGTCACGGGGCGCCTCCTCGCGCTCGTCTGCGTTGTCGTGCGGGACGCCTTGTGCGTCGTATTCGAAATCATATATCATCGGTTCACCCCTCGGCAAGCACTTCGGATCCATTCCGCTGCACGCCGTGACAATGCGGTCACAACCAAAGGAGACACCCCATGAGCGGGCAGTCACAGGCTGGGTTCACGCCCACCGGAACCATCGCGACGGCGGCCGATCGACGCCGCGTCGTGTTCGCCACCGTCGTCGGCACCACGGTCGAGTGGTACGACTTCTTCATCTACGCGACGGCCGTCGGGCTCGTCTTCGGCCAGCTCTTCTTCGCCCCGCTCGGCGAGAACAGCGCCCTGATCGGCTTCGCTACGGTCGGCGTCAGCTTCCTGTTCCGCCCCCTCGGCGCGTTCCTCGCCGGGCACTACGGCGACAAGCTCGGGCGCAAGACCGTGCTGATGTGGACGCTGATCCTGATGGGCGCCGCGACCGCGCTCATCGGTCTGCTGCCCACGTACGAGACGATCGGCATCATGGCGCCGATCATGCTGGTGCTGCTGCGCATCGTCCAGGGCATCTCGGCGGGCGGTGAATGGGGCGGCGCGGTGCTGATGGCCGTCGAGCACGCTCCTCGCCGCAAGCGCGGCATCTTCGGGGCGTCTCCGCAGATCGGCGTGCCCCTCGGTCTGCTGCTCGCCTCCGGTGTGATGGCGCTGATGACGGTGATCGCCCCCGGCGACCAGTTCCTCGCCTGGGGCTGGCGTGTGCCGTTCCTGCTCAGCGTCGTGCTGATCCTCGTCGGCTACTACGTGCGCCGCAAGGTCGAGGAGAGCCCCGTCTTCACCGAGCTCTCGGCCCGCAAGGAGAAGGCGCGGATGCCGATCGCTCAGCTGTTCCGCAAGCACCTGCTGCTCGTGATCATCGCCGCATTCGTCTTCGCCGGCAACAACGCCGTGGGCTACATGACCACCGGCGGGTACATCCAGGGCTACGCCACGAACCCGGAGGGGCCGATCGGCCTGGAGCGGGGCCCGGTCCTCTGGGCCGTCGCCGGATCCGCGGTCACCTGGCTGCTCACGACGCTCCTCGCCGGCTGGCTGTCCGACCGCATCGGCCGTCGCACGACGTACGTCATCGGCTGGGTGCTGCAGCTGGTCGGTGTCTTCACGCTCTTCCCGCTCGTCAACACGGGCGAGATCGGTCTGCTGTTCGCCGGGCTCGCGATCCTCACGATCGGTCTCGGCTTCACGTACGGACCGCAGGCGGCGCTGTACGCCGAGCTGTTCCCGGCGAGCATCCGCTTCTCCGGCGTCTCGATCTCGTACGCCATCGGCGCGATCGCCGGTGGGGCCTTCGCGCCGACCATCGCCACGGCCATCGTGAGCGCCACCGGGTCGACCCAGGCCGTCACCTGGTACCTCGCGGGCATGACCGTGCTCGGTCTCATCGCCACACTGCTCTTGCGCGACCGCTCGGGCATCCCGCTCGGACCGGATCACGAGGAGGAGCAGTCCGTCAGCCCGATCTACGGACTCGCGAAGGCCTGATTCTCCGGAGTCACCCGAACGCGTGAGCACGTCCCCCTCTGGGTGGGCGTGCTCACGCGTTGTCGCGGCGGTCAGCCGTCGAGGGATTCGCGGATGACGGATGCCGAGCGCTGCAGCCGCCCGGCGATCTCGGCGTCGTCCAGGTCGGTGGCCACGTGCACGACCGCGATCGCGGCGGGGCGCTGGCCGCGCAGGGCGAGGGGGACGGCGACGGACTGCACGGTGGGGATGACCTCATCGTGGCTCGTCGCATATCCGCGGCTCCGGGTCGCCTCCACATCGGCGGGCAGTGACGACGGCGCCGCTTCGGGCCACTCGTGCTCGGGGAGTTGCGCGAGGATCGCCTTGCCGGGAGCTCCGACCGTCACCGGGTGGCGGGCGCCGGGGCGCTGGGCGACGCTCGCGACGGCGTGGCGGGGCTCGACGCTCGCCAGCGTGATGCACTCCTCGCCGTCGAGTACGGCGAGGAAGCAGGTCATCCCCAGCTCGTTGGCGATCGCGGTGAGCTCGGGGAGGGCCTCGGCCTGCAGATCGTGGGCGACTCCGGCCGCGAGTGCCGCCATGCGCGCGCCGAGGCTCACGGCGCCGGACGCGTCTCGGGAGACGAGCCCGTGGTCTTCGAGGGTGCGCAGCAGGCGATAGGCGATCGAGCGGTGAACGCCCAGGCGCGAGGCGATCTCGTCGATCGTGAGGGGGCCGCGTGCGTCGGCCAGCACCTCGAGGATGCGGATGCCGCGGCTGAGGGTCTGCGAGGCGGGGGAGGCGGCGGTGTTCTCGGGCATGCGGGCGCTCCCTTGCGATCGCGGACGGCGAGGTTTAGGCTGTGTTCAATAGTAGAACTCTGTGTTCGAATATAGAACACGCGGGTTCAGGATGCAAGACCCGACAGGCAACACCCGACGAAGAAGTCCGGAAGGAATCGACGACGATGCAGTTCCACCACCACGGCTACGTCTCCGCTGACCCGCGCGTGCAGGACGCCGCCGGTATCGGCGCCGCGCGCTCCGCCGACCTTCCCGACCAGATCGACGTGCTCATCGTCGGATCGGGGCCGGCGGGAATGCTCCTCGCGGCCCAGATGGCGCAGTACCCCGGCATCTCCACGCGCATCATCGAGAAGCGCGACGGCCGCCTCCCGCTCGGCCAGGCCGATGGCATCCAGCCGCGCAGTGTCGAGACGTTCCAGGCGTTCGGGTTCGCCGAGCGGATCATCGCCGAGGCCTACAACATCGGCTGGATGAACTTCTGGGGGCCGAACCCCGACAAGCGCGACGAGATCGTCCGCACCTCCCGCACGTCCGACTACGCCTACGACATCTGCGAGTTCCCGCACCTGATCGTCAACCAGGCGCGAGTGCTGGACTACTTTGCCGAGGCCGCGGCGAACGGCCCCGGACGGATCGTGCCCGACTACGGGGTCGAGTTCACCGGTCTCACGGTCCACGACACGGGGGAGTACCCCGTGGAGGTGGGGATCCGCTACGTCGCCGGCGAGCGGGCAGGAGAGGCGAGGACCATCCGCGCCAAGTTCGTCGTGGGGTGCGACGGTGCCCGCAGCGGTGTGCGCCAGGCCATCGGGCGCACGCACGTGGGCGCCTCGGCCGCGCACGCCTGGGGCGTCATGGACGTGCTCGTCAACACCGACTTCCCGGACTGGCGCACCAAGTGCGCCATCAACTCTGAGGCGGGCAACATCCTGCACATCCCGCGCGAGGGTGGCTACCTCTCGCGCATGTACATCGACCTCGGCGAGGTCGCGGACGACGACGATCACCGGGTGCGGCAGACGCCCATCGAGGAGATCATCCGTCGCGCCAACGAGATCCTGCACCCGTACACGCTCGACGTGCGCGAGGTCGCCTGGCACAGCGTGTACGAGGTCGGACACCGCGTCACCGACGGCTTCGACGATGTGATCGACGGGTCGGGGCGGACGCCGCGCGTGTTCCTCACCGGAGACGCCTGCCACACGCACAGCGCCAAGGCGGGCCAGGGCATGAACGTGTCCATGCAGGACGGCTTCAACCTCGGTTGGAAGCTAGGCTCGGTGCTCACCGGACGCGCGTCCGAAGACCTGCTGGCCACGTACGGCGCCGAACGGCGGCCCGTGGCGCAGCAGTTGATCGACTTCGACCGCGAGTGGTCGAGCCTGATGGCCCGAAAGCCCGAGGAGATCTCCGACCCCAACGAGCTGGCCACCTACTACCTTGCGACGGCCGAGTTCCCGTCCGGATTCATGACGCAGTACACCTCGTCGATGATCACCGGGTCCGACACGCACCAGTCCCTCGCCCCGGGATATCCGCTGGGCAAGCGTTTCAAGTCGGCTGAGGTCGTGCGGGTCGGCGACGGCAACGTGGTGCACCTCGGACACCACGCGAAGGCCGACGGACGCTGGCGCGTCTACGCCTTCGGCGACCGCACCGGCGACGCGCTCGCCGCGTGGGCCGAGAAGGCCGAGCCCCTGTTCGCGCGCTTCACCCCGGCGGACGCCGATGTCGATGCGGTCTTCGATGTGAAGGCCGTCTACCAGCAGCCGTTCGAGGAGATCGAGGTCACCTCGGCGCCCGCGCTGTTCCAGCCGAAGACCGGCCCCCTCGGACTCACCGACTGGGAGAAGGTCTACGCCGCAGGCCCCAGCAAGTGGACCGAGACCGACATCTTCGCCGCGCGCGAGCTCTCCCGCGACGGCGTCGTGATCGTGGTGCGCCCCGACCAGTACGTGGCGGCGATCCTTCCGCTCGACGACACGACCGAGCTGGCCGCGTTCCTCGAGGGGGCGCTGCTGCCTGCACGCTGACCCGTCCTCGACATGACACGTGTCATGTCGAGGAGATGACACTGCCCTCCGGTCTCCTCGCCCTCGGCGGAGGAGGCTGGAGGCATGAACAACACCTCCGTGGACGGGTCGGTGACGCGGGCCACCGCTCGACCGGTATCCGCCGCCCCGATCGATGACCCCGTGGTGCTCGAACTGAGCGCCGTGAAACGACACTTCGGCACCGGCGACCGCCGCGTGCAGGCCGTCGACGGGGTGGACCTGTCGATCCGGCGCGGGGAGGTCGTCGCACTGCTGGGACCCAACGGCGCGGGCAAGACCACCACGCTCGACATGCTGCTGGGGCTCACGCAACCCAGCAGCGGCACCGTGCGGGTGCTCGGCGTCGCACCGGAGCGCGCCACCTCGAGCGGAGCGATCGGGGCGGTGCTGCAGACCGGCGGGCTCCTGGGCGACCTGACCGTCGGCGAGACCGTGCGCCTCATCGCCTCTCTTCACGGTGCGCAGGCTCTCGGCAGAGTGGACGAGGTCCTCGCCAGAGCCGACCTGGAGCACCTCGCCCGCCGCCGGGTGTCGAAGTGCTCCGGGGGGGAGCAGCAGCGCGTGAAGTTCGCGCTCGCGATGGTCTCCGACCCCGACATCCTGGTGCTCGACGAGCCCACCGCGGGTATGGATGTCACGGCACGCCGCCATTTCTGGGACGTCATGCGTGCGGATGCGGATGCCGGACGCACGATCATCTTCGCCACCCACTATCTCGAGGAGGCGGAGCAGTTCGCGCGCCGAACCGTGGTGATGCACCGGGGGACCGTGGTCGCGGACGCCCCCACGGCGCTGCTGCGGGCCAGTCTCGGCGAGCGGACCGTCTCGGCGACGGTCGACGAGGGCGCGGCGACCCTCGTCGCGACCTTGAGCGCGACCGACGGCGTCGTCGCCGTGCGACTCGACGGAGATCGTCTCAGCCTGCGCGCCGCGGATTCCGATGCCGCCGCCCGCATCCTGCTCGAAGGCGGCGCCCACGACCTGGAGATCGCCGCCCCCACTCTGGAAACCGCCTTCACTGCTCTGACGGAGAACTGACATGCTCGTCTCACCCACCATGCTGCGTATCGAAGGCGTCCGCCAGCTGCGCAACCCCTACACGCTCGCGTTCACCCTGGCGATGCCGGTCGCGATGTACCTGCTGTTCGGCGCCGGGATGGGGTACGGCTCGCTCTCCGCCGGCCACGGGAACGTCTCGTTCTACGTGATGACCTCGATGGCCGCCTACGGCACGGCGGTCGCGATGAGCTCGCTCACATCGCTCGCCGCGACCGAGGCGAAGCAGGGCTGGGGGCGCCAACTCGCCATGACCCCGCTGACCACCGCCGGATACGCGCTGACGAAGCTGCTCACGGCCGTGACCTTCGCGGCGCTGGCGCTGGTGGCGGTGTTCGCCGCCGGGATGATGACCGGTGCGCAGGTGGAAGACGGCTGGCGCTGGGTCGCGACGGCGGGCATCATCCTCGGGATCGGCCTCATGTACGGACTGTTCGGGCTCGGCGTCGGGCTGTTCTTCAGCTCGGACTCGGCAGCGGCTCTCGCCTCGATCTCAATGACGTTCTTCGCGTTCTTCGGCAACGTGTTCATGCCGCTCGACGGCGTGATGCTCGACATCGCCCGATTCACGCCTCTGTACGGCTTCGTCGCCCTGAGCCGGTGGCCGCTCACCGACGGGGTGCTCACGACAGGACAGACCGACCCGCTGTGGATGCTGTTCCTCAACGTCGTCGTTTGGCTCGCGCTGTTCGCCCTGCTGGTCATGATGGGCATGAAGCGCTCCAGGGCGCGGCAGTAGCGGTGCGCGACGACAGTAGGTTGGACGGATGACGCCACACGCGAAGCGCGAGACGAACAGCGCCACGGGGAAAGACCCGTGGGCGCGGTTCGGGTGGCTGATGGCCGTGATCTGGCTCGTCTTCCTGGTGTATCCGGTGATCGCGCTCCTGCGATCCGAAGCGCCGCCGGCCTGGGTGATCGTGGGCTGGGTCGCCCTGGTCGCGTTCATCGTGCTGTACGTCACCGGCTTCATGCACGGCATGCGCGGTGGCGGGGGACTCGGACGTACGCCGTCGACACGGCAGTGGATCACGTTCGCAGCGCTCATCCTGTGCGCACTGCTCTCGGTACCGGCGGAGGGCGGATCGGCGCTCAGCTTCCTGCCGTTCGTGATGTCCTTCGCCTCGTACGGTCTGACGCGTGCGTGGCATTGGATCACGACCGTCGCGGCGGTCGTGGTCACGGCGCTGTGCGTGTTCCTGCTTCCCGGCGGGATGAGCTACCTTTCGATCCTCGCGATCGTGGCGCTTCTCGGAGTGGTCAACACGGTGTCGACCTGGCTCATCCTGCGCTCGGCGGAAGCGGAGCGGCTCGGCCTCGAGCTGGCGACGAGCGAGGGGCGCGAGGCCGTGGCCCGTGACGTGCACGATCTGATCGGTCACTCCCTGACGGTCGTCGGCCTCAAGGCGCAACTGGTGCGGCGGCTGATGGACTCCGATCCGGAACGCGCCAAGGCCGAGCTCGCCGACATCGAGCGGCTCACGGCGGAGGCGATCGCCGGGGTCCGCTCGACGGTGGCGGGAGCGCGGGTGACCACGCTCGTCGAACAGCTCGCGTCTTCTCGGGACTCGTTCCGCGCGGCCGACATCGAGATGCAGGTCGAGGGGGAGCCGAGCGCCCTGTCGCCGGTGCAGGCGATCACCGCGAGCTGGATTCTCCGCGAGGCGACGACCAACACCCTCAGGCATGCGCGGGCGCAGACGGTGCGGGTGCGGTTGCTGCCGGGGCGGCTGGTGGTGGAGGACGACGGGGTGGGCATCGGTGCGGCCGAAGGCAACGGCATCCGCGGCATGCGCGAGCGCGCGGCGGCTGCGGGCGCGGCGTTCGCGCTCGGCGCGACGGAAGACGCGGGCGCGCGCGTGCAGGTGACGTGGTGAGCGTTTCGGCCGGTGACACCATCCGGTTGCTGATCGCCGACGACCAGGCGCTCGTGCGCGGCGCGCTGGGGGCGCTGCTCGAACTCGAGCCCGACCTCACCGTGGTCGGCATGGCCGCGGATGGCGCGGAGGCTGTGCGACTCGCGGAAGAGCTTCGTCCTGATGTGTGTCTGATGGACATCCAGATGCCGGGGATGGACGGGGTGGAGGCGACGCGACGCATCAGGCAGGCGAGCGCGGGGACGCGCGTGCTCGTGGTGACGACGTTCGCGCGCCCCGGCTACCTGCGCTCCGCCTTGGATGCCGGAGCGAGCGGTTTCATCGTGAAGGACACCCCTGCCGAGGAGCTCGCCGAAGCCGTGCGGCGCGTGCGGTCGGGACTGCGGGTGCTGGATCCGGTGCTCGCCGCCGACAGTCTGTTCGACGGCGCGAACCCGTTGAGCGACCGGGAGCGGGAGGTGTTGCGTCTCGCCGCGGACGGGCGCTCCGCCGCCGCGATCGCCTCCGAGGTGTTCCTGTCGGCGGGAACCGTGCGAAACCACCTCTCGGCGGCGATCGGGAAGACAGGGGCGGCGAACCGGGCGCAGGCCGTGCGGATCGCTCAGGACAAGGGATGGATCTGACGCCGCTTCGGTGTGGCGGGACGTCGGCGGCCGCGCGTACGGTGGACGCCGACGGGCGACGACGCCCGACAGGAGGAGTGCGTGATGGACTGGAAGATCGAGCTCATCTTCGTGCCGGTCACCGATGTGGACCGCTCGAAGCAGTTCTACGAGAAGATCGGCTTCACCGCCGACTGGGATCAGACGCCGACCGAGGGACTGCGCTTCGTGCAGATGACACCACCGGGCTCGGCATGCTCGATCGCGTTCGGCACGGGGCTGGGCATCGACCTCGAACCGGGCACGCAGAACACGATCCAGGTCGTGGTGCCGGATGCCGACGAGGCGCTGGCGCATCTGCAGGGCCTCGGCGTGGAGGCACGCGGCGTGCAGGACCTCGACTGGGGGCGGTTCGTGTCCTTCGACGATCCGGACGGCAACTCCTGGACGCTGCAGGAGCTTCCTGACTACGGCGCCTAGACGACCACGTCCGCGACGATCTCGATCTTGAAGCCTGCGGCGTTCTCGAGCCAGCCGGCGTAGTGCCGGTCGCCACCGGCGTGCGGGTAGCGGTCCGTGTAGAGCGGGTGCCAGCCGTGGGCGGGCGCCTCGGCCATGATCGCATCGACCGCGTCGCGGGCACCGCCGTGGAACGCGAGGTGGTTGAGGCCGGCGCGTCGGCGATCGTGTGCGGCGTGTGACAGGTTCGGCGACGTCGTGAGGGTGAGGTAGGCGTCGCCGGCCATCCAGGACTCCCCGCCGGGCCACTCGCCGTCGAGCGTGAAGCCGAGCCGGCCCAGCACCCAGCGCCACTGCGCGCGCACCTCATCGAGGTCGGCGATCCACAGTTCGACGTGATGGAGACCCGGCATCGTCCGAGTCTGCCAGGTGAAGGGCCGGCGACGGATGCGTCAGGAATTCACGCGGATGATCTCCTGCTGGTACGGCGCGATGACGTCGCCCGAGATGCGCAGGTCGAGCAGCAGGAAGCGTCGCGTCGCCGTGTCCTCCTCGGCCCAGCTCGCGAGGCGGTCGAGGTCGGAGAGCGTACGCACGACGACGCCCTCGGCTCCCACGGCCGCGCCGAACGCGGCGAAGTCGACCTCGGGGATGCGCATCGGGCCCTCCGCCAGCCCCTTGAGGCCGTAGAGGTTCACCTCGGCTCCGTAGGCCGCGTCGTTCCAGACCACGGCCATGCCGCGGCCGCCGGCCGCGCGCACGGCGGACTCCAGATCGGCGATCGCCATGAGTCCGCCGCCGTCACCGGAGGTGAGCACCACGGTCGACTCGCGCCGTGCCAGGGCCGCGCCCACGACGCTCGGCCATCCCTGTCCGATCGACTGGAACGCCGTGCCGACCATCATCATGCGGTCGGGAGCCGCAACCGGCCAGTACATGTTCGCCCACCCGATGAAGTGCCCGCCGTCGGAGACCACCACGCGGTCTTCCGGCAGCAGCTCGGCGATGCGTCGGGCGGCCGAGCGCGGGTCGAGCCGTCCGTCGGGAGCGAGGTCGTCGCCGGCGTCGTACGTGCGCGCGGCGGCGACGTCGACCGTCTCACGCCAGGGGTGCGCCGACCCGGCTGTACCGATCCGGGCCACGAGCTCCTCTGCGGCGAGCCGGGCGTCGGCACGCACGAAGCCTCCGACGTGCGCGTGCGTCGCCGCCGGTGCCGTGTCGATCTGGAAGACGCGGGTGCCCGGCGCGAACAGCTCACCGAAACGCATCGTGAACTGGTTCAGTGCGGCGCCGAACACGACGGCGACATCGGCGGAGCGCACGAGCTCCATCGCACCGTCGGCACCGAAGCCGCCGGTCACGCCGAGGTCGTACCGCGTGTCGGGGAAGACCCCGCGGCCGAGAGCCGAGGAAGCCGTGAGCGCGCCGGTCGCTGCGGCCAGCTCTCCCAGTGCGGAGCTCGCTCCGGACAACCATGCTCCGCGACCGGCCAGCAGGAAAGGCCGCTCGGCGCCGGCCAGAGCGGCGGCGATCTCGTCGAGCATCGCGTCGGCGAATTCACCGCGCGGGGCGAGAGGTGCGGGGATGCGCGGCGACGGCGCCTCCGGCACCTCGCCGGCCTCGAGAGCTGCGACGTCATACGGGATCGCGAGGACGACCGGCACCCGGTAGGTGAGGGCGTGCTCGATCGCGATGACGGTGGTGGCGGCGGCATCGGCCCGCCCGACGGTATAGGTGCGGGCGCCCACGGCGGAGGCGAGAGCGATCTGGTCGACATCCCACGGGCGGGGACCGGAGGTGGGTTCGTCACCGACCACGAGCACGAGAGGCACGTGCGCCTGCACGGCCTCTGCGAGCGCGGTCAGGGTGTTCGTGAAACCGGCGCCGTACGTCGACGTGCCCGCGGCGATGCGGCCGGACGCGCGGAAGTGGGCGTCGGCGGCGACCACGGCACCCTGTTCGTGGCGCACAGCGGTGAACACGGCATCCGTCTGCGTCTCGATCGCGTCGAGGAAGTAGGCGTTGCCGTTGCCCATCACGCCGAAGACGGCGTCGATGTGCTGAGCGAGGGTGAGGGCGACGTGCGCGGAGACGGTGGGCATGCGAAAGCCTTTCGAGACAGGGACGGAGGAACTGCGGGATCCGTATGTGTCTCGCCTCCGCGTCTTCGCGAAGTGCTTCGTGCCTCTTTTTCAGGCACCGGCCGGGCCGGACCCGCTCAGTCTACCGGCGGGGGAGCAGCGCAGGATGCGGGAGAATGCAGGAATGACTGATGCAGAGATCGAGCGCGAGACACTCACCTGGGACGGCTTCGGGGCGGCGACGCGCGATCTCGCGCGCGACATCCTCGACAGCGGTTTCCTGCCGGAGGTCGTCGTCGCGATCGCGCGTGGCGGTCTGCTCCCCGCCGGGGCGATCGCGTACGGACTCGGCGCCAAGAACTGCGGGGCTATCAACGTCGAGTTCTACACCGGGATCGGCACTGTGCTCGACGCCCCAGAGGTTCTGCCTCCCGAGCTCGACATGGCCTATCTCGACGGCCGCCGGGTGCTGCTCGTCGACGATGTCGCCGACTCGGGTCGCACACTCGCGCTCGCCGTGCAGCTGCTGAAGGAGAAGGGCGCCGACGTGCGCTCGGTCACGATCTACACCAAGCCCTCCACGATCATCCAGCCCGACTTCGCGTGGAAGGACACCGATCTGTGGATCGACTTCCCGTGGTCTTTCCGCGGGACGGTCCGCGAAGAAGACCAGGGCCTCGCGCCGTCAGCGTGAGGCCGGCGGGTCAGCCGCGCAGCAGGGAGCGCAGCGTCTGGATCGTGTCGGCCTCGGCCGGCGACTTGTCCTGCCGGTAGCCCTTCACCCGGGCGAATCGCAGGGCGACGCCCCCGGGATATCGCGGTGAGCGCTGCACGCCGTCGACCGCGATCTCCACGACGAGTTCGGGGCGCAGGAACACGGTGGACGCCGTGCGGTGCGACTCATGCCCGGGGAATTCGGCGGTCTGCCACCGCAGGAGCTCGTCGGTGAGGCCCTTGAAGGTCTTTCCGACCATGACGTAGCCGTCGGCGTCGCCGAATTCTCCCGAGGGATCACGGGCGCCCAGGTGGAGGTTCGAGAGCCAGCCGCGGCGGCGGCCGGAGCCCCACTCCGCCCCGAGCACGACCAGATCGAAGGTCAGCACCGGTTTGACCTTCACCCAGGACTTGCCGCGCCGACCGGCGGCGTACGGCGCATCCACGGCCTTGATCACGACGCCTTCGTGTCCGGCGGCGAGAGCATCGCGCGACAGCTGCTCGGCGGCATCCGCATCGTCGGTGACGATGCCCGGCATCCGCCAGTCGCCGACCACGCGTTCGAGCTCGGCCAGACGGACGGAGAGCGGTTCGTCGATCAGGTCGCGCCCGTCGACGTGCAGCACGTCGAAGAACCACGGTCGCAGCACGAGCTCGCGCGACACATCGGCACCGAACCGCGACATGGTCTCCTGGAACGGGCGCGGCCCGCCGTCTTCGTCGAGCGACAGCGTCTCGCCGTCGAGGATGACGTCGTGCGCCGGGAGAGCGCGCACGATCTCGACGATCTCGGGCACGCGGTGCGTGATGTCGGCCAGGCTCCGCGTGTAGACGCCGACCTCGTCGCCGTGCCGATGCACCTGGATGCGGGCGCCGTCGAGCTTGTACTCGACAGAGGCCCGGCCGGTGACCTCCAGCGCGGCAGAGGGCGTCGCAGCCGTCGCGGCCAGCATGGGCAGAACCGGGCGCCCGACCCGCAGGCCCACCGCCTCGAGGTCGCCTTCGTCTCCGGTGAGTGCGACGCGGGCGGTCTCGCCGAGGTCGCCCGAGAGCATGGCCGCGCGCCGGACGATGGCCGCAGGGTGGTCGGCGGCCCGCGCGATGGCATCGAGGAGCACGCCCGAGAGGGCGCCGGTGCGCAGCTCGCCGAGCATCGCGCGGGCGAGGAAGTCCCACTCCGCGGACGTGGCGCGAGAGGCGAGGTCGCCGAGGATCCCGCTGCGGGCTGCCGCCGAGCCGGAACCGGAGGTCGCGGCCAGCGCGTCGAGCGCGGCATCGACATCGCCGACGCTCAGCGTGGGATCGACGGCGTGTGCGATCTCGATCGCTGTGAGTCCGCGCCATCCGACGCCGAGCCGGCCCTGGCGCGGTGACGCGAGCAGCAGCCCCATCAGCGCGGGCAGCTCGGCCGGATCCGCGCGCACGAGCAGCTCGGCGAGGGAGTCGATCTTGGCGAGCCTCGACGATGTGGCTCCGACGCGGTCGGCGGTGGTGACGAGCTCAGCGAGCATCATGTGGGCATTGTCGCACCGGGGCCGGACATCCGCATCCTGGTCGACCGCCCGGGTGAGCCGCGGGGTAGCCCCGTCAAGAATGTCCGAGGCCGCATGTCACAATGAGTCGCATGATCGTCGAGACCGCAACGCTGGGCAGTCGTGCGGTTGGGGAGACCCTCACGATCCACGAGCTCGACGGCCGTCGCTCCCTTCGTGCTCTGCTGCGGCCGCTGGTCGCGCAGGGGCTCGCCGCCTACGACGCGCATCGGTCTCGTTCGGCACTGCTGCAGATCCTCACTCCGGTCGATTTGATCGAGGGTGCGGAGACGGGCCGTTATGGCCGTGAGCCGCGAGCCCTCCCTGCGGCTCCGACGCTCGACGCCGCCCACGCGCGCGCCGTCGAGGCCTTTGCAGACGAGCTCTTCCTCGCCTTTCTTGACGATCTCCGGATCACCGACCTCGACGACATCGTCACGATCGAACCGCATTCCCGGCTCCGGCTGGTGCGACTGGTCGCGCTGACGGGATAGGGAATCAGTTGTTGACCGCCGAACAGGCCCACGAAGAACTGCAGAAGAAGTGCTCCTGTGATCACAACGGTCGACGCCCGATCCGCGCGAGCGGCATGGTGGCACCACGTCTCGCTCGACGCATCGCGGAGAATCTGAACGATCGGTCGGGAGACTTCGACGCCGTCGTCCGTGAGGAGCTCAAGCAGCAAGCGGCGGCACTCGCCACCGAACTCGATCAACTCTCCGACGGGAAGCTCCGTAAGGTCCTCGTCGCGCTGTGCCCTCCGCTCGGAACCGAGCTGGCCGCCTGGTGGGAGCGGGCGAGGTCCGAGCGCTCCGCCGACACGCTGTCGTCGAGGTGGGTGACGCTCGACACGCTGCTGAGGCACGTCAACCACTACCCGCATCCGGTCGAGTGGCAGGCGACCTGGCTGCTGTACTTCGGGGAGTACACGCCGCTGGGCGAGGTCTTCGCCTCGGTGCTCGACGCCGGGAATCCCGAGGTGCGACGCATCCTCATCGACAGCCTCGAAGGCACGCATCCGGTCGGCGGCCCGTCACGGGAGGGTTATCGGGCGCTGCTGGCGGCGAATGACCCGGCGGCGTGGGAGTTCGTCGGCAGGCAGCTGCTGGAGGCCGGGCGGGCCGAGGGGCTGCGTCAGACGATCCTCGAAGCGGCGCCCGCCGGTCACCCCGATGCGTTCGCGTTTCTGCTCGAGCTCATCGTCGAGAACGACCTCGTGCGGTTCTCCAGCACGATCCATGCGCTCTCAGGGTGGACGCGGGAGACGCTCGACACCCGGCGATCCGCTCAGGCTGCCGAAGCCCTCGCGACGCTCGCGACGGTCACGCGAACCCCTCCCTCGACCGAGCAGCTGCGTACCGGTTCGCGAACCGAGGCATTCCTCGGCCTGTGGGCGCTCGCATTCCGCGACATCGAGGCGACCATCGCCGCAGCCTCCGTGCTCCTGGCCGAACCCGATGCGGGGAAGCGCCTCGCCGCGGCGCGGATCCTCGTCATGCTCGCTCGCCCCGCCGCCGCCGATGTTCTCGTGACGGCCTTCGCGGATGGAGATCTCGCGGTGCTGCGCACCGCGCTGGGGGCCTGGTGGGTCGACGGTGGCTTCGTGCGCGGGCCGGCTCCGCTCTCGGAGGGAGCCCTCTCCGTGCTGCGAGAGCGCGTGCACCAGGTAGGGGTTTCGCAGAACATCGACACGGGAATCCTGGCTTCTCGCATCGAGGCTCTGAAGCGGTCGGACCTCGTCGACCTCCTCACGGCGGCTTCCGGCCCCGATGAGATCGACCTCACGATCGCCTCGGCGGACGCGCGCCGCTACGCGGTGGCGAAGTTCGCCAAAGACCCCACCAAGTACCGTGCGGAGCTCTTCACCCTTGCGCTGGACGTCTCCTGGCATGTGCGCACCTCGGCACGCGTCGCCCTCGAGATCGATGAGATCACCGGTGAGGAGGCGCTGCTGCTCGAGAAGGCTCTGACGCGCAAGACCGACGACATCCGCAAGACGGCGCTCCAGCTTCTCCAGAAGCAGGGTCCCGACGCTGTCGAGGCGACGCTGGCGCGCCTGCGCGCCGGGAAGCCCGAGCAGCGGCGCGCGGCCGATGAGCTGGCGCAGCTCGCGGGGCTCACGGAGAGCGGGGCTGGAACCGCGCAGGCGGCATCGACGTCACCGAGGGACCCAGCTGCGCAGGACGAGCCCACCGGCGCGCTCCGCTCCGACGCGACGACGACCCCCACGGGCACTGCACAGCTGCCCGCTCTTCTCCACTACGGTGTCGAAGATCGCACGCCGGCCGTGCGGCCGATCGCGCCCCCGACATCACGATGGGCGATCTACCACCCAGGGGCGCGACGCATCTGGCAGTCGCTGGGCGCCTGGCTCGACGAGCACGCAAGTGTCGAGGTGCACACTCCCGGCGGCGTCGAACTCCTCTCCAACGTCAAGGGCGTCGCGCGCAACGAGGACGGTTCAATGCCGCTCGAGGCTCTCGTGGAACCGTGGTGGGAGCGCATCAGCGCGGACCTGGTGGACGGCGGGGTCGAGCTCGACCTTCTGCGGCTGCTCTCAGCGGGCACCTATCCACTGGCGAGACAGGTCATCGGTGATCTCGGGGAGGAGGTCAACCCGTCGACTCGATCGCTCCGCCTCTCGTTGATCGAGCATCTGGCTCGTCGAGAGCGGAGGTCGACGTGGGTGGATCCTGTGCTCGACCTGATCGATCTGGAGGCCTCCCAGCTGCCGGTCGAGGAGCTGATCGGACCGCGGAACGTGCAGATCCTATCGAATCGTCATGCCGGGGTCGATCCCCGCGAGAGCGCCGGCGCGACCAGGTCGGCGCTCGGCTCCTTGGATCCTGCCGCGCTCGATGACGGGCAGCTCGACCGGCTGTGGCGGACGCTCCGCTTCATCGACGAACCGGAGGGCGTCGTCGATCAGTGGAGCGGAGAGCGGATCGAGCTCTCTCCGCTATCTCGCTGGCATCCGGCCAAGGTCGTCGTCGACCAGCCTTTCCGGTTCCGGCCGCCGCTGAGATTCGTGATCGAGGCGTTCGAGCGCGGCATCGCCAGCCGCGCCGATCTCATCGACCACGTCGTCACGCATCCGTCGCTGAACTGCGAGCTCAATGTCATCGAACCCAATCCGCTGGCGCTGTTCAGTCGGATCACCTCGGCGAGCCCGCAGGTGCAGAGACTGGTCGAACAGGTGCAGCGTGCAGTGGTCGACCTCGAACTGCCACGTGGCGAGTTCCCGACGCCGAACTCGGTCATGGCGATGGCCCTGCAGCGGGCGACCGGCGCCGAGAGCCTGGTCGCGGTACTGCAGGCGCTCGGGCGTCGTCCCTTCGTGCGCCGCTATCTGTACGTCTCGGATCGCGACGGTGTCTTGTCCCACCTGGTGCGGATTCACACTCCCGGGGCGGACGAGACCGTCGAATCGGTGGGCCGAGCTTTTGCCGGCTCGAAGATCCCGGAGAGCCGCATCGTCGAGACCGCGATGTACGCCCCGCAGTGGGCGGAGCTGTTCGAGCAGCACCTCGGGTGGCCGGGGTTCGCCTCAGCGGTCTGGTGGGTCCATGCGCACACCCCTGCGGACTTTTATGAGATCAAGGGGTGGGTCCGTACGGAGAGAGCGAGCGAGATCCACCGGCGCACACCGGTGACCGACGAGGACCGCGAGGTCGGCAGTGCCGACGTCCAGTGGTTCGCGCGGATGCACGCAGAGCTGGGCGACGACCGTCTCGACCGCGTGCTCAAGGCGGCGAAATATGCCTCGACCGCCGGGCAGCAGAAGCAAGCGGAGCTGTTCGCGAACGTGCTGCGAGGCAGGACCGGCGAAGACGAGCTGCTCACTCGCATGCACGAAAAGCGTCACCAGGACGCCGTCCGCGCGTATGGTCTACTGCCGCTGTCGGGCGATTCGGATGAAGTCCTGCGCCGCTACGAGGTGCTGCGCGGTTTCGTCCGCTCGGGGAAGACGTCAGGACCGCAGCGTCGTGCGACCGAGACGGCCGCCGTGCACACCGCGCTGGAGAACCTCGCGCGGGCGGCCGGATACCGTGACCCGCAACGTCTGACGTGGGCGATGGAGGCGAGGACCGCCGCAGACCTCGGCCGCGGTGCCGTCACTGCCGTCGACGGCGACGTGACGGTGAGCCTGAGCATCGACGATCTGGGCATGCCGGTCATCGAGGTCGACCGCGCCGGGAAGCCGCTCGCCGCGGTGCCTGCCAAGAGCCGCAAGGTGGAAGGCATCACCGCTCTGACTGTCCGCGCTCGCGAACTCAAGAAGCAGGCGCAGCGGATGCGCGAGTCGCTCGAGGCCGCCTGCGTCGTCGGCGACGTGATCGACGCCGAAGAGCTTTCCCTTCTGCAGTCGCACCCCATTCTGGGACGGATGCTTCCCGAGCTGGTGATGGTCGACGGCGAGGGCCGAGCCGGATTCCTCAGCGCCGGGGGAGACGAGCTCATCCTGGCCGATGAGTCGGTGATCCGTGCGGTCGGTGGTCTGCGCATCGCTCACCCGCTCGATCTGCTGACGAGCGGCGATTGGCCCGACCTGCAGCACGCGGTCATGACACGCGGTCGGCCGCAGCCGTTCAAGCAGCTCTTCCGCGAGCTGTACGTGCTCAATGAGAACGAGCAGGCAGAGCAGGGGATCTCCTCGCGGAGGTATGTGGGCCACCAGCTCGACTCTCGCCGCGCTGCCGGACTCTTCGCTGCCCGCGGCTGGGTGCGCGATCACGGGCTCGGCTACGAGCGCACATTCCACAACGAACGGATCATCGCGTTCTGCAACACCTCTGGTGGTTGGGGGACTCCGGGCGAGGTCGAGGAGGCCGTGACCGACGACGTCCGGTTCGGGAATGTCGGTTCGCGTCTCGCGATCCCGCTGTCGGAGGTCCCACCGCGGGTGTTCTCCGAGACGATGCGAGACCTCGATCTCGTGGTGTCGGTCGCGCATGTGAGCGGTGTCGACCCGCAGAGCTCGGAGTCGACCATCGAGCTGAGAGCGCGCATCGTCGATGAGACGTGCCGGCTCCTCGGAATGCGCAACGTCGAGGCCGACGGGCATCACGTGCGCATCAAGGGAGCGCTGGGCACCTACTCGGTGCACCTCGGATCGGGCATCGTGCATCGCATCCCGGGGGACACGCTGTTCATCATCCCGGTGAGCGCGCAACACCGCGGGCGCGTCTTCCTCCCATTCGTCGACGACGATCCGCGTACGGCGGAGATCGTTTCGAAGGTCGTGATGCTGTCCGCCGACGACAAGATCAAGGACCCGACGATCCTGCGTCAGCTGGTGCGCTGACCGGCGCGCTCAGCGCCCGTGGAAGACAGGCGTGCGCTTCTCCTGGAAGGCCGCGAACCCTTCGCGGTAGTCATCGGTGTCGCACAGTGCGGCCTGTGCGGCGTTCTCGATGCCGACCGCGTCCCACAGCGCGAGCCGCTCGTCGCGGATACGGGCGATGAGCTCCTTGCTCGCGAGGAACGCCGCCGTCGCGCCGCGGGCAGCGGTGGCTGCGGCATCGGTCGTCGCCTGCACGACCTCGTCATCGGGGAAGACGCGCGAGAACAGGCCGGAGGCCACGGCCTCGGCGCCGCTCATGAGGCGCCCCGTGTAGATCAGGTCGAGTGTCTTGTGCGCCCCCAGCCGGTCGAGGAACAGGGAGTGTCCACCTGAGTCGAGGGTCGCGCCGAGTGCGGCGAACGGGGACCCGATCTTGGCCGACTCCGCGACGTACACGACGTCCGTCGCGATGAGCAGCCCGAGTCCGACCCCGAGGCAGGCGCCGTGCGCGACGGCGAACGTCGGTGCGGGGAAGCGCGCCATGCGCTGCAGCAGCGGGGTGACGAGGCCGCCGAGATAGCCGAGCACATCGTCGCCCCGAGGGTCGACCCCCGAGATGTCCCGCCCGGCGCAGAACGCGCGCCCTTCGCCGCGGAGCACGAGGGCGCGCACACCGGCGCTCTCCGCGGCCTCGTAGGCGGCATCCAGATCCGCCAGGGCCCTCTCGTCGAGCGCGTTCAGCTTCGACGGTGCGTTCAGGACGATCGTCGCGACGTCGTCGGCGATGGCGAGGTCGATCATGGGGGCCTCCGGGTCAGACGTCGTAGTCCACGACCACGCGGTCGCTGGTCGGATGGGACTGGCAGGTGAGCACGAATCCGCGCTCGAGCTCGTCGGGCTCCAGGGCGTAGTTCTCGGTCATGGTCACGCTGCCCTCGATCACGCGGGCACGGCAGGTGCCGCAGACACCGCCCGCACACGCGAACGGCGCATCGGGCCGCACGCGCAGTGCCGCGTTGAGCACCGACTCGTGCGCGTCGACCGGGCTCTCCACGGTCGAGGAGACGCCGTCGAGCGTGACCTCGATGCGCACGGTCTTCTCGCCGGCGCGCACCTGCACGGGTCGGGCCGCGCGAGCCGGTTCGTCGCCGGTGGTGAACAGTTCGAAGCGGATGTGCGAGCGCTCGACCCCGACGTCGGCCAGCACCTCGCGGCAGAGGTCGACCAGGGCGAGCGGTCCGCACAGGAACCACTCGTCGACGCTCGACGGCGGGATCAGCGTGCCGAGGATCGTGCGCAGCTTCTCCTCGTCGATCCGCCCGGAGAGCACCGGAGCCGCCCGCTGCTCGCGGGAGAGCACATGGTGCAGCACGAGTCGGGTCGGGTAGCGGTCCTTGAGGTCGGCGAGGTCTTCGAGGAACATCACGTCGAGCGTGGCCCTGTTCGTGTACAGCAGTGTGAACCGCGACGTCTCGGACCGCGTCAGCACCGTGTGGGCGAGCGCCATCAGCGGCGTGATGCCGGAGCCGGCGGCGATGCCCACCACGTGGCGGTCGTCGAGGTCGTCGAGCGCCGAGGTGAACGTGCCCTGCGGGCTCATCACGTCGATCTCGAATCCGGCGTGCAGGCCGGTCTGCGCCCAGGTCGAGAAGAGTCCGCCCTCGTCGCGCTTCACGGCGACGCTCAACCGGGTGTCCTGTCCGTCGTCGCGGTGCTCCGGCGCACGGCACAGCGAGTAGGAGCGCCGCACCTCGACGCCGTCGAGGGTGGTGCGCAGCGCGACGTACTGGCCGGGAAGATGGTCGTACTCGTCGGCGAGTGCGGCGGGCACGGTGAACGTCACCTCGACCGCGTCGTCGGTGAGTGGGCGCACGTCTTCGACGGTGAGGGTGTGGAAGCGGGCGCGCGTGCGCGGAGCGGCCGCGCGCGGCGTCGTCGCACGCGGGAGGGAAACCGGCGCGGAGGTGAAGAGCGACATGTCAGTGCACCTTGAAGTGATCGAAGGGCTCGAGGCAGGCGCGGCACTCGAACAGCGCCTTGCACGAGGTCGAGCCGAAGTGGGAGACCTCGTGGGTGTCGAGCGACCCGCAACGAGGGCAGCGCACGCTCAGCGAGAGGCGGATGGGGCCGGTCGAGACGGCAGCCCGGCCGGAGGGCGGCGCGATGCCGTAGGCCGCGAGCTTGGTCTTGCCTGCCTCCGTCATCCAGTCCGTGGTCCAGGCGGGGGAGAGGACAAGGCGCACCTCGACCTCGTCGAAGCCGGCGGCGGTGAGGGCGAGGATCACGTCGTCGCGGATCGTGTCCATCGCGGGACAACCGCTGTAGGTCGGGGTGATGTCGACGTGGACGCTGGTGCCGTCGACCTCGACCGCACGGAGAACGCCGAGGTCCTCGATCGTGAGGACGGGCACCTCGGGGTCGGGGACGGAGGCGGCGATCCGCCAGGCGGCCTGCGTCGGGGTGAGGGTCACCATGTCGCCCCCGGATGCCGTCGGGCGAGCACCTGCATCTCGGCCAGGATGTGTCCGAGCGGCGTCGCGTGCGCGCCGTCGCGCCCACCCGCCGACGAGGACATGACGGCGGGAACCGACACGTCCGCCTCGGCGAACACGGTGTCGACCACGCGGTCGAACGCGGGGCGCAGGCTCGAGGGCCGCGCGGCCGCATCTCCGAGCCGGTCGATCAGGTCGTCGTCGCGGAACAGCTCGTCGACGTACGGCCAGACGTCACCGATCGCCCGGATGATGCGGGTGCGGGACTCCTCGGTGCCGCCGGCGAGTCGCAGCATCCACTGCACGGCGTGATCGCGGTGGTAGTCGACCTCCTTGAGCGACTTCTCGGCGATCGCGGCGAAGGTCTCGTCGCTGCTGGCGCGCAGGGCCGAGTACAGCTCGAACATGTAGGTGGCCACCACGAACTGCCGCGCGATGGTCTGGGCGAAGTCGCCATTGGGCTGCTGCACGATCCAGGCGCAGCGGAACTCGGGCTCGTCGCGGAAGAAGGCGAGATCGTCTTCGCTGCGGCCGTCGTACGAGCCGGCATAGTGCAGGAAGGAGCGTGCGTGGCCGAGCAGGTCGAGCGCGATGTTGCCCAGGGCCACGTCCTCCTCCAGCTCGGGGGCGCGCGAGATCCAGGCGCCCAGCTGCTGGGACAGGATGAGCGCGTCATCGCCGAGGCGCAGTGCATACTCGGCGATGTCGGCCGACGCGGCGACCGCGCCGGTGCCGGAGAGCTCCTGCGAGAGGCTGATCTCGTCGACGGAGACGTCGCCGTGGATGTCGCCGTGGACGTCGGTGCCCTCGTGCGCGGTGGTCGGGTGCGGTGCGCTCACAGGTGCGGCACTCCCTCGGAGGCCGTGTAGTACACGGCGTGGCGGTAGTTCTTGCCGGCGGGGCTCTCGAAGTACGCGCCCTTGGCGTCCGGGTCGCTCGTGGTGATCGCGTCTGCCGGCGCGACCCAGATCGAGACGCCCTCGCCGCGGCGCGTGTAGAGGTCGCGGGCATTGCGGATCGCCATCTCGGCGTCCGGCGCGTGCAGCGAGCCGACGTGCACGTGGCTGAGGCCCCGGTTCGCGCGCACGAAGACCTCCCACAGGGGCCAGGGTTCGCGCTCGTCTGCTCCCGGCGTCGCCATCACGCCACCGCCTTCGTCTTGAGGGACTGCTTGCGCGCGTACTCGGCCGCGGCCTCGCGCACCCAGGCGCCCTCTTCGTGCGCGGTGCGGCGCCGTTCGAGACGCTCGGCATTGCACGGTCCGTTGCCGCGCACCACCTCGAAGAACTCGTCCCAATCGATCTCGCCGATCACGTACTGGCCCGTCTCCTCGTCGAAGCGCAGGTCGGGGTCGGGCAGGGTCACGCCGAGGATCTCGGCCTGGGGCACGAGCATGCCGACGAACCGCTGACGCAGCTCGTCGTTCGAGAACCGCTTGATCTTCCACTTCATCGACTGCGCCGAGTTGGGGGACTGGTCATCGGGCGGCCCGAACATCGCGAGACTCGGCCAGTACCAGCGGTTCACCGCATCCTGGGCCATCGCGCGCTGCTCCTCGCTGCCCTGCATGAGGGTCAGCAGGATCTCGAAGCCCTGGCGCTGGTGGAACGACTCCTCTTTGCAGACCCGCACCATGGCGCGCCCGTACGGGCCGTACGACGCCCGGCACAGCGGCACCTGGTTGCAGATCGCGGCGCCGTCGACGAGCCAGCCGATCGCGCCCATGTCCGCCCAGGTCGGGGTGGGGTAGTTGAAGATCGACGAGTACTTCGCCTTGCCGCTGATGAGCTGATCCATCATCTCGTCGCGCGTGGTGCCCAGGGTCTGCGCTGCGGAGTAGAGGTAGAGGCCGTGGCCGGCCTCGTCCTGCACCTTCGCCATCAGGATCGCCTTGCGCTTGAGGCTCGGCGCGCGCGTGATCCAGTTTCCCTCCGGCTGCATGCCGATGATCTCGGAGTGCGCGTGCTGGGAGATCTGCCGGACCAGCGTCTTGCGATACGCCTCCGGCATCCAGTCGCGCGGCTCGATGCGCTGCTCGTTGGCGATGAGCTCGTCGAAGAGACGTTCCTCATCGGAGATCTCGCCCACCAGGGACAGGTCTGCGGCACTGGTCATCGTCGACTCCTCGGCATCCGGTCAACTTTACTGACCGATCGTTAGGTAATTCTGACACAGAGGACGGTCGGATTCAAGGCGCGACTCTCAATGCGAGCGGGAGATCAGCTCCAGGAGGGCTCGCCCGTAGGCCTCGGAGGGGTCGGGATGCTCGAATGCGAGCGCATCTCCGTCGATCTCGATGTCGACCCGGAAGGTGTCGTCGAGGCGCACCAGTGCGCGGAAGGTGCCCCGGAGCAGGTCGCGCAGCTGATCCTCCCTCGGCAGCCACACCGCATCCGCGAGCGTGACCGCGTCGAGAGCCCACTCGGTGGTCCCGTTGAACGCCAGGTCGGTGCCGCTCGGAGTCTGTCGGGCCTCGATCGTCATCTCGCTGACGGTGAAGACCTCGGCCTCCGCCTCGAGTTCCACATCGTCCGGCAGGTCGAGCTGGAAGCGATCGCCCTCCGCGGGGTGCCAGACGAGTCCGCGGTCTCGCAGGGCGACGGCGAGCTCACGTGTGATCATGTCCTCACGCTAGACGAACGGACGCGCCCAGGGGCCGGCGAACCTGGGGATGCCGCCACCGGGGTGTCGGCGGGGTGGGGCAGAGTGGGAACATGACCTCCGTAGCCTCTACCGACACTCGCGAGGCCGCCCGCGCGGCGCTGCGCGAGCTCGTCGGCCGCTCAGACGCCGACTTCCACGACGGCCAGTACGAGGCGATCGAGGCGCTCGTCGAAGGGCGCCGCCGCGCGCTGGTGGCGCAGCGCACCGGCTGGGGCAAGTCGGCGGTCTATTTCGTCGCGACGCTGCTGCTGCGGCGTCAGGGGGCGGGGCCGACCGTGCTCGTGTCGCCGCTGCTGGCGCTCATGCGCGACCAGATCGCGGCCGCCGAGCGTGCAGGGGTGCGTGCGGTCGCGATCAACTCCACCAATGCGCACGAGTGGACCGACGTGCTCGGGCAGCTCGACCGCGACGAGGTCGACGTCCTGCTGGTCTCGCCGGAGAGGCTCAACAACCCGGCCTTCCGTGAGCAGCAGCTGCCGGCGCTCGTTCGCCGCATCGGGATGCTCGTCGTCGACGAGGCGCACTGCATCAGCGACTGGGGCCACGATTTCCGCCCCGACTACCGGCGGCTGCGCGACCTGATCGCCCAGATGCCCGCCGATGTGCCGGTGCTCGCGACCACCGCGACGGCGAACAGCCGGGTCGTGGCGGATGTGGCGGAGCAGCTCGGCAGCCTCCAGGCGGGTGGCGATCTGCGCGGCGATTCCGGAGCAGAGCCGGTGCTCACGATCCGCGGACCGCTCGCGCGTACCTCGCTGCGCCTCGGCGTGCTGCGCCTGCGCGATTCGGCGAGCCGCCTCGCGTGGCTGCTGAGCCACCTCGACGATCTTCCCGGTTCCGGCATCATCTACACGCTGACCGTCGCGGCTGCCGTCGACACCGCCCGCCTGCTGCGAGATCACGGGCACGACGTGCGGGCCTACACCGGGCAGACCGACACCGAGGAGCGCGCCGAGTCCGAGGGCATGCTCAAGCGCAACGAGGTCAAGGCTCTGGTCGCCACGAGCGCGCTGGGCATGGGCTTCGACAAACCCGATCTGGGATTCGTGCTGCACCTCGGAGCGCCGTCGTCTCCCGTGGCGTACTACCAGCAGGTGGGTCGTGCCGGCCGTGCGAGTGAGAGCGCCGACGTGCTGCTGCTGCCGGGGGTCGAAGACCGCGACATCTGGCACTACTTCGCGACGGCCTCGATGCCGGATCGGGAACGCGCGGAGCGAGTGATCGACGCGCTCGGCGATGCGCCGATCTCGACGCCGGCGCTCGAGGCGATGGTCGACATCCGCCGCACGCCGCTGGAGCTGCTGCTGAAGGTGCTCGACGTCGACGGTGCGGTCCGGCGCGTGCAGGGGGGATGGGTCGCGACCGGTGAGCCGTGGACCTACGACGCCGAACGCTACGAGCGCATCGCCGCCGAGCGCCTCGCCGAGCAGCAGCACATGATCGAGTACGAGCAGACCGACGGATGCCGCATGGAGTTCCTGCAGCGGTCGCTCGACGACGACACGGCGGCGCCCTGCGGGAGGTGCGACAACTGCGCGGGCGGGTGGTTCCCGCGCGAGATCGGCGAGTCCGCGAGCACGCAGGCGGCGGAGTCGCTCGACCGCGTCGGCATCCCGATCGAGCCTCGGCGCGCATGGCCGACCGGTGCCGATCGGCTCGAGGTGCCGGTCAAGGGACGCATCCCCGCCGACGAGCAGGCGGGGGAGGGGCGGGCGCTCGCGCGTCTCACCGACCTGGGCTGGGGAGGGGCACTACGCGAGATCTTCGCCGCCGGTGCGCCCGACGCCGCGGTGACGCCCCAGCTGCTCCAGGCCTGCATCCGGGTTCTCGCCGGATGGGGGTGGGAGGAGCGCCCCGTCGCCGTCGTCGCCATGCCCTCGCGTTCGCATCCGCTGCTGGTCGATGCGCTCGCCCGAGGGCTCGCCGACGTCGGCCGCCTGCCGTATCTCGGCGCGCTCGACCCTGTCGCGGGTGGGCCCACCGGAGGGCCGGGCGGGAACAGCGTCTTCCGCCTCGCCGGGCTCTGGGACCGCTTCAGCGCTCAGCACCTCGACGTGCCCTCTGGTCCTGTGCTGCTCGTCGACGATCTGGTCGACAGCCGGTGGACGATGACGGTCGCTGCCCGTGTGCTCCGTCAGGCCGGGGCGACCCAGGTGCTGCCGTTCGCCCTGGCGCTGCGCGGTTGAGCGCGATCCACCTCGCCGGGTCGAGGCGAGAGGCTCTCAGTCATCGGCCGGGGCGACGCGCGGCGGCCACGTGGTGGCGCCGAGCTCGCGCGAGATGTTGCGGGCCGTCTCGCGCAGGGCGTTGAGGATCGCATCCGAGGCGGGCGTCTGCGAGGTCGGCAGCACCACGGCGACGGCGGCGACGATGGCGTTCGAGGCATCGGCGACGGGGGCCGCGATCGACGACTCGCCGAGCACCGCTTCGTCGAACTCCCCGGCCATGCCGCGTTCGGCGATGGCCGGCAGCTCCAGGGTGAGGCGGGCGAGGTCGGTCACCGTGTCGCCGGTGAGGCTGCGCAGCGGCTGTTCGAAGACGCTCTGCTGGAATCCCTGGTCGTAGGCGAGGAGCACCTTGCCCATCGCCGAGGCGTGGGCGGGGATGGCGACCCCGGTCTCGAGCATCTGCTGACTGTCATCCGGGCGCAGATTGTGGTGGATCACGAGCACGTCGGTGAAGTGCGGGGCGCCCAGGCGCACCGAGAGGTCGGTGCGGCGCGCGAGCTCCTGCGTCCATCGCATCGCCCGCGCTCGCACGTCGAGGGTGTCGAGATAGACGTTGCTCAGGCGCAGCAGGGTCGGACCGAGCATGTAGCGCTGACCACCCCGCTCCTTCGCGACGAGTCCGTGCGAACGCAGCGACTTCACGATCCCGTGCACGGTCGACGGCGGCAGGTTGAGGGCCGCGGCGAGGTCGGTGATGCCGAGGTGGCGTGCTCCCTGGAGCAGTTCGAGGACCTTCGCCGCGCGATCGATCGCCTGGATCACGGGAGGCCTCCTTCCGGTGCGTCGTCGAGCCGGTGCAGATGGAGCCGGGCTTCACGAATGATCTTGACAACCCGGCAGGCTCCGAGCATATTCGACATTAACGAATTGCTTTCGGATTTTTGCGAAAGACACCACGAAGGATCAAAGGAGATCGAATGATGAAGAAGCTCATCAACGCCCCGGAAGACGTTCTCGTCGAATCCCTGAAGGGCGTCGCGCTCGCTCATCCCGAGCTCTCCGTCGACCTCGACAACCACGCCATCACCCGCGCCACCCCCAAGGCGCAGGGCAAGGTCGCCATCGTCTCCGGTGGTGGCTCCGGCCACGAGCCGCTGCACGGCGGCTTCGTCGGCACCGGGATGCTGGATGCGGCTGTGGCCGGTGAGGTGTTCACATCGCCCACCCCCGACCGCGTGCAGGTGGCCACCAAGGCCGTGGATCGCGGAGCCGGTGTGCTCCACATCGTCAAGAACTACACCGGTGACGTGCTGAACTTCGAGATGGCCGCCGAGCTCGCCTCCATGGAGGGGATCGAGGTCGGCAGCGTCATCGTCGACGACGATGTCGCGGTGCAGGACTCGCTCTACACGGCCGGACGCCGCGGGGTGGGTCTCACCGTGCTGCTGGAGAAGATCGTCGGTGCGGCCGCGGAGGAGGGGCGCGACCTCGCCGCCGTGGTCGAGCTCGCCAAGAAGGTGAACGGACAGGGCCGCTCGATGGGCATGGCTCTCACCAGCTGCACGGTCCCTGCTGCGGGCAAGCCCACGTTCGACCTCCCGGACGACCAGATGGAGATCGGCATCGGCATCCACGGCGAACCGGGTCGTCATCGCGAACCCCTCGCCCCGGCGTCCGAGATCGCCCGGCAGCTGGTCGAGCCGATCCTCGCCGACATCGATGCCACAGGGCCCGCGATCGTGATGCTCAACGGCATGGGCGCGACGCCGCTCATCGAGCTGTATCTCATGTACGGCGAGGTCGCAGCGCTTCTCGAGAAGTCCGGCGTGCAGGTGGCCAGGAACCTCGTCGGCAACTACATCACCTCGCTCGACATGGCCGGATGCTCGGTGACGCTGCTCAAGGCCGATGATGAGCTGCTGCGGTTGTGGGATGCCCCGGTGAACACCCCCGGTCTGCGGTGGGGCGTCTGATGGCCGTGGTCGACACCGTCGTGCTCACCGACTGGGTCTCCCGGTTCGGTGCGGCCGTCACCGAGAAGCGCGACTGGCTCACCGAACTCGACTCGGCCATCGGCGACGCCGACCACGGAGCCAACATGGCTCGCGGCATGAGCGCCGTCGGCGAGAAGCTCTCCGCCGGAGCGCCAGGAACGGTCGATGAGCTGCTGAAGACCGTCGGGATGACTCTCGTCAGCTCCGTCGGCGGAGCCAGCGGACCCCTCTACGGAACGTTCTTCCTGAGGATGGGGATGGCGGCGGGGCCGGTGACCGCCCTCGACGGCCCCGCTCTCGCGGCCGCGCTGCGGGCAGGACTCGACGGCATCGTCGCGCGGGGCAAGGCCGAAGCGGGGGACAAGACCATGTTCGACGCGATGGCGCCAGCGGTCGACGCGATGGACGCCGCGCTCGCCGCGGGGGCATCGGTCCCGGACGCGGCCAAGGCCGCCGCTGACGCGGCCGCGGCCGGACGCGACGCCACTCTGCCTCTCGTCGCCCGCAAGGGCAGGGCGAGCTACCTCGGGGAGCGCAGCGCCGGGCACCTCGACCCGGGGGCGGCATCGACCGCGATCCTCTTCGACACGCTCGCCGCGGCGGTCGCGGACGACGCCTGATGATCGGCATCGTCGCCGTCTCCCACAGTGCACGGCTCGGGGAGGCGGCGCTGGAGCTTGCCCTGCAGATGGTCCATGACGGCGGTGTGCGGGTGAAGGTAGCGGCCGGAGCCGGCGTGGATGCCGATGGCGCACCGATCCTCGGAACCGACGCCGTCGCGGTGGCAGCCGCCATCGATGAGCTCGCCGCAGACTGCGACGGTGTGCTCGTCCTCATGGACCTGGGGTCCGCTGTGCTCAGCGCCGAGCTCGCTCTCGAGCTGCGATCCAGCGTCGTGCCCGTGCGGCTCGCGCCGGCCCCGTTCGTGGAGGGACTCCTCGCCGCCGCGGTGTCTGCGGCGGCCGGCGGGTCGCTCGACGACGTCGCCTCGGAGGCGTCGGCCGCTCTCGGAGCGAAGACCGGCGCGCTCGGCGTCGAGGAAGAGCACGCATCGGGACCCACTGTTCCCCCGGCGTCGGACGCAGATGTGCAGGTGCGCCGCGTGCGCGTGCGCAATCCGCTCGGCATCCACGCGCGTCCTGCGGCCCTGATCGCCACGGCGGCGGCAGGAGCGGACGTGCGCCTGCGTCGCCTTCCCGATGGCCCCGATGCCGCGGCGGCGAGCCTGACGCGTCTGCTCGTCCTCGGCGCGCGGCAGGGCGACGAACTGGAACTGTCCGCACGCGGCGATGACGCGACGGAGGTGCTCGATCGCCTGGTCGCGCTGTTCGACGACGGCTTCGGTGAGGGCACCGACGACGTGCGTCAGGAGAGCCGACCCGAGAACGACGCCGTACCGACGACGCGAGCCGCGGAAGCTCCGCCGTCGACGCCGGAGAAGGGGACGGGTCCGACGCGCGAGATCGCGGCCGGCTCCGTGCTTCGCGGGCGCGGGGTGAGCCCCGGCCAGGTCGCCGCCCGCGTCGTCCACCTCGCACCCCCGCTTCCCGAACCCGACCCCGACACGGTCGTCGCCGAAGCGGATCGGGATTCCGAGGTCTCCGCCATCGAGTGGGCGGCCGTCGCCGTCGCCGATCAGCTGCGCTCGCGCACCGCGCAGGCGACGGGGGAGACCAAGGCGATCCTCGATGCCTCCCGCCTGTTGGCATCCGATCCTGAGCTGGTGTCCGAGGCGACCGCGCTCGTGCGGTCGAAGGGATGCAGCGCTGCCCGCGCGGTCTGGGAGACGGCCGTCGTCCACGAGAAGGCTCTTGCTGCGCTCGGGGGCCGGATGGCCGAGCGCATCGCCGACATCCGCGACGTGCGCGACCGGATCATCGCCGAGATCCTCGAGGTCGACATGCCTGGCGTCCCGGAGCGCGATGAGCCCTTCGTCCTGGTCGCCCCCGATCTCGCTCCCGCCGACACCGCGCTGCTAGCCGGGGGAGCATGCGTCGCCCTCGTCACTGCTCAGGGCGGGCCGACCTCGCACACCGCCATCATCGCGCGCTCGCTCGGTCTGCCTGCCGTGGTCGGTCTCGACGACGCCGAAGCGATCCCCGCCGGCGTGATGGTGCTCGTCGACGGCGACCGGGGCACGGTCGAGGTCGAGCCTGCCGAATCGGTCATCGCGCTGGCGCGGGCGTCGGCGACCGCCGTCGACTTCGACGGTGTCGGCGTGCTCGCCGGAGGGCAACGGATCCCGCTGCTCGCCAACGTCGGCGGAGCAGCCGACGCGGTCAGCGCCGCCTCGGCCCGCGCGGAGGGCGTCGGGCTCTTCCGCACGGAGTTCTGCTTCCTCGATCGCGTCGATGCTCCGAGCATCGACGAGCAGGTCGCCGCCTACCGCGGTGTGCTGGCCGCCTTCCCCGAGCGCAAGGTCGTCGTGCGCACCCTCGATGCGGGAAGCGACAAGCCGCTGCCGTTCGCCAACGCCGAGAGCGAGGACAACCCCGCCCTCGGCGTGCGCGGACTGCGGATCGCGCGCCGGCGCCCTCAGCTCCTCGACGGCCAGCTGGCTGCGCTCGCTCGGGCGGCTGCCGAGGAGGCGGCGCAGGTCGAGGTGATGGCTCCGATGGTGGCGACGGTCGATGAGGCCGCTGGCTTCGCCGAACGGTGCCGGGCCGCGGGCCTCGACCGGGTGGGCATCATGATCGAGACGCCGTCGGCGGCTCTCCTCGCCGCCGAGCTGTTCGAGGTCGTCGACTTCGTCAGCCTCGGCACCAACGATCTCGCGCAGTACACGATGGCGGCGGACCGGCTGCTCAGCGACCTGGGAGATCTGAACGATCCCTGGCAGCCCGCGGTGCTGAGACTCATCGGTATCGTCGGCGACGCGGGCAGTGCTGCCGGCAAACCGGTGGGGGTGTGCGGCGAGGCCGGCGGTGACCCCGAGCTCGCACCCGTGCTGGTCGGATTGGGGGTGACATCCCTGTCGATGGCCCCGCGGTCGCTGGGGCGGGTCGCTGCGCGGTTGAGCGCGGTGTCTCCGGCGGCGTGCCGTCGAGCGGCGGCAGCCGCGCTCGGTGCCCCCTCGGCCGCCGCAGCGCGGGCCGCCGCCACGGCGGCGCTCGCCGACTCCGTTGACTAACTGACCGATCGTTCGGTTAGTATGAGCGGGTCGGATGTCGCAGGTGCGACGTCCGACCCGCTCGACGAGGAGGTCGACGATGACACAAGCGACGACGCAGGCGACCGACGCCGTGCGACCCAATCGCGCCATGATGGAGCGCGACCGCGCCTCGGCCTCGTTGGGCCTGGTCGTCGAACGCGACGATCCGGGGCACGCGGTCGTCTCGATGCGCGTGCGGGATGACATGACCAACGGCTTCCAGATCACCCACGGCGGATTCGTCTTCGCCCTGGCCGACACCGCCTTCGCGATCGCGTGCAACGAAGACGATCGGGTCACGGTCGCCGCCGGAGCGGACATCTCCTTCCTCAAGCCGACCGTCTCCGGCCAGACGCTCACCGCGACCGCGATCCGGCGATCGCGCACCGGACGCTCCGGCATCTACGACGTGACCGTCGTCGACGAGCAGGGCGACCCCGTCGCCGAGTTCCGCGGGCGTTCCCGCACCACCAGCCAGACCTTCTGACCCCCTGGAGCACCCCGTGTCGATGACGACCGCAACATCCTCCCGTGTCCGCCCGCCCGCAGCCGCCGAGCTCGATGCCGAAGAGCGCATGGGTCGCGACGAGATCGCCGCGCTCCAGCTCGCCCGACTGCAGCAGACCGTGCGCCACGCCTACGCGAACGTGCCTCTCTACACGCGCAAACTCGATGAGGCGGGTGTGCGTCCGGAAGACATCCGCACCCTCGACGACGTGCAGCTGCTGCCCTTCACGACCAAGGAGGATCTGCGCGAGACCTACCCGTTCGGGATGTTCGCGGTGCCGATGTCCGACGTCGCCCGCATCCACGCCTCCAGCGGCACCACAGGGCGACCCACGGTCGTCGGGTACACGCGGGGCGACCTCGACAGGTGGGCTTCGCTGGTGGCGCGCTCGCTGCGTGCGAGCGGGATCCGCCGCGGGATGAAGGTGCACAACGCCTACGGTTACGGGCTGTTCACCGGCGGTCTCGGCGCGCACGCGGGCATCGAAGCGCTCGGAGCGACCGCCATCCCCATGTCCGGCGGCCAGACCGCCCGCCAGGTGCAGCTCATCCTCGACTTCGAGCCGGATGCGATCCTGTGCACGCCGAGCTACCTCCTCACGATCGCCGACGCGATGGCTGCGCAGGGCGTCGACCCGCGCTCCACGTCGTTGAAGGTCGCGGTGCTGGGCGCCGAGCCGTGGTCGAACGAGATGCGTCACGAGCTCGAACAGCGTCTGGGGATCGACGCCCTCGACATCTACGGGCTTAGCGAGGTCATGGGGCCGGGGGTGGGCAATGAGTGCCTCGAGACCAAGGACGGTCCGCATCTGTGGGAGGACCACTTCCTGCCGGAGATCATCGACGGGGACAGCGGGGCGGCGCTGCCGGACGGCGAACTCGGCGAGCTCGTCTTCACCTCCCTCACCAAGGAGGCGTTCCCCGTGATCCGCTATCGCACCCGCGATCTCACCCGACTGCTGCCGGGGACCGCGCGTCCGGGGATGCGACGGATGGAGAAGATCACCGGTCGCAACGACGACATGATCATCCTGCGCGGTGTGAACCTGTTCCCCACGCAGATCGAGGAGCTGGTCCTGGGGATCGAGCAGCTGACCCCACACTTCATCCTCGAGCTGTCGAAGGAAGGACGGATGGACACGCTGAAGGTGCGGATCGAGCGCCATCCCGACCTGTCCGTGGAGACCTGCCAGAGCGCGGCGGAGGTGCTCGCGCAGCGGATCAAGATCTTCGTGGGATCGACCGTCGCGGTTCAGCTCGCCGAGCCGGGGACGCTGCCTCGGAGCGAGGGGAAGTACAAGCGGGTGTACGACCTGCGGTGACGACCAGCGACACCGCGGTCGCCTCGCGGCCGATGCTCCGGTGCGCACGCCCCATCGGGTGCGAGACTGTGGGGTGATGTCCGAGATGCAGAGCACACGACGAGGCCGCCCCGGGTACGACCAGCAGGGGATCCTCGGTGTCGCCGTCGCCGCCTTCAACGAATACGGGTACGACGCCACGTCGATCGGCATGCTCGCCGAGCGGCTCGGTCTGTCGAAGTCGGCGATCTACCATCACTTCGGCTCGAAGGATGAGATCCTCGACCTGGCTCTCGACGCGGCCCTGAGCGGCCTCGAGGCCGTCGTGGAGAACCCGCTTCCCGAATCGGCCCAGGGGCCGGCTGCACCCAGCGCTGTCGACAGGCTCGAGCACGTGCTCCGCGGCGCCGTCCGTGTGCTCGTCGACCAGCTGCCGGCCGTGACGCTGCTGCTGCGCGTGCGGGGGAACACCGATGTCGAGCGCAAGGCGCTGATCCGCAGGCGGGCCTTCGACCGTCGGATCACCGCGCTCGTGTCGGAGGCGCAGAGCGAAGGCGCGCTGCGGGCCGACATCGATGCGAGCGTCGTCGCGCGACTCGTGTTCGGGATGATCAACTCGATCGTCGAGTGGTACCGCCCCGGCGGACGCGAGGGCGCCGACCGTCTCGCCGACGATGTGGTCGCCCTCGCTCTCGACGGGCTGCGCACACGCGGTGAGGCCGGAGCCGCGGCCGTCTGACCCCGACTCCGGCGCCGCTGCTACGCCGCCGCCTGCTCCTTCGCGACCAGCGTGAGCACGTCGTAGGTGGCCACGATGTCATCGTGCTGATTCTTCAGCACGGCGTCCCAGCGCACCTCTCCGTACTCGTCGGTCTCGCGCGGGGTGATCTGCTTCGCGGTGAGCTCCACACGGATGTCGTCGCCGGGGGAGACCGGCGTCACGAACCTCAGGTTCTCCAGCCCGGAGTTCGCCAGCACGGGACCGGGCGCCGGGTCGACGAAGAGACCCGCAGCCCACGACACCAGCAGATACCCGTGCGCGACGCGTCCGGGGAAGAACGGGTTCGCGGAGGCTGCGGTCTCATCCATGTGCGCATAGAACGTGTCGCCGGTGAACGCCGCGAACGTCTCGATGTCGTCGAGGGTCACGGTGCGCGAGCCGCTTCTGACCTGATCGCCCACGTGGAGCTCGGCCAGAGACTTGCGGAACGGATGCACGCCGCCGTCCTGCTCGTAGGGGCGCGCGGCCGCGCCCTGATGCCAGACGCCGGTGAGGGCGGTCATCATCGTCGGAGAACCCTGCACGGCCGTGCGCTGCATGTGATGCAGCACCGCGCGGATGCCGCCGAGCTCCTCGCCTCCGCCCGCGCGGCCTGGGCCGCCGTGCACGAGGTTCGGGAGCGGGGAGCCGTGTCCGGTCGAGCTGCGGGCATCATCGCGGTCCAGGAAGAGCACGCGTCCGTTGTAGGCGGCCATGCCCGTCGCGAGCGCGACCGCGACCTCGGGGTCGTGCGTGGCCACACTCGTCACGAGCGAGCCGCCGCCGCGTGCCACCAGGGCGCTCGCCTCGTCGAGGGTGCGGTAGCCGATGATGCTCGACACCGGGCCGAACGCCTCGATCTCGTTGACCGCCGGGCTCTGGGCGTCGGGGAATCGCAGCAGCATCGGTGCGACGAAGGCGCCATCGGGGGCGGGTCCTTCGCTGCCGTCGACGTGACGCACGATCGGGGCGTCGGTCGTACCGATCACGAGTTCTCCGCCGCCGGCCTGCAGGCGCCCCACCTGACGCAGCACCTCTTCGCGCTGTGCGGTCGAGGCGAGCGGACCCATCGTGACCCCCTCGGCGCGCGGATCGCCGAGGACGACCCGCGCGGACAGCCGCTCGCGGACCGCGGCGATGACGTCGTCGACGGCAGCCGTCGGCACGATCGCGCGACGGATGGCCGTGCACTTCTGCCCGGCCTTCGTGGTCATCTCGGCGACGAGCTGCTTGATGTAGGCATCGAACTCGGGCGTGCCGGCGACGGCATCCGTCCCGAGGATCGAGGCGTTGATCGAGTCGGTCTCGCTCGTGAAGCGCACGCCTCCCGTCTGCACGCACTCGTGCGCGCGCAGCTGCTCTGCTGTCGACGCCGAACCGGTGAAGGCCACGAGGTCGCCGAGCCGCAGCTCGTCGAAGAGATCGGGCACGCTGCCGGAGACGAGCTGCAGCGAGCCCGCGGGGAGCAGACCGGACTCGACCATCACGCGCACCATCGCCTCGGCGAGATACCCGGTCGGGGTCGCCGGCTTCACCAGGGTGGGGACGCCGGCGAGGAATGCGGGAGCGAACTTCTCCAGCGCCCCCCAGACCGGGAAGTTGAAGGCGTTGATCTGCACCGCCACGCCCCGCAGTCGCGTGTAGATGTGGCGGCCGAGGAAGGAGCCGTCCTTGGCGAGGTTCTCCACGCCGCCGTCGACGTAGACCTTGGCGTTGGGCAGCTCGCGACGGCCCTTGCTGGAGTACGCGAACAGCACACCGATCCCACCGTCGATGTCCACCCACGAGTCCTGTGTCGTGGCGCCGGTGCGGCTGGAGAGCGCGTACAGCTCGGCCTTGCGTTCGGTGAGGGCGAGGGCGAGCTGCTTGAGCCGCACGGCGCGCTGGTGGAACGTGAGCTCCCCGAGCGACGCCTGCCCGACCGTGCGGGCGTGGTCGAGCGCGGCACCCAGGTCGAGTCCGTCGGTCGAGACGCGGGCCACGACCTCTCCCGTCGAGGCATCACGCACCTCGGTGGCCCGAGCCGCGGACGCCGGCGTCCACCACTCTCCCTCGACGTAGCTGGGGAGGATCTCGGTCATCTCAGTTCCCTTCATGAGGCGTCCCATTCGTAGAAGCCGCGTCCGCTCTTGCGGCCGAGGTGGCCCTCGGCGACCAGGCGACGCAGCAGAGCCGGAGGTTCGAAGCGCTCACCCAGATGGGCGGCGAGGTACTCGGCGATGCCCAGCCGCACGTCGAGTCCGACGATGTCGGTGAGTCGGAGCGGTCCGACCGGATGCTTGTATCCGAGCGTCATCGCCGTGTCGATGTCTTCGGCGGAGGCGACGCCCTCCTCGAGCATGCGGATCGCCTCGAGTCCGAGCGCGACACCGAGCCGGGACGACGCGAACCCGGGAGCATCGGCGACGACGATCGGCGTCTTGCCGAGGGCGGCGACCCAGCCGCGGGCGGAGTCGACGAGCGGGGGAGCGGTGCTCGCTCCGCGCACGATCTCGACGAGCGTGGAGGCGGGCACCGGGTTGAAGAAGTGCATGCCGAGCAGGTGCGAGGGGCGATCGAGCACCGCGGCCAGCTCATCGATCGAGATGGAGGAGGTGTTCGAGGCGATCACGGCGTCGGAGGCGACGTGTGCTTCGACACGGCGGAGCGCATCGATCTTGAGCGCGAGGTCCTCGGGCACCGCCTCGACGACGAGGGTGCACGGGGCGAACAGCGCGGCATCCGTGCCCGTCGCGAGACGCTCCCGATACTCCTCGACGGGTGCGAGCGCCGTGCCTCTGGCGATCGACGAGTCGACCGACTCGAGCACACGGGCGGCGGCCGCCTGTGCGGCGTCGGCATCGCGCTCGACGACGGTGACCCGGGAACCGGCGAGCAGGAACGCGTGGGCGATGCCGGCGCCCATCCGTCCGCCGCCGAGCACGCCCACGTGCCCAGGGGCGAGGGAACTGGTCTCGGTCATCGGTCTCTCCGCTCCAGGAAGTCGGTCATCCGTCGGAATTTCTCCGGGCTCTCGAACAGCTCGGCCTGTGCCTCCAGGTCGACGGCGGGGTGGTGGTCACGAGGCGCGCGGAACACGCGCTTGGTCGCGATGGTGGCTGCCGGGTCGTTCCGGACGATGCGATCGACGATGGCGTGCGCGGCCGGCAGCAGGTCCGCCGGCTCGTGGGTCGCCGAGACGAGTCCGATGCGCAGCGCCTCCTCGGCCTTCACGGTGCGACCGGTGAGTAGCAGCTCGATCGCCCTGGCATCTCCGACGATCTCCTTCAGCCGCCATCCGGCTCCTGCCGCGGCGAGGATGCCCAGTCCGGTCTCGGGGTTGCCGATGGCGATGGACGGGGTCGCGATGCGGATGTCGGCGGCATAGGCGAGTTCGGCTCCGCCCCCGAGCGCATATCCGTCGATCGCCGCGATGACCGGCATGGGCAGTTCGGCGAGGCGGATGAACGCGTGAGCGTTGATACCGCGCAGTGCGTCGGCCGCGCGGCGCTCGCGCAGCTCGGCGATGTCGGCCCCAGCCGCGAACACGCCGCCGGCGCCGGTGAGGATCAAGGGGCGCGGTGCGGCTTCGAGCTCGGCGCACAGCGCGTGCAGCGCATCGATGGTGGCCTGGTCGATCGCGTTGCGCTTGTGCGGACGATGGAGCGTCGCGACCACACGGTCGCCGTGGCTCTCGACGAGGAGGGGATCGCCGGCGGGCGAGGGTTCCGACATCACACCTTCTCCACGATCAGGGCGGCGCCCTGTCCGACGCCGACGCACATGGTGGCCAGGCCGTAGCGCGACCCCTCGCGTTCCATGCGGCCGAGGAGGGTGACCAGCAGCCGGGACCCGGACGAACCGAGAGGGTGGCCCAGGGCGATGGCTCCACCGTCGGCGTTCACGCGCGATTCGTCGAGGCCGAGCCGTCGGATGCAGGCGATGGACTGCGTGGCGAAGGCCTCGTTGAGCTCGATCGAGCCGATGTCGTCGATCGAGAGGCCCGCCCGTCGCAGCGCCTTCTGAGTCGCGGGAACCGGACCGAGGCCCATGACCTCGGGCGCGAGGCCCGCACTGGTGCCGGCCACGATGCGGGCACGCGGCACCAGACCGTAGCGCTCGACTGCCGCAGCGCTCGCCACCACGATCGCGGAGGCACCGTCGTTGAGGGCGCTGGAGTTGCCCGCGGTGACGACCTGACCGCCGGCCACGACGGGTCGCAGCCGCGCGAGGCCCTCGAGCGTCGTCTCCGGCCGCGGACCCTCGTCGACCGTGACCTCGCCGGAGCCGACGGGCACGCCGACGATCTCCGCCTCGAACCGCCCGCCCGCGATCGCCGCGGCGGCGCGCTCCTGCGAGCGCAGCGCGAAGGCATCCGCCTCGTCGCGGCTGATGCCGTCGACGCGGGCGACCTCCTCCGCCGTCTCCGGCATCGAGAACGTCGCCTTCTCGCGCGCCAGAAGGCGCGGATTCGGGAAGCGCCAGCCGATCGAGGTGTCGAACGCGGCACCGGGCTTCGCCCAGGCCTTCTCCGGCTTGGCCTGCACCCAGGGCGCGCGGGTCATCGACTCGACTCCGCCGGCGAGGATCACATCGGCGTCGCCGGCGCGGACGGCCTGCGCCGCCATCGTGACGGCGGACATCCCCGAGGCGCAGAGCCGGTTGACCGTGATTCCGGGGACGCTGTCGGGAAGCCCCGCGAGCAGCACCGCCATCCTGGCGACGTTGCGGTTGTCCTCGCCCGCCTGGTTGGCGGCACCGAGGATGACCTCGTCGATCTCGACCTGCAGCGGGTCGATTCCGGTGCGCAGCGCCGCTTCGCGCACGACGATCGATGCGAGGTCGTCCGGGCGGACGGAGGCGAGCGCGCCACCGTAGCGTCCGACCGGGGTGCGTACGCCTCCCACGAGGTATGCCTCGGTCATGCGGAACTCCTGACTGCGTTGTCTCGACGGGTGGCCCGTGTCCGGACGATCGATCCGAATTACTGACCGATCGTCCGGTAATTATGTCACAGACTCAGGGATCGCTGCGATCCCGGGTGGTCGGCCCGAGGCTCACGTGAGCAGATCGACGCCCTTGGTCTCCTTGACGAGGGAGACCCCGATGAGCGAGATCACCGCGGCGACCGCGATGTAGGCGCCGATCGTCCAGGCCGCGTGGAACTGGTTCATCAGGGCTTCGGCGATCATCGGCGCGAACGCCCCGCCGAGGATCGCGCCGAGGGCGTAGCCGATGGATACTCCCGAGTAGCGCACGTTCGCGGGGAACATCTCGGCGTAGAGCGCGGCCTGGGGCCCGTAGGAGAGACCGAGCGCGAACGTCATCACGAACAACGCCACGAAGTACCAGAGGATGTTCGCGGTATCGATCAGGAACCACATCGGCACCGCCCACAGGGCGAGTGCGACGTACCCGATCTGGAAGGTGCGGATGCGACCGAGTCGATCGGAGAGGTGTCCTCCCCAGAGGGTGAAGATGAGCCATCCGAACGAGGCGAGCGTCGTCGCCAGCAGAACCGGAGGACGCTCCATGCCGAGCGTCGCGACGGCGTAGGTCGCGAAGAACGCGATGAGCAGGTAGCCCGCCGCGTTGTTGGCGATGAAGATGATCGCGGTCAGGACCACCTGCTTGGTGTTCTGGCGGAACAGGCGGCTCAGCGGAGCGGATGCCTCCTTGCGGCGACGTCGCAGATCCTCGAAGACCGGGCTCTCGTCGACGGCGCGGCGGATCACGTAGCCGACCGCGATGAGCACGATCGAGAGCAGGAACGGGATGCGCCAGCCCCACTCGAGGAAGGCCTCCGGCGACATCGAGCTGGTGAGCACCCACAGCGTCGAGGTGGCGAGGATCATGCCGACGGGGACACCGATCTGCGGGAACGCGCCGAAGAGTCCTCGTCGGTTGCTCGGCGCATGCTCGACCGCCATCAGTGCGGCTCCGCCCCACTCGCCGCCCGCGGAGAATCCCTGCACGATGCGGAGCAGGATCAGCAGGATGGGCGCGGCGACGCCGATCGCGGCGTAGGTCGGCAGGATGCCGATGAGCGATGTGGACAGCCCCATCATGATGAGGGTGAGCACGAGCATCTTCTTGCGCCCGAGCTTGTCGCCGAGGTGGCCGGCGACGATCGCGCCGAGGGGGCGGAAGAGGAAGGAGATGCCGATGGTCGCGAACGAGAGGACCTGGGCGAAGCCGGGGCTCTCCTGGGCGATCGGGGCCAGGAACAGCGGTGCGAGCACCAATCCCGCGGCCTGGGCGTAGATGAAGAAGTCGTACCACTCGATCGAGGTGCCCACGAGGGTGCCGGCGAGCACCCGCCGTTCTTCGGCGGGCATCCGTGCGGACGAGGTGCGGTCGGAGACTGCTGACGTCATGCGAACTCCATTGTTCTGCGATTCCGGGAGGGGAGGGCGACGAGGCGCCCCGGCTATTCATGACCGAATGGTCGGTCAGTAATTGCCGAGCGTAGCGCATCGGCGCCGTCGGAATCGAGAACCCGCGCTTTCGGTCAGACCCTCCCGAACGCTCGCAGGGGGTGCTCGATGAGTTCGGTCACCCGCCGCAGGAAGCCGGCAGCGTAGCCGCCGTCGCACACGCGGTGGTCGAACGCGAGCGAGACCTGGACGATCCGTCGAGCCACGATCGCCCCGTCGACCACCCACGGACGCTCGATGATCCGACCGATGCCGAGGATCGCCACATCGGGGTGGTTGATGATCGCGGCCGAGCCGTCGACGCCCAGGCCTCCGTAGTTGTTGAGCGTGAAGGTCGACCCGCGCAGGCGCTCCGGCGGCATGGTGCCGGAGCGCGCCGTGACGGTGAGTTCGCGCAGCGCCGTGTCGAGCTGTGCCACGGTGAGCTCGTGGGCGCGGGGGAGCACCGGCACCAGGAGCCCCCGTTCCGTATCCGCGGCGATCCCGAGGTTCACGCCGTCGAAGGAGATGATCTCGTCTCCGCTCTCGCTCAGCCGCGACGCCAGCAGAGGATGGTCCTCCAGCGCGAGCAGCACGAAGCGGGCGAGGAGTGCGGTCAGGGACGGCGCCTTCCCACCCTCGGGGGCCATCTGCCCGCGCAGGTCCCACAGGGCCGTGGCGTCGACGTCGACCCAGACGGTGGCCTCGGGGATCTCGGACCTGCTGCGGGTGAGCTTGGCGCTGACGGCCCGGCGCAGGGGAGACATCCGTTCGCGGGCGCGCACCCCGAGCCCGTCCACGGTCTCGCCGGTTCGAGGTCCTGTGGTGCCGGCGTGGTGGGCGGCGGCGCCGTCGACGGCGCTGTCCACGGCGGCTCGCAGCACGTCGGCACGGGTGATGGCGCCGTCGGCGCCGGTCGCGGTGATCGCGTGCACGTCGAGACCGAGATCCCTGGCGAGTCGACGCACGAGCGGGGAGCGGACGGCGACCGGGCGGCGATCGGCCGGGCCCGAAGGCGCGGAAGCCTCGGAGGTGCGGGGCGCGGCATGCGACGCCGCCGGCGCCGCCGGCGACACCTGCTCGCGCGGCGCGGACACCGAGGCGGCGGACGGGCGTCGTCGTCCCTTCGCGGTGCGCGCGGTCGTTCCATAGCCGATGAGGACGTTCCCGGAACCCGCGCGCTCCTCCTCGCGGTACGCCTCGTGCTCGGGCTGGGCCCCAGGAGACGGGGCGGACGGCGCCGGCGATGTCAGGGGATCGGCCACTTCGAGCACCGGGGCGCCGACGTCGATCGTGTCGCCGGCGGTGCCGTGCAGCGCGGTGACAACCCCGGCGAAGGGCGACGGCAGCTCGACGATGCTCTTCGCGGTCTCGACCTCGGCGATCGGCTGATCGGTCGTGATGGTGTCGCCCACGGCGACGAGCCACTGCACGAGGCCCGCTTCGGTCAGGCCCTCACCGAGGTCGGGGAGCCGGAACACCTGGGCGCCCGCATGCGGCTTCAGCGGAGTGCTCATGCCTCGTCCTCCCAGTGCAGCGTGTCGATCGCGTCGAGCACGCGGTCGACGTCGGGGAGGTACCAGTGCTCGAGCTTCGGAGGGGCGTAGGGGGTGTCGAAGCCCGTCACCCGTCGTACGGGAGCGGCGAGGTACTCGAAGCAGCGCTCGAACACCCTGGCCTGGATCTCGGACGCCACACTCACGTAGCCCGGCGCCTCGGCGATCACGACGGCGCGACCGGTCGACTTCACGGCGGCCGTCACGGTGGCGTCATCGAACGGCGAGAGCGAGCGGACGTCGACGACCTGCACGCTGCGTCCTTCGGCGGCGGCGACCTCGGCCGCTTCGAGCGCCAGAGGCACGGAGGCTCCGTAGGCCAGAAGCGTCACATCCGTGCCGTCGCGGGCGATGCGTGCTGTTCCCAGCTCCGCCGTGATCGAGGTGTCGACCTCGCCCTTGGCCCAGTAGAGCTTCTTGGGCTCGAGGAAGATCACAGGGTCGGGGGAGGCGATGGCCGCACGCAGCAGGGAGTAGGCATCCTGCGGCGTGGACGGGCTGACGACGGTCAGGCCCGGCGTGTGCGCGTAATAGGCCTCGGACGAGTCGCAGTGATGCTCGACACCGCCGATGCCGCCGCCGAACGGGATGCGGATCACCAGAGGCATCCGCATACCGCCGCGGGTGCGGTTGCCGAGCTTGGCGACATGGCTGACGACCTGCTCGAACGCGGGGAGCGCGAACGCGTCGAACTGCATCTCCACCACGGGACGCAGACCGTTCATGGCCATGCCGACGGCGGTGCCGACGATGCCGGATTCCGCGAGCGGGGTGTCGAAGCAGCGCTCTTCGCCGAAGCGCGCGGTGAGTCCGTCGGTGATGCGGAAGACGCCGCCCAGCGCGCCCACGTCCTCGCCGAAGACCACGACATCCGGATCGGACTCGATGGCGTCGGCCAGCGCTCTGTTGAGCGCGGCCGCCATCGTCATCGTCGTCGTGCCGGACGCGGTCTCGGTGCGGGTGTCGTCCTGTGCGATCGTCATCGGTGGCCTCCGTTCAGGGTGCTTCCGGCATCGGCGAGACCGGAGCGCTCGATCTCGTCACGCAGCAGGTGCCACTGCTCATCGAGCTGCGGGGCTCGGGTCTCGGTCACGAAGCGGAACAGGTCTTCGGGATCGAGGTCGGCATCGGTGTTCAGGGCGGCCCTCATCGCGGTCGCGATCTCCTCCGCGCCCGCCGCGAAGCGCTCCTCGGCCTCGGCGTCGAGTGCGCCGGTGGAGGTGAGGTGTGCGCGCAGTCGCACCAGCGGATCACGGGCGACCCAGGCCTGCACCTCGTCGCGCTCGCGATAGCGGGTGTCGTCGTCGGCGTTGGTGTGCGCCTGCATCCGATACGTGTGCGCCTCGATGAGGGACGGGCCCCCGCCGGCACGGGCGCGAGACACGGCATCGCCGAGCACGGTGAGGACCGCGGCGACGTCGTTGCCGTCGACGCGCTGTCCCGGCATCCCGTAGCCGACGGCCTTGTGGGCGAGGGAGGGGGCCGCCGTCTGCCGCGCGAGCGGGACCGAGATCGCGAACTCGTTGTTCTGCACGAAGAAGACGACGGGGACGTGGAACACCGCGGCGAAGTTCATCGCCTCGTGGAAGTCGCCCTCGCTGGTCGCACCGTCGCCGCAGAGGGCGAGCACCACGGTGTCCTCGCCCCGATGCTTCGCGGCCTGGGCGAAGCCGACCGCATGCAGCAGCTGCGTGGCGAGCGGCGTGGCCTGCGGGGCGACGCGATGCGCGCGCACGTCGTACCCCGAGTGCCAGTCGCCCTTGAGGAGGACCATGGCGTCGGCGGGCTCGACCCCGCGAGCGATCACGGCGACCGAGTCGCGATAGGTCGGGAACAGCCAATCGGTGGAGCCGAGAACCATCGCGGCGCCGACCTGGCAGGCCTCCTGGCCGTGCGACGACGGGTAGACGGCGAGGCGCCCCTGGCGCACCAGGGCTCCGGCCTGATCGTTGATGCGTCGGCCCTCGACGAGCCCGCGGTAGGCAGCCAGGAGGGTGTCGGTGTCGGGGAGCGCGTACCGGTCGTCCACGACCGGCGCTCCGCTCTGGTCGATCAGTTGCACCGCGGTGTCTCGCGGGAGCAGGTCGGTGTGCAGCATGCGTTCGCCCTCCTTGCCGAACTCGGTGAGGACAGCTTGCCTGCGGGGCGACAGTCATCCAAGATCTTTTGAAGAATCCTGGATGAATGTGGCTGGAGTGAGGCATTCTTGATCGAAGTGTCAGAAATACTGCGCTGAGGGAAGGGGTCGCATGGTCGCTCTGGACGAGACGGATCGCGCGATCCTCGAGGAGCTGCGCCGTGACGCGCGGGCATCGATGACGGCGATCGCGGACGCGGTGCACATCTCCCGCGCCGGCGCCCATGCGCGGATCAAGCGCCTGACCGATGCCGGCGTCATCATGGGGTACTCCGTGCGCACCGATCCCGTGCTCCTCGGGCACCACGCCAGCGCGTATGTGACCCTCGCGATCGAGCAGGCGACGTGGCAGGCCGTGAGCGAACGGCTGCGCTCGATACCCGAGATCGAGCACATGGCGCTGGTCGGGGGCGACTTCGACGTGATCCTGCTGGTGCGGGCGAACGATGCTCGCGATCTGCGTCGCATCGTGTTGGAGGACATCCAGGCGATCCCGTCGATCCGCTCGACGAGGACCACGCTCATCTTCGAGGACTACCCCCGCAACTGAGCCCCGACCGGATCATCCTTCGCACTCGGACATCTGCGGCGCGCTCCGCGACAAGTGCGGTGACGGTGCTCGTCCGAGAATGAGAGGACGACCGGCGTCCACCCCGCCGCCGGCCAGCGCCACGCTCGAAGGAGAGACACCGATGTCCGATTCCGCAGCTTCCGCAGCCGCAGCGCTGCTCGACCGCATCCAGGCGCTCGAGGGTGCCGGCCGCGAGATCCCGGATGCCGCGACCCGCGAGGTCATCGGCAGAGCACCCGTCGCCACGGTCGACGACCTCGACGACGCGATCGCGAGGGCGAAGGCCGCGCAGCCGGGCTGGGAGGCGCTCGGGCACGAGAAGCGCAGCGCGCTGCTCCTCGCCGCGGCCGACGCGATCGACGCCAACGCCGAAGGCCTCGCCCATCTGCTCTCCCGCGAGCAGGGCAAGCCGCTCAACGGCCCGAACGCCCGCTTCGAGCTGGGTGCCTGCTCGGCGTGGCTGCGCACCAACGCCACCACGGTGCTCGAGTCGCAGGTGCTCGTCGACGACGACACCATGCACGCCGAGCTCGTCTACAAGGCCGCGGGCGTCGTCGGCGCGATCGGTCCCTGGAACTGGCCGCTGATGATCACGATCTGGCAGATCGGTCCGTCGCTGCGCATGGGCAACACGGTCGTGGCCAAGCCGAGCGAGTACACGCCGTTGAGCGTGCTCGCGATGATCGCGGTGATGAACGAGGTGCTGCCGGACGACGTGCTGATCGGCGTCTCCGGCGACCGCGAGGTGGGTGCTCGACTGTCGTCGCACCCCGACATCGACAAGATCATGTTCACCGGCTCGACCGCCACCGGCCGCCGCATCATCGAGAGCTCCGCCGGCAACCTGGCCCGTCTCACCCTCGAGCTCGGCGGCAACGATGCGGGGATCGTGCTGCCGGGCACGGACGCCGCCGCCATCGCGGAGGATCTGTTCTGGGGCGCGTTCATCAACACGGGTCAGACCTGCGCGGCGATGAAGCGTCTGTACGTGCACGACTCCGTCTACGACGACGTCGTCGATGCGCTGGCGGCGATCGCCGGTTCCGTGCCGATGGGCAACGGCCTCGATGAGGGCAATGTGCTCGGGCCGCTGCAGAACCGTCCGCAGTTCGACATCGTCAGCCGCCTGGTCGAGGATGCGAAGAGCCGCGGCGCGCGCATCGTCACCGGTGGCGAGGCGGCGCCCGAGCTCGGCGAGCTCTTCTACCGGCCCACCATCGTCGCCGACATCGACAACGATGCGGCGCTGGTGCAGGAGGAGCAGTTCGGCCCCGCGCTCCCCGTGATCCGCTACACCGACGTGGACGAGGCATTCGCCTGGGCGAACGCGGTCGATGTGGGTCTCGGAGCCTCCGTGTGGGCGAGCGATCCCGAGGCGGCGCGCGATGCGGCGTCGCGGATGCAGTCCGGAACGGTGTGGATCAACTCCCACGGCGGACTGCACCCGATGGTGCCGTTCGGCGGTGTCAAGAGCTCGGGCTACGGCCTGGAGTTCGGCGTCGAGGGCCTCAAGTCCGTCGCCGTCACCCAGGTCGTCTCCGGCCCCGCCCGGAAGGCCTGACCGATGCGCTCCGTCATCGTCGTCGGCGCAGGGACCTCGGGTGCGATCATCGCACGACGCCTGAGCGACGCGGGGGTCGATGTGACCCTCATCGAGGCCGGCGGCTACGACACGAACCCCGCCATCCACGATCCGTCCCGTGCGGGGGAGCTGTGGCATTCCGCCGAGGACTGGGACTTCTTCACCGTTCCGCAGGAGCACGCGGGCGGGCGCCGACTGCACCTCCCGCGAGGGAAGGTGACGGGCGGATCGCATGCCCTCAACGCCATGATCTGGGTGCGCGGCGCCGCCTCCGACTACGACGCGTGGGAACGCGCGGGGGCCACCGGGTGGGGCTGGTCCGAGGTGGAGCCGGTGTATCAGGCGATCGAGAACGATCTGCTGCCCGTGACCGACGACTACCCCCTCTCGCCGATCCAGGCGTCGATCATCGACGCCGCGGTGCAGGAGGGCCTGCCGCACAACCCCGACTACAACGGGGGAGTGCTCGACGGCGTCTCGCAGGAGCAGGTCACGATGCGGGACGGGCGCCGTGTCAACACCTGGACCGCCTACGCGCAGCCGGTGGCCGAGCGCATGACGATCCGCACCGGCGTCGAGGTGCACTCGGTGATCGTGCGCGACGGCCGAGCGGTCGGCGTGCGCCTGGGGGAGGGCGAGGGTGCGGAGGAGGTGTTCGCCGACGACGTGATCCTCTCCGCCGGGGCGATCGGTTCCCCCGTGATCCTGCTGCGCTCGGGGATCGGCCCCGCGGCGGATCTCGCCGCGCTCGGGATCCCGGTCGTGCACGATGCGCCCGGTGTCGGCGCCAACCTCCACGACCACCTCCTCTCACCCGTGATCTTCACCACCCGTCGTCCCGTCGGGCCCCCGCAGCCGGGGGTGTCCGTCACCCAGACGCATCTCTTCTGGCGAAGCCGCGACGATCTGGCAGAGCCCGACACGCAGCCGATCCACTTCTCCGTGCCCATGTGGGGCGAGCTCGACCCTCGTGGTGACGACGGGTTCACGCTGATGGCGGGCCTGGTGACGCCGCACAGTCGTGGGCGTCTGACGCTGTCCGGCCCTGGTCTGGCCGACCCGCCCCTGATCGATCTCGCCGCGCTCCAGGACGATCGGGACGTGGCCGCGCTGGCCGCATCCGTGCGTCAGTGCCGTCGCATCGGTGCGCGTCCTGCGCTGGGCGAGGAGTGGGGGGCGATCGAGGCGTACCCCGGTCCCGAGATCGCCGACGATGAGGTCGAGGACTGGGTGCGTCGCACGGCCATCACCTACCACCACCAGGTCGGCACCTGTCGGATGGGGTCCGACCCCGAGGCCGTGGTCGATGCCCGTCTGCGCGTGCAGGGGGTGGAGGGGCTGCACGTCATGGACGCCTCGGTCATCCCGACCGTGCCCACCGGCAACACGAACGCACCGGCCGCGTTGATCGGCGAGCGCGGCGCCCGATTCCTCCTCGAGGACTGAAGGTCCGGCACAACGCCGGCACGCCGAGGCATGGTGGAACGCGGTGCCCCCGCTCGACGACGGGGGCCCGCTGTTCCGGGTGCGCCCCGACGCCGAGAGCAGCTGTCTGCGCCGATCGACCTCATCCCGTCCGGTCTGCCGAGCTGACCGTGCTGCGTTCGTTCACATCAGCGGCAGCGCGACGGCGACGAAGATCACCGCGATCGCCCCGAAACCCGTCGCGAACACGGTGAGCAGGAGCAGGAGGGCACCGCCGGGAAGCGCACCCGCGGCGCTCCCGGTGAGCACCGCGGTCGCGCGGCGTTGTCGTCTTCGTGCCGCGACCCAGAGCACACAGGCGGTGCCGACGCCGACGACCCCGGGAGCGAAGCCCCAGGCGGCGAAGGCGGGAGGCATCACGAGGGGGAAGACCCGTAGCGAGAGCAGCGAACCGATCGCGATCGCGAGCGCGGTGCGCCGCCACGCCAGCTCGGTCCGCTCCGGCTGCAGGCCGGGATCGTACAACCGGGGCGGTGACGCGGTGCGGCGCATCATGATCCCGACGCGCTCAGCGCCACAGGACGCCGGCCAGGACCAGCAGTCCGACCGTCACCACCACGACGGCGAGGAGGATCGCGGACAGGGCTCCGGGCAGCGGCCGCGACTGCCGCAGCGCCCGTTCCGCGCGCATCCACTCCCACCAGGCGAGGGGTGCGACCACGGTCCCGGTGACCATCAGCAGCAGCGACGCCGCAAGGCGGAAGCCCGGATGCAGATCCAGACCGAGCACCTCGAGAGCCACGCCGCCGGCGATCAGTGCGAGCGCGGTTCGGGTCCAGGCCAGGAACGTCCGCTCGTTGGCGAGCGAGAATCGCGGATCCGGCTCTTCTCCGACGGAGTACACGGACGAGGGGAAGCGTCGCATCGCCTCATCGTATCGGCGCGGCGCCGCATCCCCGATCAGTGTCCGTGCACGCGGCGGCCGGCGAACCACGTCGACACGACCGGGGTGCGCACGATCTCGTCGGCGGGTCCCGCGATCGCATCACGCGCGAGCACGACGAAGTCGGCGGACTTCCCGGGGGTGAGGGAGCCGGTCTCGGCGCCGAGGCCCATCGCGGTCGCCGCGTTGATCGTGAAGACCTCCAACGCCTCCTCGGCCGTGATGGCCTGTTCCGGCCAGAGCGTTCCCGGAGCGCGGCCGAGAGGATCGGCCCTGGTGACCAGGCCCTGCAGTCCCTCCAGAGTGTTCGGGGACTCGCTCACGGGCCAGTCGCTGCCTCCGGCGACCAGCGCTCCGGCGTCGAGCAGCGCGCGGTTGGGCTGAGAGTGCTCGGCCCGATCGCCGAGCACGTCGGCGAGGGCCTGCGGGATCACTCCCGGGTACCAGATGAACGGGGAGATGTCGGCGGAGACGTTCAGCGCCGCCAGACGAGGGATGTCGGAGTCGGCGAGGAACTGGCCGTGCGCGATCTGCACGGGCGTGGTGAAGCCCTCCGACCGCAGCCGCTGCGCGGCATCGAGGACCAGGCGGGCCGAGCCGTCTCCCGTGCAGTGCACCTTGGCACCGAGTCCCCGCTCAGCGACGGCGCGCAGCCACCCGGTGAGCTCGTCCAGGGTCATGGTCGTCTCGCCGTGGAAGTGCGCACCGTGGGCTGCGTCGGTCGGATAGGGGTCGAGGAATGCGGCCGTGTGCGCCGGCGGAACGCCGTCGAGGAAGATCTTCACGAAGTCGGGACGATGATGCCGGGAGCGGAACTCCTCTCCGCGGTCGAGGAGAGCAGCGCCGATCGGATCGAAGCCGAAGATCTCGTCGTTGATCAGCAGGGACGACACGACCCAGGCATGCAGCTCGTCGGCGCCGTCGAGATCGGCGAGCGCGCGGAGGATGTCCACCGAGACACCCGCATCCTGGAACGTCGTGACGCCGTAGGAGTTGAGGATCTCGACGCCGCGCCGGGAGGCCGCCGCGTGCTGTTGCGGCGTGAGGCCACCCGTGCGGTCGTACGCCTCCTGCACAGGGATCCCCGCGGCCTCCAGCAGCACGCCGGAGGGCGTGCCGTCGTCGGGATCGAGCAGCGTCACACCCGCGTCGGGAATGCTCTGCGCCGTGATCCCTGCGAGCTCGAGCGCTCGGCTGTTCGCCCAGCGGTTGTGACGCGAGTCCTCCATCAGCATCACCGGGCGCCCTCCGCTCGCCTCGTCCAGACGCCGGCGACTAGCGGTGTTCGCGAGGGCCGGCAGCAACGTCGTCGCGACAGCGCCGCCGACGATCCAGGCGTCCTCCGGCAGATCGGCGGCCTTCTCCCGCACCCGGTCGAGCACCTGGTCGAGCGTCAGCGACGGAGCGAGCGACAGCTCGAACAGGTCCGTGCGCCCGGCGAGGGCGTGGTGGTTGTGCACGTCGACGAAGCCGGGATACACGGCCGCGTCGCCGACCTCGAGCAGTCGGGTCCTGCGCCCGCGGAGCCCCTCCATGTCGGAGCGCGCCCCGACGGCGAGGATCCGGCCGTCGCGCACGGCGAAGGCCTCGACCACGGGGTTCGCACGGTCGGCCGTGCGGATCACGGAACCGGTGACGATGAGGTCGGCGACGTCGGTCATCTCACACGCCTCCGAAGGTCGCAGGCTCCAGCTCCGGCGCATGCAGCGTCGTGGAGAGCAGACGTCCATGGGCGCCGAACGTGAAGTGCGTCGGCACCTCTCCGCTCTCGTCGAGGCCGAACAGCACCCCGTGCGAGCGGATGGCGTTCACGTCGCGGTGGTCGGCGATGGTCACCGACGCGCAGGGGATGACCTTCTCGCGCCAGGCGAACACGTAGATGCCGGGGCGGATCTGCCACACGCTGTTCTCATCCGTGTCGGCGAGCCCGCGCTCGGGGCCGGCGAGGCACTGCCACGAGTACCACCGCGACGACAGGTAGACGTGCTCGTAGGCGTGCTCCTCGCTGTAGACCCACTCGACGCGGCGACCGATGAGCGTGGTCGTGGGAGCGGCCTCGGCCCCGCGCGCTTCGATGCCCTCGATCACGCCGGGGGCGAAGTGGTGCTGCACCCGGGTGCGGCCCTGCTCCGGCGCCGGCAGGATCTCGGAGAGGACGGCCAGCGCGCGTCCCTGACGCAGGTCGAGCACGAGCGAGACGGCCTCGTTCGGCAGATAGCGGTGGTGGAACTGCACGAAGTAGAGCTGCTCGTCGACCTCGAACGCCTCGTAGTCGTCGGTGTCGGACGCGGCTTCGGTGTCGTCCTCCGCTCCCGGGTGGTAGTCCCAGGTGACGGTGGACTCCGCGAATCGGTGCACGATGCGGGTGCCGCGCCCGTCGACGACCGTGACCTCGGTGCCGCTCAGCGCGGTGGAGTGGGGGGCCTTGTTGGCGTCGAAGCCGGGAGCGAGCCCCTCCAGCGGCAACCAGGTCGAGGTGTCGGCGGGGTTCAGCGTGGTCATGGGTTCTCCTTCGGTGGGTGAGCCGGTTCAGCGGTCGCTGAACTTCTCCAGGTCGGTGGCGAGGCCCTCGTAGACGGCCGGCTTGGTGCGCTTCAGGTAGGCGCCGTACCCGATGCCGCCGATCAGGGCGACGACGAGGAGCAGGGGCATCAGACGGATGGCGAGCTCCTCCGATCCGGCGACGATGTTGAAGTTCACCACTGCGAGGACCGAGATCGCGGCGATGCCGAGGAAGCCGATGCCGGGGGCGATGAACGTGCTCCACCACCGCGGATCCTGGCGCCGACGGAAGTACACCACGATCGAGATCGCGGCCAGGCCCTGCAGGATGAGCACGCTCAGGGTGCCGAAACCGAGCATGGCGGGGACGAGCGTGAGGATCGGGTCTGCGCCGGCGAGAGCGAAGATGATCGCCACGACGGCGGCGAACCCGGCCTGCACGATCCCCGCCAGCTGCGGGGCGCCGTTCGGGCGGGTGCGCGCCAGAGCCTGCGGGAGGATCTTCGCCCGTCCCAGCGAGTACAGGTACCGGGTCGCCGAGTTGTGGAACGCGAGCATGGCGGCGAACAGGCTCACCAGCAGCAGGATCATCATCACGGTCGTGAGCGGGCCGCCCAGGTACTGCTGCGAGATGGAGAAGATCAGGTCGCCGGTGGGCAGGTGCTCCAGCGCCGTGGCCTGGGCCTGCGCCACACCGGTCGCGCTCACCACCGCCCACGTGGTGACACCCAGGATGACGCCGATCGCGATGATCGAGGTGTAGGTCGCCCGGGGGATCGTGCGCAGTGGCTGCTTGGCCTCCTCGCTGAACAGCGCCGTCGCCTCGAAGCCGAGGAATCCGGTCGCCGCCAGCAGCAAGCCGATCGGCAGCGAGCCGGAGAACACGGCCTCGGGGCTGAACGCCGAGACGTCGTAGCCGGTCTGCACGAGGACCGAGATGTCGAACACCACGAGCATCAGCACCTCGAGCACGAGGCAGACCCCCAGGATCTTCGAGCTGAAGTCGACGCCGACTCTCGCCAGCACGAAGCACACGACGATGGAGAGCAGACCCCACACGAGCCAGTGCACGTCGAGGCCGGTGAGGTCGCGGATGATCGTCTGCATGAAGAACCCGCTGGTTCCGATCGTGCCGACGACGAAGAAGTTGTAGCCGAGCGTCGCGATCAGACCGGCGATCAGTCCGCCGGTGCGGCCGAGGCCCTTCACGACGAAGGCGTAGAAGCCTCCCGCGTTCACGAGCTGCTTCGACATCTGGGCGTAGCCGATCGCGAACAGCAGCAGGATCGCCGCCACCAGGAAGAACGACATGGGCGTGCCGCCGCCGTTGCCCAGCGCGATCGCGAGCGAGGCCACGACCACGATGCCGGTCAGCGGGGCGACAGCGGCGAGGACGAGGAAGACGATCCCGGCGACGCCGAGGGCGCCGGGTCGGAGAGAGGTGTGCGTGTGCGTCGTGGACGCGGATGTCGGGTCTGCCACGTCGGCTCCTTTGCTCGGTGACGGCCGTGCGGACACGGCATCGACGACGAGGGGAATCGTCGATAGAGCGAGTCTGCTCGTGCTGTCGGCGGTGCGCTTGACCCTGAGGGAAAGACGATGGTGTCAGCGTGCACAGCCCGCTCCCATGCTTTCGACACCGCACCGGCGGGGGAGCAGGATGGCCGTGATGACACCGCCGTCCTCCTGCCGCACCGCCGGTGCAGCGACGGCCTGCGAAGGACGAGATGGATCTGCAGCTGCACGCCAGGACGGTCCTGATCACGGGAGCCGGGAGCGGCATCGGCCGCGCCACGGCCCGCCTCCTGACGCAGGAGGGCGCCCGCGTGGCGCTGCTCGACCGGGACAGCGCCGCCCTGGACGCCACCGCCGACGTGGTGCGGGCATCGACCGGGCCGGCGCAGGAGACGGTTCGCGTCGTCGCCGACGTCACCGACGAGGAGCAGGTGCGCGCAGCCGTGTCCGCCGCGGTCGCGGCCCTCGGCGGGCTGGACCACGTCGTGAGCTGCGCGGGGGTGTCCGGTCCGGTCGGTTCACTGATCGAGGACACCGACCTCGCCGCCTGGAACGCCGTGCTCGCGGTCAACGTGACGGGGCCGTTCCTGGTGCTCAAGCACGCGCTCCCCGCTCTGCGCCTCGCGGTCGACGCATCCGTCGTCCTGCTCGCCAGCGATTCGGCCTCCGTCGCCTCTCCCGGGATGGCGCCGTACTGCGCGTCCAAGGCGGCGCTGGTGCAGTTCGGACGTGCGCTGTCGGTCGATCTCGCAGGCGCCGGGATCCGTGTGAACTCGGTCGCTCCGTCGATCGTCGACACGCCGATGAGCCGCGGCGATCTGGGCGAGGCCGCCCTCGACGAGCCGGCGTTCCCCGTGCAGACGGCGGATGAGGTCGCCGCGCACGTGGCCTACCTGCTGTCGCCGCATTCCAGAGCCGTGAACGGCACGACCCTGATCAGCGACTTCGGGTACACGGCCCGGTCGGGATTCCCCGCCTGACGCGACCGCGTCAGCGAAGACCATCGCGCGCACGCGCGTCGGAGAGAACACAGGAGAAGACATGGGACTCGTGGTCGGATCGAGCGTCTCGGGGCGCGTCGTCGTCATCACCGGAGGGGGCACCGGCATCGGCGCCGCGATCGCCGAGCGCTACGCGGCGGAGGGAGCGCACGTCGTGGTCGTCGGCAGAAGGGCGGCGCCCCTGCAGGAGGTGGAGCGGGCGGTCGGTGCAGTGCCCGTCATCGCGGATGCGGCGGACACCGCCTCGGCGAAGGCGGCGGTCGCCGAGGTGCTGGCCCGCTTCGGGCGCATCGACGTGCTGGTCGCGAATGCCGGGGGCCACGGATTCTCACCGGTCGGCGACACCGACGACGCGAGCTGGGAGGCCGCGATCCGCGCGAACCTCACCACCGCGTTCACGATGGCGAGGGAGGCCCTTCCCGCCCTGATCGAGGCGAAGGGGCAGATCGTGATCGTCTCCTCGCTCGCCGGGCTCTTCGCCGGTCCTTCGGTGGCCGGCTACACGGTGGGCAAGCACGCCCTGATCGGTCTGACCCGCACTCTCGCGCGCGACTACGGTCGGCACGGCGTCCGGGTCAATGCGATCTGTCCCGGCTGGGTGCAGACACCCATGGCCGATGACGAGATGGACGAGTTCGCCTCGCACGCGGGTCTCGGATCGCGCGAGGAGGCGTACGCCGCAGTGACGGCCGACGTGCCGCTGCGGCGCCCGGCCCGCCCGTCCGAGATCGCCTCGGTGGTGCGCTTCCTCGGCTCAGGGGAGTCGTCCTACATCACGGGCGCCGTCATCGTGGCGGACGGCGGCTCTCACGTGGTCGATGTGCCCACGATCGCGTTCGATCACGCGGGGATGTAGTCGCCGGCGCCCCTGACGGCGCGGGGGTCTCAGCCGATCGTGAGCGTGAAGCCGTCGCCGTCGGCGTCGATCTTCACCTGCGTCAGGTCATCGACGAGGAAGGTGGGCTCGTACGCTGCGGCGTGCGGTCCGACCCCGATCACGCGCATCCCGGCCGCGAGCCCCGCGCGGATGCCGGCGCCGGAGTCCTCGAACACGACGCAGTCGGCGGGGGCGACTCCCAGCAGCTCTGCGCCCCGGAGGAAGCCTTCCGGGTCGGGCTTGGATGCGGAGACGTTCTCCGCGGTGACAGCGAGGGTGGGGACGGTGAGTCCGGCCTGGCGCATCCGTGCCGTCATGAGGGCGACGTTCGCCGAGGTGACGATGGCGTGCGGGAACGGCTCGAGGGTGCGCAGCAGGGCGTCCGCTCCGGGGATCATGATGACGCCGTCCACGTCTTCCGCCTCGTTCGCGAGCATGACGTCGTTCTCGCGCAGGTTGATCGCGTGGTCGCGTTCGGGCAGCATGATCGCCATGCTCTGGTGCCCCTGGCGGCCGTGCACCACGCTCAGCACCGTCTCCGGTGCGATCCCGTGCGGCTCCGCCCACGCCAGCCAGAGCCGTTCGACGACCGACGTCGAGTCGACGAGGGTGCCGTCCATGTCGAGGAGGGCGGCGCGGGCGTGGATGATCTCGGTCACCCCTTCAGGCTAACCCCACCACCGCTCAGCGCGAGGACGCGGCGCTCAGCCGCCGAGGTAGGCGCGGTGCAGCAGCTCGGGGTCGGCCTGCAGCGCCTTCGCCGTTCCCTGGAAGGAGACGCGCCCTCCGGCGACGACCACCGCCTCCTCGGCCAGTCCGAGGGCGAGCTGGGTGAACTGCTCGACCAGCAGCACGCCGACACCGGACTCGGCGATTGACTGCACGATCGGCATCAGCCGCAGGAACACCACGGGGGCGAGCCCGAGCGACATCTCGTCGATGAGCAGGATGCGGGGTTTCGCGGCGAAGGCGCGGGCGAGCACGACCATCTGCTGCTCCCCGCCCGACAGCAGGGCGGTGGGCGCGTCGATGCGCTTCTCGAGCTCGGGGAACTGCGCCAGCACCGCGTCGAACTCCGACGGGGTGCGTGCGGTGAGCGAGATGTTCTCGCGCACCGTCAGCGAGGGGAACACCGCTCGCCCCTGCTCGATGTGCACGATGCCGCGGCGCGCCCGCGCCACGCGGGAGAGCTTGTCGATCGGCTCTCCATCCAGGGTGATCGTGCCGGCGGAGTGGGGCGTCACCCCCGACACCGACTCGATCAGACTCGTCTTGCCCGCGCCGTTCGGACCGACCAGCGCCAGCACCTCTCCGCCGGCGACCCGCAGCGAGACGTCGGAGATCACGGGCCCGGCGCCGCGGCTCACCGTCACGGCGTCCAGTACGAGTTCGCTCATGTCAGAAGCTCCGTCTCTCCCATGTACGCCTTCACGACGTCGGGGTTCGCGAGGACCTCGGCCTGCGGTCCGCTCGCCAGCACCCGACCGAAGTCGAGCACGGTCAGGGTGGGGCATACGGAACGGACGAGATCGAGGTCGTGCTCGATGATGATCAGGGCGACGCCGTAGCGTGCCGGCAGGTCGCGCAGCCGCGCCGCGAGCGCCAGGTGCTCCTCGTGCGAGAGGCCGGCGGCCGGTTCGTCGAGGATTAGCAGACGCGGACGGGCGGCCACGTTCGCGGCGACCTCCACCAGTCGACGCGTACCCACATCGACGCTGGAGAGGCGCGCGCGCGAGGACGGGCATCCGAAGAACGCGAGCACCTCGTCGATGTCGGAGGTCGCCAGGCGGCGCCGGGCCACGAAGCGCACGTAGGCGCCGACCGTGAGAGCGGGCGGAACCCGGTCCTGCTGGAAGGTGCGCCGCAGGCCCCGTCGCGCGCGCCGGGTGGGGGAGAGCCCCGCCAGATCGCGGTCGCCCAGCAGTACGCGTCCACCGTGCTTGGGCAGGAACCCGCTGATCGCATCGACGAAGGTCGACTTGCCGGCTCCGTTGGGTCCGATCAAGCCCATGATCGATGCGGCCGGCACGTGGAACGAGACGTCGTCCAGTGCCTTCAGAGCGCCGAACTGCACCGTGAGCCCTTCCACGGTGAGCACGGGCGCGCCGCTCAGCGCAGCCTCGTCGACCGTCGCCGTGGTGGTCGTGGTGATGGCGGCCTCGTCTGCGCCGGCATCCGGCGGCAGGGCGGTGAGCTGCGCGTTCGCTGTTCGCCGGTCCGCACGGCGGTAGAGCAGGTTGCGGATGCCCTGACCCAGGTTGGTGCCGCTGGTGAGAGCCTGCACGCCGAGCACTCCGAAGACGACGAAGCCCCAGTCCTGCGGGATGCCCCAGCGCTTGAGGAGTTCGGGCACCAGCACCCACAGCAGACCGCCGAAGATCGCCATGTCGATCAGGTGGGCTCCCGACATGATGGCCAGCACGTAGAGGGCGAGGGACTGCAGAGGCGTGAAGCTCGATGCGAACGGCAGCTGCACCTGTCCGGCGAGCAGCCCGCCGGAGATGCCGCCGAGGGCCGCCGACACCGCGAAGGCGGTCAGCTTGGCCGTCTGCACGCTCTGCCCCGCAGCGGCCGTTCCGCGCTCGGAGAACGCGACGGCCTTCCAGCTCGAGCCCCAGCGCCCCCGCTGCAGGAAGAACACCCCGAGTGCGCAGACCGCCAGCACCACGATGGAGAGGAAGAAGAACTGCCGGTCGTTCGAGAACATCGCGGGCCGCTCGATGGCCGTGCCCTCGGAGGAGCCGGGGAACTGGATCTGCACCAGGGTGACATCGGCGGCCGCGGCGAATCCGAGGGTCACGACCGCGAGGTTCACACCGCGCAGGCGCAGAGCGGGAAGTCCGACGAGGATGCCGACGAGGCCGGCGGCGATGCCGCCCAGCACAAGCCACACGATGAACCCGCCGGGCGCCTGCATCACGTTCAGCAGCGACACGATCCACGCGCCGACGGCGGCGAAGGTGAGCTGGCACAGCGCGATCATTCCCGCTGAGCCGGTCACGATGCCCAGCCCGAGGATCGCGATCGCGGCGGTGACCGCGCTGATCGCGAGGAAGACGAAGTAACCCGGCAGGGCCGAGCTGAGGATCGCGCCGACCCCGATGCCGGCGAGGGCGACGGCGAACGGCCATGTGACGCGGAACCACGAGCGGTCAGCGAGCGGCATCCCACACCTCCTTGCGCTGCGTCCACAACAGGAGGACGACGATGAACAGGAACGGGAGGAAGTTGCGCACCAGCGCCACCTCGTCGATCTGGGCGACGAGTCCGCCCAGCACCCCCAGGACGAGTCCGCCGACGACAGCCAGGTCGAGACGGCGGAAGCCGCCGAGCAGCGCGGCTGCCGCGGCGGGAACGATGAGCATCGACAGGCTGGTGGCGTCGTTGGACTGCGACGGCGCCACGATGATGATCGCGATCGCGCTGATCACCCCCGTGACGAACCACACCGCGATCGAGAGCGGTCGGGAGCGGATGCCGAGCAGTTCCGCCGTCGTCGGACGCTCGGAGAGGGCGCGCAGCTGCGTTCCCACCCTGGTGCGCCGCAGGACGATCCGGACGGCGACTGCGGTCACGACGGCCATAGCGACGGTCGCGACGGTGACCTGGCTGACCACGACGCCGCCGATCGAGAACGCGGGACCGGCGATGATCGGAGCGAACGGCTGCGGCTTGTTGCCGAACAGGATGAACGACATCGAGATCAGCAGCAGGAGCGGTCCGACCGTCATCGCCGAGCGGGTGGTCGTCGATGCCTCGGACAACCATGTCGCCGCGATGAAGCCGATCGCCGCGGCGAGGAGGCCTGCCACGAGCACACCGAGCACGGAGCCGGCCCAGATGGGCAGTCCGAGCTCGCGCACCAACCAGACGGCCGTGAAGCCGCCGAACATGCCGGTCGCAGCCTGGGCGAAGTTCACGACCCGCACCAGACGCGACATGAGCGTCAGACACACGCCGAGAACCGCGTAGAGGCCGCCGGCGGCGAGTCCGGCGATGGCGCCTTGCAGCATGGGGCGTCCTTTCTGTTCCGAGGGGGGAGGGGGAAGGGCCTGCCGCCGGTAATGCGCCCGGCGGCAGGCGGTCTGTGGGGCTACTACTCGCCGATGCGGAGCCAGTCGTCGGCGACCTGCTCCCAGGCGTGGGTGCCGGACTTGAGGATGATCGGCCAGCCCGCGGTGTTCTGCGTGCCGAACGCGTAGGGCGTGCCGACCATCGGGTTCTCGATGGGGTCCATGCTCTTCAGCGCCGCCGACACGCTCTCGCGGGTGATGTCGCCGTCGATGCCCTTCAGCACCTCGATGAAGTAGGTCGCCGCGAGGTAGCCACCCTGGCAGAACGAGGTGAGCGGGATGTCGTTGTCCTCCATCAGCGTGCGCCAATCGGAGTTGATCTCGCTGTCGTCGGTGAACGGGTAGAACTCGGCGGGCACGTAGATGCCGGCGCCCGCGTCATCGATCGCCTCGGCGAAGTTCTCGCTGTAGACGCTCGTCAGGTACAGCCAGGTCACGTCGTCCCAGCCCTGTGCGTTGGCGGCCTTGACCTGTCCGATCGCGTCGGGCTCGACCGGGTTGATCGCGAGGGCCTTGCAGCCCTGCTCGCGCGCCTTGACGATGTAGGGGGTGTAGTCGGATGCGCCGTACGGGACCGTGTCGTCGACGTACTTCGGCTCCTTGCCGGTGATCTCGGACCACTTGTCGATCGCGGCCTGGTAGGTCGGACGGGTGGAGCCGGCGATCTCGAGCAGGATGCAGATGTCGTCGAGCCCGAGCACCTCCGACCCGTACTGCAGTGTGAGGGTCATGTCGTTGAAGGGGCCGACATTAGCGGGCGAGATGTTCTCGCTGTCGAAGCACCCCGTGTCCACGCCGATTCCGGGCATCGACAGGATGCTCTCCTGCTCGTAGTACTTGGCGTTGATCTCGCACTCGATCAGACTCGCGGAGCCGACCAGGGCCACGGCGCCGTCGCTGCCCACCAGCTCCCGGGCCGACGCCGTGGCCGTCGCCGGGTCACCCTTGTCGTCGAGGGTCTTGTAGTCGATCTTGCGCCCGTCGAGTCCGCCGGCGTCGTTGAAGGCGTCGAAGACGGCGGCCGCGGCCTGCGAGGCCTCGGGGAACGTCGCCGGTCCACTGATCGTGTTGATGGACCCGACCACGATCGGGGCGCCTTCGCCTCCGCCGGATCCGCCGTCTCCACCGGCGCAGCCGGCGAGGGCGAGGGCTGCCACGGCGATGAGTGCCGCGGTGCCGGATGCTCGCTTGTTCATGTGATTCCTGCCTCTCGTGTTCGGGTCGTGCTGTGTGTTCGGGTGGTGCTGTGTGTTCGGGTGGTGCTGTGTGTTCGGGTGATGCGGTGCGGGCGGTGCTGCTGGAGGTGCGGGACTCAGTCGCGCAGGGCGCGAGCCACCAGCTCGGTGTCGGTGAACTGCTCGAATGCGACGACCTCGCCGTCGGTCAGGCGCCAGACATGGGCGACCCGCGCGGCGAAGAAGCGCCCGGTGCGCCGGAACGTGCCGGAGTAGGTGCCGATTCCCACGACCACGTCTCCCGCGTCGATGACCTCGTCGATCGCCACGGTGTAGTCGTCCCAGTCCTCCTGGATCCGTCGGAAGACGTTCGCGGCGACGGCATCGGGACCGATGTACGTCCCCGCGTAGGGGAAGCCCGCGGCCTCGGTCCACCGCACGTCGGGCGCGAACGGCGCGAGCATCCCGTCGAGGTCGCCGCGGTCGCTCGCCGCGTAGTGCTCGCGGATGATGTCGGCGTTGCCCATGGTGTGTCCTCTTCTCGTCGTCGGTCAGACGGGCTGTGCGTCGGGGTAGGCGACGGACCCGAGCGGATAGATGTGGCCGCCGGCCCGCGAGTGCTCGGAATCGCCGTCGCCGTTGAGTCCGAGGAAGATCCCTGTCGTCATCAGCTGGTAGCCGAGGTCGTGCAGCCAGACGCTCGCTACCGCGATGCGGAACTCGCGGAAGCAGAACAGATACAGCCCGTCGGCGAACTTCCACACCGTCGACAGGTCCATGTCGCCGTGACCGCGCTGCACGCCCTCCAGGCACTGCCACGCGTAGCGCTGGCTCGACACGTACACGTGCTCGTACAGGTGGTGCGGGCTGTAGCGGTAGATGTTGCGCTTGCCGATCAGGTCGCGGCTGGGGCCGGGGACCTCGCCGGTGACCGGCCCCGCATCCGTCGTCGCCGCCCAGAAGTCCTGGCCGACCTGCGGTGTGCCCTCGACGGCCTCTGCCGCGATGCGGGAGCGGATGACGGTCGCGCGATTCGTGGTGGAGGAGATCACGAGGGTGAGTGCCTCGCGTTCACGGCTCTCGAACGGGATGTTGACGAACACCACGTCGTCGCGCACGCGGACGGCGTCGTAGGGGTCCCGGCCGGAGGTGCCGAGGCCCTCCCACGTCACGGCGTCCTCGTCGAAGCGGAGCGCGAGGGTGTCGCCGTCGTCGAGCGTGAGGGTCAGCGACGTTCCGGCCAGCAGGATGCTCGGCAGGCGGAAGGTGTCGATTCCGGCGGCGAACTCGTCGTAGGTGCGCCATTCGTCGAGTGCCGGGTCGGTCGTGATGTCGGTCATGCGGGTCCAGACGTCGCACGCGGCAGGGCTTCTTCGCCCCGGGCACCGCGTCGTCGCGATGCGCTTGCCTCATGCTCCGTCCGGCGCCGCCCGGCGCTCAAGATCGTGGCACCCATCGCGCGCCGAGAGTCAACCGGCGTGCCGTACCGGGCAAGCGGTGGCTCCCGGCGAGCGGCGGCTCAGTGCGCCGCGCGGTACTCGCTGGGGGAGATCCCGAACGCCGACTTGAATGCGCGGCTGAAGTGCGCGGCGTCGACGAAGCCCCAGCGGGCGGCGATCGCGGCGACGGGCCGGTCGGCGAGCATGGGGTCGAGCAGGTCGCGCCGGCACTGCTCGAGGCGACGCGTGCGGATCCACGTCGACACCGTGACGCCCTGCTCCTGGAACAGTCCGTGCAGGTGGCGGGTGGAGATGAAGTGGGCCGACGCGATCGTGGCGGGACCGAGGTCGGTCGACGCCAGATTGCGGTCGATGTAGGAGCGGATGCGCTGCACGAGGGCGCGGTGCGGGTCTGCCGAGACGCCGTCGAGGCCGAGCTCGCGCGTGAAGACCGTGGAGACGAGGTCGAGGGCGCTGTGGGCGAGGCGGGCTCCCGTGGTGCCGGCGAGCTGGTCGAGGTTGCCGGCGAGCTGCGTCAGGTACGGCACCACCATGCCGCCCAGGCCCTCCTGGCCGGAGATGCGCACGGCGGTGAGCTGGCCGACGACGTCGGGGGGCAGGCTGATGAGGTGCTTCGGGAACATCACGACCATCGTGCGGAACCCCTCGTCGAAGACGAGCGAGTAGGGACGATCGGTGTCGTACACGGCGAGATCACCGGCCTGGAGCACGGCTTCGCGGTCGTCCTGGATGAGCAGACCGGTGCCGGCGAGCATCAGGCTGAGCTTGAAGTACGAGCGGTCGCTGCGGGCGATCAGCTCGGGCGTGCGCTCCACGACGTGCGAGGTGGCGCGCACCTCTGTCACATGGACCTCATCGACCGACGCGCCGCGGATGACGCCGCGGAAGTGGTCCGGCCCTGCCGTGGAGACCTGCAGCGGGACGAACGACTCGGAGACCGCGGCGCGGAAATCACTGATGTTGCGCGCGACGAGAGTCGATACCGATTCGGCAGGAGCAGCGGGTGCACCGTTCATGACTGATCACCTCGGGTGGTGGAACGACGACGTTGTATACGATCCGTTCCGTGATGCTACCACCGGCTGCGGCCGAAGTGCTCGGCTCCTATGATGTGGTCGGGAAGGACGACGATGAACGCTCTCGCGAGCAGGGTCATGCAGGTGCTGCGTCAGGTGCGCGGTCCGGAGACGGCGGAGGCCGTCTTCGAGGCGACCGCGCTGATCGTCGGCGCCGGCTTCTTCGTGGCGGGCTTCGTGATCGGACTCCCTGTCTTCTGGGGTCACGAGCTGGCGATCAGCGGCAGCGGGTCGATCGGCGTCTTCGCCGCATACGGTGGCGCGATCACCGCGGTGATCGCCTTCGCCCTCGGACGCGTCGCGGTGCGACCGGCGCAGCCGAACCCGCAGCAGGCACGCGACGGATTCAGCGTGCCGGGGGATCGGCTGCGGTGGTACGACCTCACCGCCATCGCCTTCGCCCACGCGGCGATCGCGTATCTGGGCTGGCTCGGCATCGCGGAGCTCCTCGAGCGGAGCTTCACCGACGCTCCGGTGTTCCCGTTCCCCGGAGCGATCCTGGTGGCGGTCGCCTTCGCGCTGACCGGATATGTCTCGTTCCTCAGCGCCGTCGCCCTCACCCCGATGGTGCTGTCGCTGGTGCTCGCGGTGTTCCTCGTGGTCGGCGCATTCGCCAGCATGCTCGCATCCAGCGACGTGCACTGGTGGCGCGACAACCTCTCGGCGCTGGGGATGAGCACGAACAGCGCATCGGTCGCGTTCAACGTGACACTCGTCATCGCCGGGGTCATGATCACGACGATCTCCCGGTACGCGACCGCGGGGCTCCCGGCCGAGAGCGCCGACGACCGTCGTGGGCGTTTCATGGTGCGCGGCGGTCTGATCCTGATGGGGATCTTCCTCGCGTGCGTCGGCATCTTCCCCGTGGACGAGTTCTTCCTCCTGCACAACACCGTCGCGACGGGCATGGCCGTCGTGTTCGGGATCGTCGTGGTCGGACTGCCGTGGTTCCTGCCGACCATCCCTCGCGTGTTCGTGGCCTTCGGATGGATCTATGTGCTGGTGATCGTCCTGCTCGCCGCCTTCTTCGCGGTCGGCTACTACAACCTCACCGCGGTCGAGTTGATCGCGGCCGTGCTGATCTTCAGCTGGATCATCGTCTTCCTGCGCACGGCGGGATCGGTCACAGCCCCCGCCGTCACGGACGGTGCGTCAGCGGAGGCGAGCTGAGGGAATCGTCCTCGCCCTAGTCCCAGATCGGGTCGTCGGGGTCGGGGGAGTCCGTGCCGTCGGCGTCGGTCATGATGCGCGCTTCGGCGATCCACGACGTCAGGGAATCGTCGTGGAGCATGTGCGGTCGCGGTGAGCCGAGAAGATCGGGGTTCGTCACGACGTCCAGCGGCTCATCGCTGGCGAAGATGACGACGTTGCCGAGTGGCCCTTCGTCATCTTCCGGTTCTGCGTCGAGAACGACCGCGATGTGGTCGAACACGGAGCTCAGCGTGGCGGCCTGTCGTCGTGAGTACTCGAACGGGTGCCCGTCGAGCAGGTTCACCGCCACGATTCCATCTGACGCGGAGCGCGCGGCGACGCGGCGGTAGAACTCCTGGCTGGCCACGCGATGCCGGATGACCGCGGCATCCCACAGATCGACGACGGTGAAGCGCGCATCCACCCAATCGGTGTCGACCGCGGTGCTGCCCGATGCCGCCGCGTCGAGCGCCGGGGATGGGGATGACGGCGCCGACGATCGCTTCCCGTCCGGAAGATCCGCGTCGGCGACCGCTCGCGCATCGCCGAAGATGACTCGCAGATCAGCGCCGGGGGGCAGGGGCAGCGCGGCGATCACCGCGGCATAGAGAGCGGGCTCGAACTCGACCGCGAGCTGAGGCGATCCGGCACGCGTGGCCTCGACGTAGCGCGCGAGCGTGAGTGCTCCGGCCCCCAGATGCACGGTGAACAGCGGTGCACCGGGTTCGGCCGCGGCATCGATCGCTCTGGCGATGTGCTGGATGTAGGCGTATTCGAGTGAGGTGGGCTCGGTCATCGAGACGACGGACTGCGGAATCCCATCGACGCTGAGCTCGAAGCGACCGGGTCGCCGCTTCGACTCCATCAGCTTCGCCTTGCGATTGTCGAGCATGAGCGAGAACACCCGGCGATTCCTTGGCACCCGTCGATCCTAGATCGGGCGACGTCGGTCGGAGGCCACCCTGCCGGGCGACGGCCGGCCGGATCCCCGCACGCGGCTACCCTGGAAGGAACATGGCACATCTTCTCGGCGCTGAGGCGCTCCACCTCGAATATCCGACCAGGGTCGTCTTCGACTCCGTGACCCTCGGCATCGAGGAGGGCGACCGCATCGGCATCGTCGGCCGCAACGGCGACGGCAAGTCGAGCCTCCTCGGCATGCTGGCCGGCATCAAGGAGCCGAACTCCGGCCGCGTCACCGTGCGCGGAGGCACGCGGATCGGCGTGCTCGATCAGGCCGACAACCTGCCGGACGATCTCACGATCAGCGCCGCGGTGGTCGGTGACACCCCGGAGTACGAGTGGGCGGGCGACGCGCGCGTGCGCGACGTCATCGAAGGACTGCTCACCGACCTGCCGTGGGATGCGGAGATCGGATCCCTCAGCGGTGGGCAGCGGCGCCGTGTCTCGCTCGCGAAGCTCCTCACCGGCGACTGGGACGTCATCGCGCTCGACGAGCCCACCAACCACCTCGACGTCGAGGCGATCACCTGGCTCGCCGGGCACCTCAAGAAGCGCTGGTCGCCGAACTCGGGGGCCCTCATGGTCGTGACCCACGACCGGTGGTTCCTCGACGAGATCAGCACCGAGACCTGGGAGGTGCACGATCGCATCGTCGAGCCCTTCGAAGGCGGCTACGCGGCGTACATCCTGCAGCGCGTCGAGCGCGATCGCATGGCGGCCGCGACCGAGGCGAAGCGTCAGAACCTCGCCAAGAAGGAGCTCGCATGGCTCCGCCGCGGCGCTCCCGCCCGCACGGCGAAGCCCAAGTTCCGCATCGACGCGGCCAACGAGCTCATCGCCGACGTGCCCGAGATCCGCGACAAGGTCTCGCTGCAGTCGCTGGCCGTCTCGCGGCTCGGCAAGGACGTGGTCGATCTCCTCGACGTCGGTGTGACCTACCCGACGGCGGACGGCGGCGAGAAGGTCGTGCTGCGCGACATCGAGTGGCGCATCGCGCCGGGCGAGCGCACCGGCATCCTCGGCGTGAACGGTGCCGGAAAGTCCACGCTGCTCGGACTCATCTCCGGCACCGTGGAGCCGACCGTCGGCCGGGTCAAGCGCGGCACGACCGTGAAGGTGCAGACCCTCACGCAGCGGCTGGATGAGCTCACCCAGCACTGGAACGACCCGGTGCGCGTGATCATCTCGGGCCTTCGCACCTCGTACACGATGGGGGCAGGCTCCAAGGCGCAGGATCTCACCCCGGGGCAGCTGCTCGAACGGCTCGGGTTCGACTCCGCCCAGCTCTCCACTCCGGTCAAGGACCTCTCGGGTGGCCAGCAGCGCCGTCTGCAGCTGCTGCTCGTGCTGCTCGACCAGCCGAACGTGCTGATCCTCGACGAGCCGACCAACGACCTCGACACCGACATGCTCGCCGCGATCGAGGATCTTCTCGACTCCTGGTCCGGCACGCTCCTCGTCGTCAGCCACGACCGGTACTTCCTGGAGCGCGTCACCGACCAGCAGTACGCGATCCTCGACGGTCACCTGCGCCACTTGCCCGGCGGGGTCGACGAGTACCTGCGGCTGCGCCACCTTCAGGCCTCCACGGGGTCGAAGCAGACCGCGACGGCCGCCGCGACGGCGACGGCGACGGCGACCGCCAAGGGGCTCGACGGTGCGGCCCTGCGCACGGCGCAGAAGGAGGTGTCCGCTCTCGAGCGTCGCATCCAGAAGCTCACGCAGCAGGTGAACGCCGCCAAGACCGCGCTGGCCGACCACGACCAGTCCGACTACGAGGGTCTCGGCGACCGGATGAAGAAGATCAGCGAGCAGCAGGCCGAGATCGAGGAGCTGGAGCTGCGCTGGTTCGAACTCACCGAGGAGATCGGCTGACGGAGGAATATCCTTCTCCCAACGCTGTTGGGAGGTAGGGATGGAAGGCCTCGAAGTAACAGTCCTGCTCGGACTCACGATTCTCGTCGGAACCCTTATCGCCCCGCGCGTGCGTCTCGCGCTGCCCCTCGTCCTGGTCATCTTCGGGCTGCTGCTGGGCTTCGTGCCGCAGCTGCGCGAGGTGCAACTGCCACCCGAGACGGTGCTGCTGCTGTTCCTGCCGGTGATGCTCTTCTGGGAGAGCCTCACCACGTCGCTCCGGTCGATCCGGCGGGACTTCCGCTACATCCTCCCGATGAGCACCGTGCTCGTGGTCGCCTCGGCGTTCGCGGTCGCCGGCATCGGGGTGCTGTTCGGGATGCCGTGGGAGATCGCCCTCATCCTCGGGGCTGCGGTGGCTCCCCCCGATGCCACGGCCGTCGCCGCCCTCGGGCGCCTGCTGCCGCGCCGCATGTTCATGAAGCTCAAGGCCGAGAGCCTGACCAACGACGGCACGGCCCTGGTGCTCTACGCGATCGCGGTGTCGCTCGCCCTCGGCGGTCAGATCACCCCGTTGTCGGTCACGCTCGACGTGCTGCTGTCGTATGTCGGCGGCATCGCCGGGGGCGTCGTGGTCGCCGGCCTCGGCTATCTGTTGCTGCGGCGCACATCGTCGACGATCGTGATCAACGTCGCTCTGCTGCTGATCCCGTTCACGGCGTTCCTCGTCGCGGAGATGGTGCATGCCTCCGGCGTGCTCGCGGTCGTCGTGGCCGGACTCATCGTCGCCTACGTGGCGCCTCGTGTCACGACCGCCTCGTCGCGACGGCAGGCGGATGCGGCCTGGCCGTTCGGCGTCTTCCTGCTCAACGGCGCCCTGTTCGTGCTGATCGGCCTCGAGGTGCAGTACGTCGTGCACGAGATCTCGGCGGCGGCGATCGGGCGCCTCGTGCTCCTCACCCTCGCCGTGTGGGTGACGCTGCTGGTCGTGCGCTATCTGTTCCAACTGCTCAACGTGCTCGTCCAGCGTCCGGCCGGCCCTCGTCCGGCTCCCGGCGCTCGGGCGCGGGCCAGGGTCGTCTCCACGGTCGCCGGCATGCGCGGTGCCGTGTCACTCGCGATCGCGCTGTCGGTCCCCGCTGCCGTCACCGAGGGCGGGGCCGTCAACGGGCGCGATGAGATCGTGTTCGTCACCGCCGGTGTCATCCTCCTGAGTCTGCTCGTGCAGGGTCCGCTCCTGCCCGCCATCGTGCGGTGGGCGCGGTTCCCCGTCGATCATGTCGAGGACGAGGAGTACGAGCTCGCGGAGCGGGCGATCTCCGGGGCGGCGCTCGCCGCGCTCGACGACCTCGCCTCCGAGCACGGCGTCGGGCAGGAGGTGCTCGACCACGTGCGGTCCGAGGGGTATCGGATGCTCGAGGTCGCGAACGCCCGCGCCCTGGCCCGCGAGCAGGCTCTGGTCGATGCGGAGGCCGATGCGCTCGACGAGATGCTCGGCGAACCCGACCCGCTCGGCGCCGGAACCGCGGGACCGACCCGCCCCGTCGCCCCAGGGGCGGATCAGGACTCCGGCGGCGGCACCGCGCAGATCGCGGCGGCCGACGCCACCGACGGCGCGGTGCTGCAGATCATCGCCACTTCGGCGGACGTCGACCTCGCCCAGCGCTCGCCGCTGATCCGCCACGACGAGCACACGCGACTCAAACTCGCCCTCATCGACCGCAAGCGCGAGGTCCTGCTGGGGCTGCGCGGCTCCGGCACCGTCGATGACATCGTCGTGCGCCGCATCTCAGCCCGCCTCGACCTCGAGCAGGTGCGCCTGCAGGGGATCGAGGAGTACGACTGAACGTCGGGTTCCGTGTCTGCTGTGACGCCGTGTGACACACGATTCCGCGTGCGCGGTGCGCGCTGCCTAACGTATTCGAGTCCCCCCAAGAGAGGAACTCCTTCACATGTCACGCCGCACCACCTCCATCCTCGCCGCGCTCGCCGTGGTCCCGCTCTTCGTCGCACTCGCAGGCTGCGCCACGGGATCAGCCGACGCCGGCTCCGGCAGTGACGGATCGTCCGAGGACGAGGTCGTCAAGATCGGCGTCGTCGGCAAGGGCGACGAGCAGTGGCCGGCGTTCGTCGATGCCGCAGCCGAAGAGGGGATCACGGTCGAACTGGTCGACTTCGGCTCCTACGAGCAGCCCAACCCCGCGCTCACCGAGGGAGAGATCGACCTCAACCAGTTCCAGCACATCGTCTACCTCGCCGAGTACAACAACGCCTCGGGCTCCGACCTCACCCCGATCGGCTCGACCGCGATCTACCCGCTCGGTCTGTACTCGAAGAAGTACGACGACGTCGACAGCATCCCCGAGGGCGAGACGGTGGCCGTGCCCGACGACGCCTCCAACCAGGCGCGTGCGCTGAACGTGCTGCAGCAGGCCGGCCTCGTCGAGCTGAAGAGCGGCGGCACGCCGTACTCCGACCTCGCCGATGTCGACACCGACAAGTCCAAGGTCAAGGTCACCGCTCTCGAGGCCGCGCTCATCCCGACCTCGCTGCCCGACGTCGCCGCGGCGATCATCAACAACGACTTCGTGCAGGATGCCGGTCTCACCTTCGAGGACGCGATCGCGCAGGACGACCCCGAAGATGCCAGTGCCCTGCCGTACGTGAACATCTTCGCCGCCCGTGCCGAAGACGCCGACAACGAGACCTACCTCAAGCTCGTCGAGATCTTCCAGACGAACAGGGCCGTCCAGAAGGGTCTGCTCGAGTCGTCCGGCGGCACCGCGGTGGCCCTGCAGACGCCGGTGGAGGATCTGGTCGCGTCGCTCGCGAAGGTCCAGAAGGACGCCGACGCGAAGAAGTAGGACGCGGGGATTCCCACCCTGTCCGATAAGGGAGAATCGGGTGGCGCGAAACGCGTCACCCGATTCTTCGTTCCCGAAGCAGACCGGAGCAGCACATGTCGATCGTCACCCTGACGAACGTCTCCAAGACCTACCCGTCCCGCACTCGTGAGGGCGCGGAAGTCGTGGCCGTGGACGACGTCTCCCTCTCGATCGAGAAGGGCGACGTCTTCGGCATCATCGGATACTCCGGCGCGGGCAAGTCGACCCTCGTCCGCCTCATCAACGCGTTGGAGCCCGCCACGAGCGGCACCATCACGGTCGACGGCGTCGACATCACCGCGCTCAAGGAGAGCGAGCTGCGCGCGGTCCGCGGGGGGATCGGCATGATCTTCCAGCAGTTCAACCTGTTCTCCTCCCGCACCGTCAAGGCCAACATCGCCTACCCGCTCAAGCTCGCAGGCTGGTCCAAGGCGGATATCGAGACGCGGGTGGCCGAGCTGCTCAGCTTCGTCGGCCTCGCCGACAAGGCGAAGGCGTATCCCGAGCAGCTCTCCGGCGGGCAGAAGCAGCGCGTCGGCATCGCCCGCGCACTCGCCACCGGGCCCGCGATCCTGCTCGCGGACGAGGCCACCAGCGCCCTCGACCCCCAGACCACTCACGAGGTGCTCGATCTGCTCCAGCGGGTCAACAAGGAGCAGGGTGTCACGATCGTCGTCATCACGCACGAGATGGATGTGATCCAGACGATCGCCACCAAGGTGGCCGTGATGGAGAACGGCCGTGTGATCGAGCAGGGTGATGTGTTCGACGTCTTCTCGTCACCGCAGAACCCGGCGTCGCAGCGCTTCGTCGGAACGGTGGTGAAGGGCGTGCCCTCGCCGTCCGAGCGTTCCGTCCTGCGCGAGCGGCATCAGGGCCGCCTCGTCACGTTCTCCTTCCGCGACGGTGACTCCTCACAGGCGCAGGTATTCCTCGATCTCGCCGGTGCCGGGCTCGACTTCGAGCTCGTGTACGGAGGGATCAACGACATCCGCGGACGGGCCTTCGGGCACCTCACCCTCGCCATCCGCGGCGAGGACGCCGTGATCGATCGCGCTCTCGCGAACATCGCCGAACGTGTCGAAGTGACCGAGATCGCCGGAGAGGAGGCGCGCTGATGGACCGCCTGAACGAACTGTGGCCCGAGCTGTGGAAGGCCGCACTCGAGACGCTCTACATGACGACGTTCGCGCTCGTCCTCGGCGGCATCCTCGGCCTGGCGATCGGCGTCATCCTCTACGTCACCCGTCCCGGCGGGCTCGCGCAGAACAAGCCGGTCGCGTTGATCGCCAACCTCGGGGTGAACTTCTTCCGCCCGATCCCCTTCGTCCTCTTCGTGGCCGTCGCGCAGCCGTTCGCCCGTGTGGTGGTCGGCACCGGGATCGGAACCACCGCCGGAGCGTTCATGATCGCTCTCGCCGCCGCGTTCGCGATCGGTCGCATCGTCGAGCAGCACCTCGTCTCGGTCCCACCCGGCGTGATCGAAGCCGCGCGCGCGATGGGCGCCGGCCCCTGGCGCATCCTCTTCACCGTGGCCATCCCCGAGTCGCTGGGACCGCTGATCCTCGGCTACACGTTCATCGTGGTCGCGCTCATCGATATGACGGCGATGGCCGGTCTGATCGGCGGAGGCGGTCTCGGCGCGTTCGCGCAGATCTACGGATTCCGGCAGTTCGAGCCGGTCGTGATGTGGACGGCGATCGTCCTGATCGTGGTGTTCGTGCACCTCGTGCAGATGCTCGGAACGCGCCTGGCCCGCAAAGTCATGCGCCGCTGACGGGATCTTCGCTGACGGGATCCTCGCCGGCGGGCGCGTGCTGCAGCGTGCGCCGCGTGGTGAACACCCGCTCCTCGCGGCTCAGCGGATCGACGAACCGCAGCTCCCGCGCGAGCAGTTGCAGGGGACGGTCGAAATCGTCGGGCAGGTCCTCGAGCAGCTCGGGGTAGAACCTGTCGTTGAGGATGCCGATGCCGAGGGCGGCGAGGTGCACGCGCAGCTGGTGCATCTTGCCGCTGTGCGGTCTGAGCAGGGTGTGCACCACGCGATCGTCGCTGCTGATCAGCGCGATCAGCGTCTCGGCGTTCGGCTCCCTGGTGTCGTCGACCTCCACCCGCACCTGGGCCCGCGGCTTCTCGATGTGGTTGCGATACACGAGGGGGAACGAGGGCAACTCGCCGCCCTCGGGGAGTGCGGAGACCGCCTCGTAGACCTTCTGCACCTGCCGGTTCTCGAACATCAACTGGTAGGCACCGCGGGTCGCCGGCCGTGTCGAGAACATCAGCAGCCCGGCGGTCGCACGGTCCAGGCGGTGGATCGGCGCCAGGTCGGGATTGTCGAGGAGATTGCGCAAGCGCACCAGCGCCGAGTTCTGCAGGAACTTGCCGCCGGGAGTCGTCGGCAGGAAATGCGGCTTGTCGACGACCACGAGATGCTCGTCCTGGTGCAGGACCTCGATCTCGAAGGGGATCCGCGTCTCGACAGCGGGTTCGCGGTAGTACCAGACGAATTCGACGCTGCCCAGCGGGGCGTCGCGAGGGACGGGGGAGCCGTCGGCACGCACGATCTCGCCGCGGTCGAACCGCGCGAGCAGACGCTCGGGATCCATGTGGAAGAAGCGCTCGACCATGTAGGCCGCGGCGGTGGGCCATGGCCCGGTCAGCGGCACGTGCAGTCGTGTGGCTCCCACGCCGTCGCGCACAGGGAGGGGAGAGGGCATGCCCATCAGATGCGGCCGGTCACGAGTCGAAGCTCAGACTCAGCTTGCGCAGCAGTCCCGCGAGGCGATCCCGATCCGAGCGGGAGAGGGCCTGCAGCAGGTCCGCTTCCACGTCGACCAGACGCGTGATGGCGGCATCCACACGGATGCGGCCGTCGTCGGTGAGCGTCACCAGCACACTGCGGCCGTCACCGGGGTCTGCCTCGCGACGCACGAAGCGCCGTCCGACGAGACGGTCGATCCGGTTGGTCATGGTGCCGCTGGACACCAGTGTCTGCTGCAGCAGCTGCTTGGGGGAGAGCTGGAACGGCGCGCCGGCCCTGCGCAGCGCCGACAGCACATCCCACTCCCAGTGCTCCAGATCGCTGCGACGGAACACATCACGGCGGGCGCGGTCGAGGTGTCGCGACAGACGATCCATCCGGGACAGGACCTCGAGGGGCGAGAAGTCGAGGTCGGGGCGCTGGGTGTTCCACGCGCCCACGATCCGGTCGACCTCATCCGCCTCGCTCATCCGCCCATTATCCCGTGTGCGAGTCGGCGATCACGGACGCCGCGGGCAGATCGAGTGTCATGAAGGTGCTGTACGGGTCGGCGGCGTAGCCCCCGAACGGTCCGCATTCACGGAAGCCGACCGCGTGGTACAGGGCCCGTGCCGGGGCGAAGAAGTCGGCACTCCCGGTCTCCAGGGAGATCCGACGGATGCCGCGGGCCTCGGCATCCGTCAGGAGGAAGCCGAGCATCGCACGTCCGAGGCCGCGCCCGCGCAGAGCGGGGTCGGTGCGCATCGACTTGATCTCCTCGTGTGCGTCCTCGACCGCCGCCAGCGCTCCGGTGGACACGGGGCGGCCGTCGAGGTGACCGGCGAACAGCCGCACACCAGGGGCGAGCAGACGCTCGAACACCAGGGCGTGACGACTCTCCGCCGGTGCCGTGTGCTCCATCTCCGCATGATGGGCGACCAGGAACTCGGCGAGGGCGGGGCTCGCGGTCTCCACCCGTTCGATCACGATGCTCATCTCGTCAGCATCCCAGAGCCGTGTTTCGGCGGGATGACGAGCGGTGGTGTCAGCGGATGCGGGGCCGGAGCATGGCAGACTTGTCCCCGCGGCGTCCTCGGGGCGGCGCGGTCCGCCGTGGTGTAATGGCAGCACGACAGCCTTTGGAGCTGTTAGGTCTAGGTTCGAGTCCTGGCGGCGGAGCATGACTGGGAACAATCTCGCCATCATCGTCCTCGCCGCAGGCCAGGGCACCCGCATGAAGTCGCGCCTGCCGAAGGTGCTGCACCCGATCAGCGGTCGTCCGCTGGTGGGTCACGTCCTCACCACGGCGGGGCGGCTGCAGGCCGCGCACGTCGAGGTGGTCGTGCGACACGAGCGCGACCAGGTGGTCGCAGCTCTCCAGGCCGACTACCCGGATGCGGTGTTCGTCGACCAGGACGACATCCCCGGAACCGGACGTGCAGTGCAGGTGGCTGTGGATGCTCTCCCCGCCGACTTCGACGGCGACGTGCTCGTGCTCTCGGGCGACTGCCCGCTGGCCGATGCCGACACCCTCTCCGCCTTCCTCGCGGAGCACCGCGCCTCGGGCGCTCCGGCCACGCTGATGACGGCGCTGGTCGACGATCCGACCGGCTACGGACGCGTCGTGCGCGATGCCGACGGCGGCGTCGATCGCATCGTGGAGCAGAAGGACGCCAACGCCGAAGAGGCCGCCGTTCGCGAGATCAACGCCGGGATGTACGTGTTCCGTGCCGCGACGCTTCGGGACTACCTGCCCAGGGTCGGCGTCGACAACGCTCAGGGCGAGATGTACCTGACCGACGTCCCCGGCCTGCTGCGCCGCGACGGCGACCGGGTGGCGGCATCGGTCGTCTCCGACATCTCGGTGACCTTCGGTGTCAACGACCGTGCACAGCTGGCCGAGGTCGGTCGTCTGCTCAACCAGCGCATCGTGCGCCGCTGGCAGCTCGAGGGCGTCACCGTGATCGACCCGACCACCACCTGGATCGATGACGACGCGACGCTCGCGCCCGACGTCACGATCCTCCCGAACACGCAGATCCTGCGGGCCACGACGATCGCCTCTGGCGCCGTCATCGGTCCGGACACGACTCTGGTCGACTGCGAGGTCGGCGAGGATGCGATCGTCCGCCGCACCGACGCCACTCTCGCGGTGATCGGCGCCGAGGCCACGGTGGGCCCGTTCTCGTTCCTCCGCCCCGGCACTGTGCTGGGCGCCAAGGGCAAGATCGGCGCCTACGTCGAGACCAAGAACGCCGAGATCGGCGAAGGCAGCAAGGTGCCCCACCTCTCGTACGTGGGCGACGCCACGATCGGGCGCGGCGTGAACCTCGGCGCGAGCACGATCACCGCAAACTACGACGACGTGAACAAGCACCGCACCGAGATCGGCGACGAGGTGCACACCGGGTCGCACACGGTGCTCGTCGCGCCCGTTAGGCTGGGAGCCGGTGCGAAGACCGGTGCAGGCGCCGTCGTCCGCAAGGACGTCCCCGCCGGCGCTCTGGCCATGAGCGTCGCGCCCCAGCGCAACATCGAGGGCTGGGTCGAGAAGAACAGAGCAGGGACGGGCGCGGCGGATGCTGCGTCCCGCGAGAATTCGGCGGAATAGGCGGACATGGCGCGCAAGAAGAAGACGGTCGATCTGGATCGCGACAACGGCGTGGCCCCCGGGATCATCGCCAAGACCAAGAAGCGGCTCGTCGTCGCCGGCGGTCGCTCGCACCCCGAGCTCACCGCAGCCGTCGCCGAGGCGCTCGGTACCGAGATCGCACCGGTGGAGCACCGCACGTTCGCATCGGGTGAGATCTACGCCCGCTTCGAGGTGTCGATCCGCGGCGTGGATCTCTTCCTCATCCAGACGTTCGGCGAACCGGTCAACGAGTGGCTCATGGAGACGCTCATCATGATCGACGCCGCCAAGCGCGCCTCGGCCAAGCGCATCACCGTCGTCGCGCCGTACTATCCGTATTCGCGTCAGGACAAGAAGGGCCGCGGCCGTGAGCCGATCAGTGCCCGACTCGTCGCCGATCTGCTGAAGACCGCAGGCGCCGACCGTGTCATGAGCGTCGACCTGCACGCGGCGCAGATCCAGGGATTCTTCGACGGTCCCGTCGACCACCTGTTCGCCAAGCCCGTGCTCCTGGACTACTTCGAGCGCACCCTGTCGCCGGCCGACCGGGAGATCCTCACCGTCGTGTCGCCCGACATGGGCCGCGTGCGCGTCGCCGACACGTGGTCGGACAGCCTCGGCGCTCCGCTCGCGATCATCCACAAGCGCCGCGACCCGAAGGTCGCCAACCAGGTCTCCGTGCATGAGATCGTGGGTGCCGTCGACGGCCGCACCTGCCTGCTCGTCGACGACATGATCGACACCGGCGGAACGATCGTCAAGGCGGCCCAGGCGCTCAAGGCGAACGGCGCCCACCGCGTCATCGTGGCCGCCACGCACGCGATCTTCAGCGACCCGGCATCGGAGCGGCTGCAGGACTCGTCCATCGACGAGGTCGTCATCACCGACACGATCCCGCTCACCGAATCGCGTCGCTGGGACAACCTGACCATCCTCCCGATCGCCCCGCTGCTCGCACGCGCGATCCACGAGGTGTTCGAGGACGGCTCCGTGACGAGCATGTTCGGCGGCGACGCGTAACGCATCGTCACGGCACAGCCCGCGCATAGCCGCCGTGCCTACGGTCGAATGGTCGACGAGCGCGTCGGCCGACACCGAGCCGGGAGGACCACAATGATCCGCACGACCGTACCGACCTCTGTCCGCAAGGGAACCGCACTCCTCGGAATCGCGGGACTCTTCGTCCTCGCCGGATGCTCCGGAACCGCTGACGCCGAGACCCCGAACAGCACCGGCAGCACGCCCGATGCCGGTTCTTCCTCCTCGTCGTCCGGCGGCGATTCCACGGCGACCTACGCCGACGGCACCTACACGGCCGAGGGCTCGTACCAGACGCCGGAGACGGTCGAGGAGATCTCCGTCACCCTCACGCTCGCCGACGGCGTCGTGACCGACGTCGAGGTCACGGGAGACCCGCAGGCCCCCGAGAGCAAGCAATACCAGGGGCAGTTCATCGCCGGGATCGCCGACGAGGTCGACGGCAAGGCACTCGACGACCTGAACGTCAGCCGCGTGGCCGGCTCGTCGCTCACCAGTGGCGGTTTCAACAAGGCCGTCGAGTCGATCAAGGAGCAGGCCGCCTCCTAGGCGCCTGACTTCCCATGGCGAGTTGGCGCTTCGAGGCCATCGGAACGCACTGGGAGATCGAGACGACGGATGCGCTTCCGGAATCCGTGACGGCAGCGGTCTCCGCGGAGATCCAACGCTTCGACCGCGAGTGGTCCCGGTTCCGCACGGACTCGGACGTCGTGCGCCTCGGTCGGGAGGGCGGCGCTCTGGCTTCCACCGATGCCGGGCCCATGCTCGACGCGTATCGCGAGCTCTCCGCCGCGACCGGAGGAGCCGTCAACCCGCTCGTCGCCGACAGCCTCGACGCGCTCGGATATGACGCGGACTACTCTCTGACCGCAGGGGATCCGGTGCGCGCTCCCGATACCTGGGAGCAGCGTCTGTCCTGGACCGACACCGGGGTCACCGCATCCACCCCGTCCCTGCTCGATGTCGGCGCGCTCGGCAAAGGACGCCTCGTCGACCTCGTGACGGCGGTCTTGGCGTGCGTGCCCGGAGATCTCGTGGTCGACGCCGGCGGCGACATCCGCGTCCGCGGGTCCGGTGTGCGCATCGGCCTGGAGCATCCGTTCGACCCGACGAAGGCGATCGGGGTCGTCGAGGTGCAGGATCAGGCGCTGTGCGCCTCGGCGATCAACCGGCGAGCGTGGGGGAGCGGGCTGCATCACGTGCTCGACGCCCGTACCGGACTCCCGGTGCGCACCTGGGCCGCGACCTGGGCGTGGGCACCGGAGGCGATGACGGCCGATGCGGTGGCGACGGCGCTCTTCTTCGACGGCGGCGACGAGATCGCGGCCGCCTGGGGCGTCGAGTGGGCGCGGATGAGTACCGACGGACGCGTGCAACGTTCGCCCGGGTGCCCGGCCGAACTGTTCCTCGCCGTGGGGGAGTCGTCCCCGGCAGCCCAGAACTAGGGAAGAGTGGAAACGTGATCACCTCATTCGCCGCCGCACGTCAGCGGGTCCTCGCGGTGCTGGGCTCGCTGTCGATGTACCGCCTCGTGCTGTTCGCGCTCGTCGCTCTCGCGGTCGTCGCCTTCCTGCTCTCGCTGTTCGGCGTGATCGTCTCGCCCACCCCGCTCGAGCTCGTGGCGTCGTTCCTCGTGCTCGCGGTCGTCATCTCCGCCGTCGACGCCGCGGCGCAGCGCCTGCTCCGACTGCCCTGGCGCATCGAGTCGTCGCTGGTGACGGCGCTCATCCTGCTGTTCGTGCTCCGACCGGGCGTCGAAGCCGGCGCGCTGCTCGGTCTCGCGCTCGCCGGTGCGGTCGCGAGCGTCTCGAAGTACCTGATCGCCTGGCGCGGGCGTCACATCTTCAACCCTGCCGCGTTCGGCGCCGCCGTGGTCTCGATCCTCGGAGCGTTCGGTGCCTTCGAGTGGCTGGGCACGTCGTCGTCGTGGTGGGTCGGCACGCCGGTGCTCACGATTCCCGTGGCCGTGCTGGGCCTCGCGGTGCTGTGGCGCACCGAGAAGATCCGAGTGATCCTGGTGTTCCTCGCCGTCGCCGTGGCCACATCGGTCGTGCGGCAGGCCGTGCAAGCCGTGGAGTTCGACATCGCCTTCGACGTCGCGACGGCTCTGCAGTTCGCGCTGTTGCAGTCGCCGTTCCTGTTCCTCGGAGCGTTCATGCTGTCGGAGCCGCTCACCCTTCCGCCGCGCCGCCGGCAGCAGCTCGTGGTGGCTGCCGTCGTCGGGCTGCTCGCGGGGTGGCCGATCTCGGTGGCCGGTCTCTTCACACTCGGTCAGGAGCGCGCCCTGCTGATCGGCAACCTGGTGGCGTTCGCCTTCGCCCTGCGCGGTTCGGTGCGGCTGGTGCTCGAACGGCGCGAGTTCGTGACCCCGACCGCCCAGGAGCTGACGTTCCGCGCCAAGGGCCGGGTGCGTTTCCTGCCGGGACAGTACCTCGAGCTCGACGTCCCGCATCACCGACCCGATGCCCGAGGGACCCGTCGGGAGTTCAGCATCGTGTCGGCGCCGGCCGATCTGCCGACGCTGCGCATCGCCTACAAGAACGGCGACCAGAAGCATCCCTCGAGCTACAAGCGTGCTCTCGCCGCGGCCGAGCCCGGTGCGACCTTCGCGGTGACCGGAACCTGGGGCGACTTCATCCTGCCCCGCGGTGAGCAGCCGGTGCTCATGGTCGCCGCCGGCATCGGGGTGACGCCCTTCGTGTCGCAATTGCGTCAGCTGCAGGCGACCGGGCAGCAGCGCGACGTGGTGCTCGTGTACGTCGCCTCCGACGCCTCCGAGCTCGCCTTCCGCGAGGAGCTGGCAGCGACCGGCGTGCGCACCGTCGTGTTCACCCGTGATGAGCCCGCCGACCTCCCGGCGCACTGGTCGTGGGCGCAGGGCGCGCGTCTGGATGCGGAGACCCTCGAGCGCACCGTCGCCGACCTGGCCTCGCGCCACGCCTTCATCTCCGGCCCCCCGCGGCTCATCGCCGACCTCGCCCCCGCCCTGCAGAAGGCGCGCAGCCTCACGACCGACGCCTTCGCCGGATACTGATCCGGGTCGCGGGCGCGACCCCTCACGCCCGTGTGCACGGTGCCCCCGTGCTCTCGCGTCCTTCCTCGTCCACCTGTCGGGAGCTCGGGCGAATGTCGGGTGATCCGACGGCGATTCGTCCGACATCCGCCCGGACTCCCGACGGGTGGACGGCACCTCTGTTCCTTCACAGTCGATGCGTGAATCGAATCTGCCCGTATATCCGGATGCTCGGCCCCCGCCACGAGCACGGGAGGTGCAGGATCGACGGATGCTCAGTGCCGCTTTCGTGACCGCCCGACACGGCGGAGTCGTCCGGGGCACCCTGCTCCAGAAGTATGGGATCACTCGTCGGATGCGCGCGGACGAGGTGCGTGTCGGCGCGCTTCAGCGCGTGAGACCTGGGGTGTTCGCCGTGCCGGAGGCGAATGTGCACCTCGTGGAAGCCGCACGACACGGCGGTGCGCTCACCTGTGCACATGCGCTGCGACTGCACGGCGTATGGTGTCTCTACGACGAAGGTCCCGTTCACGTGTGGCTCGGCGGGCGAGGTCGTGCTCACCACGACGAGTGCGAATGCGTGGGGCACTACGACGCGGGTCGCGCGGGCGTCGGACTCGCACCGCTCGAAGAGGTGCTCGTCCATGTTTACCGTTGCGGTGGTGACGAGGCGTTCTTCGCCGCGCTCGAGTCGTCGCTCACGCAGCGGCTGATCTCCGAGGCCGCACGCCGACGAATCCGGAGTCGACTGCCGGCTCGGGCGCACTGGCTCGTCGATCTGGCCAGATCGGATGCCGACAGCGGGCTCGAGTCGCTGCTGCGGCTGCGGCTGCATGTGCACGGGATCAGGCTGGATTGCCAGGTGACGATCCCGACCGTGGGGAGGGTCGACTTCGTGGTCGACGACAGGCTCATCCTCGAGGCCGACGGCAAGGGCAACCACGCGGGCTCTGCGCACCGCCACCGGGATCTGGTGAGGGATGCCGCGGCGTCGGCGCTGGGAACGAGACGCTGCGATTCGACTATGCACAGATCGTGCATGCCTGGCCCACCGTCGAGGCTGCCGTGATCGCCGCCTTCGTGCGTTTGCGCGAGCGCGGCTGACGTGGGCGCTGGTCCCGGCCCGTCCCTCCCCTCGACCTCGACGCGTGCGCTTGTCGGGAGATCGTCCGGATGTCGGGAGGAAACAGCCCCCACACGCCGGTCCACGAGCAATCTCCCGACAGGTGTGCAGGGAGTGCGGGTGTGCCGGGGAGTGGGGAGCGCGGGGTGTGCGGGTGTGCGGGTGTGCGGGTGTGGGGGTGTGGGGAGCGAGGAACGAGGGCGCGAGGCCCCGCGCGACTGTGCGGGGTTCTCACGCCTCCGCAGGGGTGTCGCCGGTCGTCGCCGGATTCATGGGGATGCGGACGGTGAAGGTCGTGTCGCCGGGCTCGCTGGTCACGGTGATGAGGCCGTGGTGGCCCTCGACGATGGCCTTCGCGATCGCGAGTCCGAGGCCCGTGCCGCCGGTCTGCCGGGCCCGCGAGCTGTCACCGCGGGCGAAGCGGGCGAAGAGCTCGTCGCGGATGGCGGGGTCGATCCCTGGACCGTCGTCGTGCACGCGCAGCACCGCCTCCTCGCCTTCCTGAGCGACGCTCAGCGTGACGGTGGTGCCGGCGGGCGTGTGGGTGCGGGCGTTCGCGAGCAGGTTCGCGACGACCTGATGCATGCGTCCGGCATCTCCCACGATCGTGACGGGCTCGTCGGGCACGTCGATGTTCCAGTGGTGGTCGGCCGCGGTCGGCCGCGCGTCCGAGAGACCCTCGAGGGCCAGCTGGGTCAGGTCGACCGTGCCGTAGACCAGCTCCCGGCCCTCATCGAGACGGGCCAGCAGCAGCAGGTCCTCGACGAGCCGGGTCATCCGCAGCGACTGGGCCTGGATGCGCTCCAGCGACGACGTCGTGCTCTCGATGACCTCGGGGCGCTCCGTCTGCGGGTCCGACTGACGCAGGGCGCGCAACGACAGCTCGGAGTACCCGCGGATGGACGCGAGCGGGGTGCGCAGCTCGTGGCTGGCGTCGGCGACGAAGCGCCGCATCCGCTCCTCGTTCTTCTGCCGTGAGGCGAGCGAGGTGTTCACGTGGTCGAGGAGCTTGTTCAGCGAGGCTCCGACGAGACCGGTCTCGGTGCGGGGATCGGCTTCGTACGCGGGAACGCGCTCGGTGATGGTCACCTCACCGCGGTCGAGCTGCTGATTCGCGACCCTGGTCGCGGTCAGTGCGACGGCGCGGAGGGGACGCAGACCCACCCGGATGGTGATCGCGGTGGTCAGCGCCAGGAGGATCAGACCACCGATCGTCGCGAGCGCGATCACGGTCAGCAGCTGCGTGAGCTGGTTCTGGATCTCGTCACGGGGGAGCCCGGTGACCACGATCAGCCCGTTGCTCGTCGGCAGCGCCATGACGCGGTAGGAGCCGAGGTCGGTGAGGGTGACGGTCGCGACCCGGGTATCCTTCAGCGACACCGCGATCTCGGCGAGCTGGGCGCCGGTCAGCGGATCGAGCGTTCCGGCGAATTCGTCGCCGTCCTCACTCTTCGCGACCACTCCGGAGAACCCTGTGACGGGACTGGAGACGACGAAGAGAACTCCGACCGGAGGTGCGGGGCTGCTCGCGAGCACGTTCTGCGCGGTCGCCGACGATGGAGCGACAGCCTGGGAGATGCGAACCAGCTGGTGGGCGTATTCGCTCAGCTTCTGGTCGAGCTGATCTTCCATCGTCTTTCCCAGCGTCGCGCTGGTGATCACGGCGACGATGATGAGGATCAGCGACACGAACCCGATCACGGCGGTCATCAGCCGTGTCTGCAGGCTCATCGGCCTTCTCATCATCGTCGCTGAGCTCACTGCGGGGCCTTGATCATGTAGCCGACGCCGCGCACGGTGTGCAGCAGCGGCGTGCGCCCGGCATCGATCTTCTTGCGCAGGTACGAGATGTACAGCTCGACGACCGACGACTTGCCGCCGAAGTCGTAGCTCCACACCCGGTCGAGGATCTGCGCCTTCGACAGCACCCGGCGCTCGTTGCGCATCAGGTAGCGCAGCAGCTCGAACTCGGTCGCGGTGAGCTCGATCTCGGTGCCGTCTCGCACGACCTCGTGGCTGTCCTCGTTGAGGGTGAGGTCGGCGACGCGCAGGATCGACTGTCCGTCGTCGGCGGTGGCGTGGCCGGTGCGGCGGATGATCGCCCGCAGTCGTGCGATCACCTCCTCCAGGCTGAACGGCTTCGTGACGTAGTCGTCGCCTCCGGCGGTGAGACCGGCGACGCGATCGCCCACGGCGTCCTTCGCGGTGAGGAACAGCACGGGGACGAGGTTGCCGGACTCCCGCAGACGCTTGAGCACGGACATCCCGTCGAGGTCGGGCATCATGATGTCGAGCACGAGCGCATCGGGTTCGAACTCGCGCGCCACCTGGAGCGCTTCCATGCCGGAAGAAGCGGTCCGCACCTCCCAGCCCTCCATGCGCAGTGCCATCGCGAGCAGGTCGGTCAGCATCTGCTCGTCGTCGACGGCGAGGATGCGCAGGGGGGAGCCGTCGGGGCGGCGCAGTTCGGGCAGGTCGCTGGTCATGTGCCTATTCTGCGGAATCTCCTATGCGATTTCTATGGAGAACGCTATGCGTTGTCTGGGAGATCCGCAGGAGCGTTCAGATCACACGCTCGTCGGGGAGCGCGAGGAAGTCCATGCCGTCCTGCAGGGCGAGGCGGTCGGACAGTTCGCCGATGGGTCCGTCGAGATGACCGCAGGCTCGCACGCCGAGGCGCTTCGGGCCCGGCAGCGCGTGATACACCGCGAACTGTCCGCGCGGGTCGACGGCGGGATCGAGCACCGCCGCGCTGACGTGCACGGGCATGCGCAGGCGCCGTGCCGCGATCGCCGCGTCGAAGTAGTCGAGGACGGGGCGGACCTCTGGATGGTCGCGCAGGTGCCGGCGAACGGCCTCTCCGCTGCCGGTGCAGCGCCGCGAGAGGCGCACGTCGTGGTTGCCGAAGCTCGGGACGTCGAGGACCGCGCGTCGGAACCGGGCGTCCCAGGGAAGGGCCAGGGCGCCGATGCCACCGCCGAAGCTGCCGCCGCTGAAGTCGAGCGATCCCGCCACGGCGGGCACGATCTCGAGGAGGATCGTGGCTGCGCGCCAGATGTCGGCTGCGCTGAAGCGATGCGAGTAGGTGTCGCGATGGGCGATGCCGGCCAGGACATGCTCGTCCGGCGGTGCGGGGAAGCGGCTGGCGGTGCCGACATGCGTCCCGGGGGCGACGGGGAAGATCGCCGCGGTATGGGCGGGCACCCTCTCGACATCGGGTCCCGTGCGACCGCCGTAGCCGTGTCCGACGACGAGGCCGCGCCGCGCGTCGGCGACGGCGTGGGGCTGCATCACGAAGGCGGTGGCGTGTTCATCGACCGAGGAGTGAAAGCGGATCTCCATCACGCGATGCGTCGCGGTCTCGGGGTGCTCGCGAGTGAGCTCCCACGCCACCGCTCCCGCACCGAACTCCTGGAAGGTGCCCCGCCAGAAGGCGTCGAAGTCCTCGGGTTCGGCCGGTGATTCGGGGGGAGCGAGGAGCGCACTCAGCGAGTACTCCGTCATCTCCTCGCGAGGGGTCTGGGTCACCGCGGGCGTCCTTTCGGGGTGGTCTGCCTCGACGACGCTACCGGTGTCGAGCGGAAGCGGCGGCGGGGGGATCGGTGAGGCGCGTTCCATTGACATGATCGCATATGGATTGCAGTATGTGGATCATGGATTCAATAGCTGGCGATGGAGCCGAAGACAATCCCCTGATGTGGAGCCGACGCTCCGTGCTGCGAATGCTCGTGATCGCCGGTGTGCTTCCTCCGGTGCTCGGCTCGTCCTCCGGCTCGGCACCCGCTGCGGCCACCGAGCTCACCACGCCGGGCGGGGTCTATGCCGATGCGCTCCGCCGCCTGGAGAAGCCGAATCTGGCGTTCTCGCAGGTCGCCCAGCTGGTCGGCCAGAACCACCGGATGACTTTTCTCCAGGCGACGTGGGACGGCGGGGCGACCATCGTGCGCGACCTGGAGATCAAGCACAACGGCGGCTGGTTGTCGATCACCGACCCTGCCCATCGGTTCGATGAGCAGTGGCTCGTGCTGGAGGGGGCACTGCCGACGGGGAGCGCCCCGGAGCTGTACGGGCCGCTCACCCCGAGCTGGCTCGGTTTCACCTCCTACCAGGTCCTCGGGCCGCAGGCCATCGAGCTGACCACGAGCACCGACGATGTCGATCTGGTCGTGCGGTGGAGGCTGGAGGGCGCTTACCCCGAGGCTCACCACGTGCTCACGGCCAAGACCGCCGGCGACTACATCGTCGGCTACCAGAGCCAGGACACGAGGTCGCTCGACGACCTCGACGAGGTGCTGTGCGGTTCGTACCAGCATGCGCTCTCGGTGCTCGACGGCTCCGCGCCCCTGGGCGCCTGGGAGCTCTTCGCGCCGATGGCGCTGACGCAGTACTCCGTCGGCGGCGTCGCCGTCACCTCGGGGGTGTACCTGCCGTCTGAGGTCGCCGAATTCGTGCATGAACGTCAGCTCATGGCGGACCGGCAACCGTACGGGATGAGCCTGCGCAACGACAGCCTCGACATCGTTCCGTCCATGTACTCGCCGCAGCCGGGCCTGCGCACGGCCATGACCGTCGGACAGCAGCGGGGATTCGCGTTCGGCATCGCCGCTCGTGCGGACACCCTGTACGGCACCTACGCGCAGCTGTGCCGGAACGAATACGGTCTGAGCGCCTATCGGCACAACGTCTACGACCGATCGCTCACGGATGCCGTGCACGCGATGACAGCGCTGATCGCGGTGGAGCCCAGCGGCGACGACTCCGTCGACTACGTCCCGTCGTACTCGGGCTGGTGGAACCGCGCGAAGGGCTTCGTCGACGTCGAGAACGAGGATGCCGTCCGCGCCGCGGCGAGCGGGGTCGTGCTCGCCGCGCACTATCTGACCGGAACCGCCGACAGCACGCTGTACGACCGTCGCGCGCGGCCGCTCGTGGAGTATCAGCTCTCCCGAAAGGGCATCGGGCACACGCCGATGATCGGCAGCCCGGTCTACAACGACAAGACCCAGTACCGGATCGGGCGGATCCCCACCGATGCCGTGAACCTCGCGTCGCTGTACCAGCTCACGCACGGCCGGAATGCGGGCATCCAGCGGCTCGCGGTGCAGGCGACCAAGGCTGGCGTGGTCGGTCAGAGCAGGGCGCCGTTCTCGAACGCGCTGGCGACCTACCGGGTCACGGGGGATCCGGCCTATCTCGCGGAGGCGACGCTGATCGCGCGGCGCTACTCGCAGGAGCAGATCCTCACGCCCTATCGGAGCAACGGACAGCCGCCGGGCGGCTTCGCGTACAGCTTCTCGAAATACTGGGTCGACCTGCTGGAGATGTTCGAGGCCACGGGGGAGACGGAGTTCCTGGACGGGGCGTACCGCGAGGTGCAGCGCTTCATCACGCAGACCGCGGTCCGCCCGGTGCCCGACACCACTGTCACCGTGCCGGTCGGCTCCGTGATCACGCAGCAGTACGACTGGGAGTCGCGCTCCTCACTCCCGTCGTACCCGACGACGAGCGTCCAGAGCGAGACCGTGCCCGCCTGGTACGTCTCGACCTCGGGGCTGACGTTCGAGGCGCTGTCGTCGTTCAAGCTCGGCGTCAGCACATTGACGAACCCGGGCGGAGGCTACGTGTTCAACCCCTGCTGGGCCGGAGCCCTGCTGCGCCTGGCGCATCACACCGGTGACGAGCTGATCGCCGACATCGCGCACAACATGGTGATCGGGCGCTTCACCACGTATCCCGGCTACTACGGGCGGCAGTTCCAGGTCGCGCACATGAAGCCCGACTTCGCGACCAGCGGGCCGGTCGGGATCACCGGGTACTACTTCCACCACGCGCCCGCCCAGCTCGGTCTCGCGATGGACTACCTGATCAGCGAGAGCTTCTACCGCAGCGCCGGCGCGATCGAGTTCCCGCACGTGTTCGAGGCGGACTTCGCATATTTCAAGTTCTTCGCCTACGGTCACGCGCCGGGGACGTTCTTCGGCGAGGACGGCGTGTGGCCGTACTTCCCCGAGGGGCTCATCGAGGTCGACAACCCTCTGGTCAACTGGATCGGCGGCGTCGGCAACGAGGCCCTGTACGTGAGCCTCACGAACTCTGCCGGCACCCCGCAGCAGGTGGTCGTCGACCTCTCCACCGATCTCACCGGCTTGCCCCGCAGCTCGTCGACCGCGGTCGAGGTGGTGGCCGCGAACGGCGCCCGTTCGACCACGGCGGCCCAGAACGGTCGCGTCACCGTCACGGTGCCCGCCCGCGGGTTGGTGGCCCTGGTGGTGCGGAACGTGACCGTGCAGCGGCCGGGGCTGCCGTTCGACGACATCGTCGATCACGGGCGCGACAGCTTCCACGAGATCGACTCCGACCCCGCGACCGAGTATGGGGTCGCGCGCGGGATGCTGCTGGTGCGTCCCGACGGGGAGGGGTACGACGCCTACGTGCAGATCGACACCGAGCAGCAGGCCACGCTGTCATACCGCATCGGCACGCAGGCGGTGCAGCAGGCGCCGCAGAAGGCGTACCCGTTCGAATGGACGATCCCCGTCGACGACCTCACCGAGACGTTCCGATACACGATCACCTCCGGGGGCACGACCACGCCCGAGGTCACGCTGCGACTGCCCGCACGGATCAGCGGAGCGAACCCCGGCCTCGCGGGCGACGTCATCGCGCAGGCGACGGGAACCGCGGGCGACCGTGTGCCGCTGATCATCGAGGTGCGAAACGCCACCGACGATCCGATCACGGGCACCGTGGCGGTGACCCTGCCGTCGGGCTGGCAGATCGACGGTGCGGTCCCGTCGATCTCCGTTCCCGCGCAGGGCTCGGCGCGGGTGGAATCCGCGGCCGTGATCGCCGCCGCTGCGCCGCTGGGCGAGGTCGAGGTGAAGGCGAAGCTGACGATCCAGGGGGAGGACCCGGTCACGCTCCGCGCCGCGGCGATCGAAGTCATCGACCGGCGCCGGCTGGTGTCGCTCACCTCGGACGTCGAGATCGTCAGCGGCCCCGGCGCGGTAGCCACACTGACGGCTCTGGTGATCAACACCGGGGTCACCCCGCTGCAGGGCACCCTCGCGCTCTACGGCCTCACGGGCTGGAGCGTCGGGCAGCAGAGCGCGACGATCACGGTGCCGCCGAGGTCCGATCTGACCCACACCTGGACGGTGACGGCAGGGGCCGGCGTCGCACCAGGATCGTCGACCCGATTCGAGGCGCGGCTGGATCAGACGCTGCGTCGAGGGGTGCTCGTGCGGGTCGCCGACGAGGGCGTGATCGCCCACACCCAGTCGCCGTGGCCGGGCTATCTGGAATCGGGAAACTGGTACCCCAGCGGGCTCTCGGGCTGGAACGGCACCCGCACGCGGTACAGCGATTCCGACTCGGTCGGCAGCACCGTGACGTGGAACGTCGATCTGCCGCAGGCGGGGCTCTACCGCGTCTCGGTCTGGTATCCGACGAACCCCACGACCACGACGTCGGCGGCCTACGTCGTGGAGCATCAGAACGGAAGCTCCGAGGTGATCGTGGATCAGACGCAGGGAGCGGCGGCCTGGCGCTCGCTGGGTTCGTTCCGCTACGGCGCGGGGGCGACCGGGACCGTGCGGCTCGAGGTGCGCAACACCAGCATCCACCGGGTCAGTGCGGCGCAGTTCGTCCGCATCGGGGACTGACCTGCGCGCGCCCAGACGACGAACGGGTGGGTGGGACCGGAAGGAATCCGGTTCCACCCACCCGTTCGTCTTCGGCAGGAGGGGAACGCGTCAGTGCCGCACGTACTCCTTGATCGCGTCCTCGTCGACGGTCACGCCCAGTCCCGGCCCCGTCGGGACGATGAACCCACCGTCGGCGCGCACCTCGAGCGGCGTCGTGAGCAGGCGGTTGGCGACCGGGAGTGGGAACGGCTGGTATTCGAACGCGAGGAGCGAGGCGGCGCTCGCCGCGACGTGCACGCCGGCAGCCATCGCGATGCCGAAGGCGGCCGAATGGTGAGGTGCGACCTGCACGTGGAATGCGTCGGCGACCGCGGCGATCGCGAGGCCCTCGGTGATGCCCGTGCGACCGATGTCGGGCTGCGTGATTCCGACGGCGCGGCGGGTGAGCCAGTCGGTGAATTCGAAGCGGCTGCGCATCGCCTCGCCGACCGCGATCGGGGTGGCGAGCGCGGTCGCCAGGTCACGGTGGTTCTCCACGTCTTCGGGAGCCAGCGGTGCCTCGAAGAACCAGGCCTTCCGGTCGTCGAGCTCCCGGCCGAGTGCCCGCGCCTCGCCGAGCCGGTACGTCCAGTGCGCGTCCAGCGCGACGTCGAGGTCGGGGTGGACGCCGCGGACAGCGTCGTAGGTGGCGAGGTCGGTGCGGATGTCGACGCCGAGGTGCAGCTTGATGCGGCGTACACCGCCCTCGACGAGCTCGGCCGCCTTCTCCGCGCGCTCGACGTCATCGACGCCGCGGATCCCCGAGACGTAGGTCGGCAGCACCTCGTGGAAGCGGCCGCCGGCGAGCTCGGACACCGAGAGGCCGGTGGCGTGACCCCAGAGGTCCCACAGTGCGATGTCGACGGCGGCCATGGCGTCGGCCTGGTGACCGGTGAGGTGACCGCGCTCGCGCATCGACTCGGTCATGCGGTGCCAGAGCGTGCGCACCGAGCGCGGGTCCTCGCCGATGATGAGCGGGGTGAGCAGGTTGTCGACGATTGCGCCCGCCACGACGGGGGCGACCGGCGCCAGTGCCTCGCCCCAGCCGACCAGACCTTCGTCGGTCTCGATCTTCACGAGCAGGGTCTCGTAGCCGGGGGAGTACAGGCTCCGCCAGGGCGGACGGATCACGTAGCCGCGGTGGTCGACCGCGGTGTCGCCGGCGTAGGAGTTGTTCGCCTCCTCCTTCGACAGGTAGAGCGGGAAGGTCTGGACGCGCGTGATTCTCACAGGGGTCTCCAAAGACATCGAGGGGCGAGCGGCCGGCGGCTGGTGCCGCGGTCAGGGATCAGGATCGGATCAGGGGCCGCCTCGCGGCCGGACGTCAGAGCGCCGCGAAGGCCGATGCGGTGCGGGACGGGCTGTAGCCGAGAGCAACGGAGATCTCGTCGGCGGCCTCGATCAGCTGCAGCGCGAGTTCCTGGTGCGGGGCGTGCAGGTCGAGCACCGAGAGGGGGCCGCTGGCCGAGATGCCGGCCACGATCTCGCCGGCACGGTTGCGGATCGGGGCGGCGATGCAGGCACGTCCGAAGGCGAGTTCTTCGATCTCGGTCGAGTAGCCGCGACTGCGCGTCTCGTCGAGCGCGAGCTGCATGCTGTCACGGTCGACGATGGTGTGCGGGGTGAATCGCTGCGGCGCCTGCGCGAAGTACTCGTCCACCTGCGCGTCCGTCATGCCCGAGAGCAGCGCCTTGCCGATGCCGGTGGCGTGCAGCGGGCCCGTACGACCCGCCATGTCGAACGACTTGGGCGCGAGTGCTCCCTCGAAGTTGCACAGGTACATGAAGGTGAAGCCGCTGAGTTCGGCCACGTTCACACCGATCTCGATCCTGCGAGCGAGGTTCTGTGCGATCTGCCGCGATGCGCGGAAGATGGGCGAGCCGTTGAGGGCGATCGTGCCCAGGGACACGGCCGCGGGGCCCAGGCGGTAGAGCCCGGTGCGTGAGTCCTGCACCACGAACTTCATGCGATCGAGCGCCGACATCATGCGCGAGACGGTGGACTGGCCGAGGCCGGTGAGAGTGCACAGCTCGGAGACCCTCAGCTCACCGGATTCCTCGGTGAAGCATGCGAGCAACGACATCGCCCGTTCGACGGTCTGGGTGCCGCCCACCGATTCCGATGCCATGGTCACTCCTCCTCAGTGCTGCCGCCGCGGATGCGACGCCGCGGTCGATCGCCGCTGCCAGTCATCCTATTCAGAGAAATAGCTTCAAGCAACACAAATGTGGGTGTCTTATGCATCTTGTGGATTTCGCATCCGCATTGTGGTTAACTGGCCGCACGTCGACGTTGACGACTGTGACGACGACGCGCACGGCCCCACGGGGTCGTCTCTACTGGAAAGTGACTGCAATGCAACAAGCCATACTCGAGCGGCCTGCAGAGAGCGAGCAGAAGGCCGTCGAGCCACGCTCCGGGCGACGCTCCACGCTGGGCGCGAAGGATCGCACCTTCGGTTTCATGATCGCACTTCCCGCGGTCCTGCTGTTCCTCATGATCGCGATCTTCCCTCTCGTGTCGAGCATCTTCACGAGCCTCTTCGACCAATCGCTCCTGCGCCCCGAGCGCACGTTCGTGGGTTTCGACAACTATGCGGCCGTCTGGGAGGAGTTCTTCGCCCGGCTCGGCACGACCGTCGTGTTCGCGTCGCTCGCCACGGTCTTCCCCCTCGTGCTCGGCGTGGCGCTGGCACTGCTGCTGAACGCCCGCATGCGCGGACGCAACATCCTGCGCGGCGCCCTCATGCTGCCGTGGCTGCTCCCCGGTGTCGTGGTCTCCTTCCTCTGGGCGTGGATCTTCAATGACAGCTACGGCGTCGTCAACCATGTGCTCTCGGTCTTCGGCCTGCCCGAGGTGAGCATGCTCGGCACCCCCACGGGCGCCATGGCCGCCGTGGTCATCGCCAAGACCTGGCACTCGTTCCCGTGGATCATGGTCGTCGCGCTCGCGGTGCTGCAGACCCTCCCGAGCGAGCAGATCGAGGCCGCCACGATCGACGGCGCGACCCGCTCGCAGCGGTTCCGTCACATCTCGCTGCCGCACATCGCCGGCCCCGTCACCCTCGTCGCGGTGCTGGAGTTCATCTACAACTTCGGCAACTTCGACACCATCTTCGTCATGACCGGCGGCGGACCCGGCAACTCGACCACGACGCTCGCGGTCAGCCTCTACGACCTCGCCTTCGGCAGCTACGAGCTCGGCAAGGCCTCCGCCATGGGCGCTCTGTGGCTCGTCCTGCTGGCGATCATCACGAGCGGATACCTGTTCCTCAACCGACGGCTGGAGAAGTGATGCGCCGTAGTCGCGACGTGGGGGAGTCGATCATCCGCCCCCACCTGTCCATCCCGGGGCGCGTCCTGCTCCTCCTGCTGGCCCTGTTCGGCCTGCTGCCGGTGTACTGGCTCACGGCCACCGCCTTCACGAAGAAGGAGGACGTCTTCTCCCTCGACCGTCCGTTCTTCCCGGTCGACCCGACGTTCGAGAACTTCATCGGCTTCTTCCAGAACGACCTGCTGCTGAAGAACCTGCTCAACAGCATCATCGTCTCCACCGGCACGGCCCTGCTCGCGGTCCTGGTCGGCGGGCTGATGGCCTACTCGCTGTCGAAGTTCCGCTATCGCGGGCGCAACGCCATCATGTTCATGTTCCTGATCGGCCAGCTGATCCCGGGTGCACTGCTGCTCATCTCGCTGTACCTGATGCTGAGCTCGGCCGGTCTGCTGTACACCTACACGGCGCTGATCATCTCGTTCACGACCTTCACGCTGCCGCTCGCGGTGTTCCTGCTGAAGGGCATCATCGACGCCCTTCCCGACGACATCCTCGAGGCGGCCAAGGTCGACGGGCTCTCGCGCACGGGGACGATGTTCCGCATCGTGTTCCCGCTCGTGGTCCCCGGCCTCATCACCGCCGGCATGTTCGCCTTCATGCGCGGGTGGAGCGATCTGCTCTTCGCGCTCACGCTCGCCGGCCCCGACAAGCAGACGCTGCCCGCCGGTCTCACCCAGGCGTTCATCCGCGAGGGCACCGCCGACTGGCCGGCGCTCATGGCGGCGTCCCTCATCACCTCCCTGCCGCTCGTCCTCATCTTCATCCTCCTGCAGCGCTACTTCGTGTCCGGCCTCGCCGCCGGAGCGGTCAAGGGCTAGCGATGCACCGCAGAACAGCTCGTCCCCCTCACCCCGAAGGAGCAGTCTCATGAACATCTCGAACTCGCAGCTGAGCCGCCGAGCCTTCCTCGGAGGCGGAACCGTCCTGGCCGCGTTCGGCGCTCTCGCGCTCGCCGGCTGCGCGACGCCCGCCGCACCCGGCACCGGCGCCGGGGCCACGGCCGCCGGAGCCACGAAGGCCAAGACCATCAACTTCTACGGCAACTCGCTCGGCGAGGAAGCCCTGAAGTCGGCGTGGCAGGGCATCCTCGACGGCTTCTCGAAGCAGGAGGGCGTCAAGGTCGCCCCGGTCATCTACCCGTATGATCAGGCCGCCACGCAGCTGGCCCTGACCGGACGCTCCGGCAACCTCATGGGCGTCGGGCAGTCGGGCGGCTGGCAGGTGCTGACCCCGATGAACGTGCTCGCCGACCTCTCCGACCTCGCGAAGGGGCTGGGCATCCCGCAGGGCGTGCTCGACTCGTACACGATGGACGGCAAGCTGCTCGTGCTGCCGCTGACGGCCGCAGGCATCGGCATCATCACGAACGGCGAGATCGCCAAGAGCGTCGGCATCACCTCGGGCATGACCGTGGAGCAGTTCGCCACGGCGCTCGAGAAGATCAAGAAGCAGGACTCCTCGCTGATCCCGTACGCCGCTGTCACCAAGAACCCCGACCTGAAGGACGCCGTCCCGTGGATGTGGGGCTTCGGCAGCGATGTCGTCACCGACGACCTGAAGTGCACCCTGGGAGACGCCGAGAGCGTCAAGGCGGTCACTTGGTACAAGTCGCTTCAGGACGCCGGTCTGACGCAGACGAACGTGGCGCGCAGCGATGCCCGCATCCTGTTCGCGAGCGGGCGGGCGGCCCTGTACGACGACGCCCCGCTCGCGTCGACCTTCGTCAAGACGAACGGCGCCGCCCAGAACATCATCGACAACATCGGCGCCATCTCGCGTCCGACCGCCGGTGGCAAGGACTCGTACAACCGGGCCTGGGGCAGCGGTGTCTTCGCGACGGCGGGCGAGGGAGAGCTCACGAGCCGTGACTTCATCCTCTACGCGGCGACGAACGTCGAGGCCGCGACCGCGCTCTACGAGAACTCCGCCGTGGCGCCGGCCGCCAAGAGCGTGGCCGACAAGATCCCGGCTCTCGCCGCCGACAAGTTCCAGGGCGCGTTCCGCACCGAGGTCTCCGAGCACGCGCGCGGCGCCGCGTGGGATCGTGTCGCCGTGACCGCCCAGATCGATGCGGCCATCGGCGCGGGGGTCGCGACGATCCTCGCGGGTCAGGTCGAGGCGCAGGCCGGTCTCAACGCGCTGAAGAAGGAAGTGCAGGGGCTCCTCGACGCCAACGCCTGATCCGAGCGTTGCTCACGAAGAAGGCCGCGTCCCGGGAGGGGACGCGGCCTTCTTCGTCGATGTGCGCGGGTCAGAGCCAGCGTTCCCGCAGCACCGGCTTCAGCCAGGCCGCGGGGGACGAGATCGACAGCCCCCCGTCGACGGCGATGGAGGTGCCGGTGACGAAGGAGGCGGCGTCGGAGGCGAGGAACGCCACCACCGACGCCACCTCCTCCGGGCGGCCGATGCGTCCGAGCGGGTATCCCTCGCTCTCGCCCGTGTCGGCGGCCGAGATGCTTCCCGGTTGCACGGCGTTCACGCGGATGCCGCGGGGGCCGTTGTCGAGGGCGAGCTGCCGGATGAGGCCGTCGACGCCCGCCTTGGCGGCCGCGTACGCGGGGAGGGCGGGTGCGGCGAGCGACGAGTTGACCGACGTCACCGCGACGATCGACGATCCCGCGGAGAGCCGGGGAAGGGCCGCTCGCGCCACGAAGAACGCGGAGTCGAGTGTGGCGCCCAGCGCGCCGCGCCAGTCCTCGTCGCTGGTGTCCTCCGCGCGGGCGATCGGCATGCGCCCGGCTGCGAGAACGATGACGTCGAGTCGGCCCAGCGCCTGCTCCGCATCCGCGACGGCACGGTCGGCGGCCTCGGGTCTGCTGCAGTCGGCGACGAGGTACCGCGCGAAGACGGGATCGTCGGAGTGATCGAGCCCCACTCCGACGACGGCGTCTCCGCCGTCGACGAAGGCGCGGGCGATCGCGAGGCCGATGTCGGAGCTGCCGCCGATCAGCAGAACACCGCGGCCGCTCACACCCGCACCGTGGCCGGGATCGGCGGAAGGGCGAGCTCGTCGATCACGAGCTTCACCGAGGCGCGGCTGCCGGCGTCCAGGCGCGAGGCCGGGTAGCGCACGGTCGCATGGTCGATCACGCCACGCGCGACGAGGACCTCCTTGTGCACCGCCCACGCGATGCCGCCCTGCAGACCGATGAGCACGAGAGGGAGCATACGTCGGAACTCGGCGCGAGCCTCGTCGACGCGCCCCTCGAGGAACTGGGCGAGCACGGGGCCGAGGAGGTCGGGGAACTCACACGCGGGCATCGTGCCGACGGCGCCCCTGGCGTATTCCTCGAGGCAGAACTGGGCGTTCTGCCCGCCGAGCACGGTGAAGGCGGGATCGTCGATGGCCGAGACGACCGCGCCGACCTTGGGGGCGGTCGGGGGAGCTTCCACCTTGACGGAGTCGACGCCGTCGAGGCGGGCGATCTCGGCGATCAGCGCCGGTGCCATCACCACACCGGTGACACCGGGGGCATCCTGCACCATGACGGAGAGCGAGGTGGCGTCGGCGACGTCCCCGTAGAAGTCGACGAGTGTGCCGGCCGGAGGCTTCACCATGAACGGTGGAAGCACCATGAGGGCGTCAGCGCCCCCCTCTTCCGCGAGCAGCGCCTGCTCGATCGAGGTGGCCGTGGAGGTGCCGTTGACGCCGGCGACCACGGGGACCCGGCCGTCCACCACCCGGACGACATCGTCCAGGATCGTGCGTCGCTCCTCGGTCGTGAGGGCGAAGCCCTCGCTCGCCATGCCGAAGACGGCGACGCCGTCGACGCCGGACGCGAGCTGGAACTCGACCAGCCGGCGCAGGCCCTGACGGTCGAGGGCGCCCGACTCGTCGAAAGGTGTTGCCAGGATGGGCATCAAGCCGTGGAGTGTCGGAGCCATCAGCTGTTTCCCCGCTTCATCATCGTGTGTCCACATTTCTCGCAAGTGTTATGCATATTGTGAGATAGTCTGCCACATAACGGTTACGAGCTACCAGCGAAGGATGACCCGGATGCCGCACACCCAGACCTCCCGACGCGTCGAGATCCTCTCCGACGCCCGCTACGTCCAGGCCGAATCGCCGCGCTGGGACGGTCGGGACGGGAGCCTCGCCTGGATCGACATGGCGACCGGTTCGCTGCATCGCGGCCGCATCGAAGACGGACGGGTGGTTCCCGAGACCGCGGTCGTCGTCGGCGCGCAGATCGGCGCCCCGATCCCGCTCGCCCAGCCGGGGGCGGGCTGGCTCGTCGGCGTCGACCGCCGCGTGGTGCATGTCGGTGACGACGGCGTCGTCTCTCCCCTCACGGGCGACATCGCCGGGGTGGGCGACTACATGAACGACGGCGGCGGTGATCCGTCCGGGCGGTTCTGGGTGGGCAGTCAGTCGATGCCCCGCGATCCCCACTGCACACTGTGGAGCATCGGTCCCGACGGCGAGCCGACCGCCCGCCTCGACGGGGTTACCGTGTCGAACGGACTCGCCTTCGACCGCAGCGGCTCGACGCTGTACTACATCGACACGCTCCCGCACCGCAGCATCGAGGCCTTCGACGTGGCGCCCGACGGGGAGCTCTCGAACCGCCGCACCCTGTGCCGGGTCGAGGGCGGCAACCCCGACGGCATGGCCATCGATCTCGACGGCATGCTCTGGGTCGCTGTCTGGGACGCCTCCGAGGTGCGCCGCTACTCACCCGCGGGTGAGCTCGTCGAGACGATCAGCCTTCCGGCGAAGCGGCCCACCGCGGTGGCGCTCGTCGACCGGCTGCTCGTGATCACGACGGCGAGCATCGGGCTCTCCGACCCCACGGACGCCGACGGCGCCCTGCTCGGCGTGCGGGTCGACGTCGGCGGCGCACCCGCCTTCCCCTGGGGCGGCGGGGCGCCGATCGTGGCATCTGCCGGCTCCGTGGAGGAGGTGGCATCGTGAGCACCGTCGACAACGCCGAGCTGCAGGAGCGGCTGCGCAGCACCCGGCTCGTCGCGATCCTGCGGGGGACGGATGTCGACGCCACGGTCGCCGCGGCGCGGACGCTGCTGCAGGTGGGTGTGCTCACCCTCGAGATCGCCCTCACCCTGCAGGACGCGGAAGAGGCGATCGCGCAGATCGTGCAGGACGCCCCGGCGACGGCGCTGGTCGGTGCCGGCACGGTGCTCGACGAGGCCGATGTCGAACGAGCGGTCTCCGCCGGTGCGCAGTTCATGGTCACGCCCACCCTCAGCGCCTCCGTCCCCTATGCGGTCAGCCAGGGCATCGGTGTGCTGGCGGGCGTCTACACACCCACCGAGATCCAGCGGGGCCACGACCTCGGAAGCGCGGCGGTCAAGCTGTTCCCCGCGTCGGCGCTCGGCTCCGGCTTCATCCGTGCCGTGCGCGATCCCTTCCCGCAGGCGCGGATCATCCCGGTGGGGGGCGTGCGCGTCGACACGGTAGCCGAGTATCTCGCGGCGGGTGCTTTCGGCATCGGGGTGGGCGGGCCGCTCGTCGGAGACGCCACGGCTCCCGGCGGCGACCTCGAGGCGCTCGCGGTTCGCGCCGGCGCGTTCGTCCAGGCATGCGCTGTGGATGATCCGCGCCTTCCATAGGTTCCTCATCACCTGTCCCTCGATCTCGCATATGAGCGATTCCTAACGTCGATCTCGCCCCGCGATGGCCGCGGCGGAAGGAGAGAGATGTACGGAATGTATCTGCGGCGCGAACTGGCCGGCCGCAAGAAGCAGACGATGATCGTCGCGATCGGACTGGCGATCGCAATCGCTCTCGTGATCGTGGTCAACGCCCTCACCGCGGGAGTGCGGGACGCACAGGCGCAGGCCCTCGCCTCCGTCTACGGTGTCGGCACCGACCTCACCGTGACCGGCGCGACCACGGAGCCGGGCCAGGGCGAGGGGCCGCGCTTCGATTTCGATGCGGGCGCCGGGGAGAGCGACGGCGAGACGACCACGCTCGCGCAGTCGATGCTGCGGACCGACTTCCTGCGCGGCACTCTCGACTCCTCGGTGCTCGACACCGTCGCCGACACGGACGGCGTCGCTGCCGCTTCCGGGGCACTGAGTCTGACGAACTCCACCTTCTCCGGAGAGATGCCCAGCGGCGGTTTCGCACAGCAGGACGGCGAGCAGCCGGCCGCGCCCGAGGCCGGACAGGCACCGCCGGACGCCGGGCAGGGCGGCGGAGCATCCTTCGGCGTCGATTCCTTCTCGGTGCTCGGGATCGACCCCGCCGAGACCACGGTGGGCCCGCTCGCCTCCGCCGAGGTGACGGACGGTCGCGGCTTCGACGCCGCTGACGATGAGGCGCTCGTCGCGCTCGTCGACCGCACCTATGCCGCCACGAACGAGCTCTCGGTGGGGAGCACCATCGACGTGGCCGGCTCCGATGTCGAGATCGTCGGCATCCTCGGCTCGACCTCGGACAGCGCGGACACGGCGGTGAACGTGTACCTGCCGCTGAGCACCGCGCAGACGCTCGCCGGTGTCGACGACGTCATCTCCACCGTCTACGTGCAGGCGGACTCTGCCGCCTCGATCGATGCCGTGCAGGCGGCGCTGGCAGATGAACTCCCCGACGCGACCGTCACGTCACAGTCCGAGCTCGCCTCGACCGTCTCCGGCTCGCTCTCCAGCGCGACCGCATTGATCACGAACCTCGGTACGTGGCTCTCGATCATCGTGCTCGTCGTCGCCGTGGTGCTCTCGGTGCTGCTCACGCTGTCGGGCGTGGGGCGTCGCACCAGGGAGTTCGGCACCCTCAAGGCGATCGGATGGTCGAACGGTCGCGTCGTGCGGCAGGTCGCAGGCGAATCGATGGTGCAGGGGCTGATCGGGGGCGCCGTCGGGCTCGTCCTCGGCATCGCCGGGATCGTGCTGATCAACGTCCTCAGGCCCACGGTCGCCGCGAGCAGCGCGGGTCAGGGCGCGGGCCCCGGAGGCATGGGCCCCGGTCCCACCGGCGGTGGGGGCGGGATGCTCCAGACTCCCGCCGCCGACGTCGTCCTCCAGGCCCCCTTCACGCCGTGGGTGCTGGTGGCGGCCGTCGGTCTCGCGGTGCTCGGCGGCCTCGTCGCAGGCGCATTCGGCGGCTGGCGTGCCGCCCGGCTCAGCCCGGCGGAAGCGCTGCGGTCGGTCGCATGAGTATTCAGCACACGGACGATATCCCACAGCGCACGCCATTGCCCGAGCAGTCGTTCCAGGAGAAGGAGAACCGCATGACCATCGCAGACCTCGAGCCGACGACGCCACGACGCGAGGACGAGCACCCGCTCTACCGCGTGGCGGGCGTCACGCGGACGTACACGCAGAAGGGCCGCATCGTGAAGGCGCTCACCGGAGTGGACCTCGACATCATGCCCGGCGAGTTCGTCACGATCCAAGGGCCGACAGGCGGGGGGAAATCGACACTGCTGCAGCTGCTCGGGGCCCTCGACACGCCGTCGACCGGTTCGCTCCTGCTCGACGGCAGAGAGCTCGCATCGGCTTCGGCGAAGGAGCTCGGCCGCATCAGGGCGGAGGAGATCGGGTTCGTGTTCCAGGGGTTCAACCTGATCCCCACGCTCACCGCCACGGAGAACGTGGACATGGCGCTCGAGCCCCTCGGTCTCGACAGGGCGCAGCGCCGCACCAGGGTGGCCGAGGCGCTCGCCCACGTCGGGCTCGACGACAGGGGCGACCATCTGCCCACCGAGCTCTCCGGAGGGCAGCAGCAGCGCGTCGCGATCGCACGCGCCATCGTGAAGAGGCCGCGCGTTCTCCTCGCCGACGAGCCGACGGGCAATCTCGACGAGAGCATGCGCGACGAGATCCTGACGCTGCTCGAATCGCTGTGCGCCGAGGGGATCACGATCATCGTCGTGACGCACGATTCGGCGGTCGCGCGTCATGCGACACGGCGGCTGCGTCTGACGAAGGGCGTGGTGCAGGACATCACGAAGTAGGGGAGCGCGGCATCGTGGTGCGATGCACGAAGGGCCGGGTACCTCGCGGTACCCGGCCCTTCGACGGCGAGACGTCAGTGCGTGTCTTCCGCCTCGATCTCGGTGCGGTCGCCCGACCACAGCGTGTGGAAGGTGCCCGGCTTGTCGACGCGCTTGTAGGTGTGCGCGCCGAAGAAGTCGCGCTGACCCTGCACGAGCGCTGCGGGGAGGCGGTCGGCGCGGATGCCGTCGTAGTACGACAGCGACGACGAGAACGCGGGCGCGGGGATGCCGGCCTCGGCGGCCGCGATCACGACGCGGCGCCACGGCGCCTGGGCGCGGGTGATCGCCTCGGTGAAGTACGGAGCGGTCAGCAGCACAGGCAGGTCGGGGGTCTCGGCGTAGGCGTCCGCGATGCGGTTGAGGAACTGGGCGCGGATGATGCAGCCGCCGCGCCAGATCTTCGAGATCGCGCCGAGGTCGATGTTCCAGCCGTACTCGGCCGCACCCGCGCGGATCTCGTCGAAGCCCTGCGAGTAGGCGACGATCTTCGACGCGTAGAGCGCGAGGCGCACGTCTTCGATGAACGCCTCGGTGTCCTCGACGGAGAACTCCTCCTCGGGGCCGGGGAGGTCGCGCGACACGGCGCGCTGCTCGGGGTGCGAGGAGAGCGAGCGGGCGAAGGTCGCTTCGGCGATGCCCGAGACGGGGACGCCCAGGGACAGTGCGGTCTGCACGGTCCAGGCGCCGGTGCCCTTGGCTCCTGCCTGGTCGAGGATCACGTCGACCAGCGGCTGGCCGGTGGAGGCGTCCACCTGGCGGAGCACCTCGGCGGTGATCTCGATCAGGTACGACTCGAGCTCGCCCTTGTTCCACTCGGCGAAGATCTCGGCGATCTCGGCCGGCGACTTGCCGGTGCCGCGACGGATGAGGTCGTAGGCCTCGGCGATCAGCTGCATGTCGGCGTACTCGATGCCGTTGTGCACCATCTTGACGAAGTGACCGGCGCCGTCGTGGCCGACGTGGGTGACGCACGGCTCGCCCTCGGCGATCGCGGCGATCGACTTCAGGATCGGTCCGAGCGTGATCCAGGACTCGTCGGAGCCGCCGGGCATGATCGAGGGGCCGGTGAGGGCGCCCTCCTCGCCGCCGGAGATGCCGGCGCCGACGAAGTTGATGCCGGTCTCGCGCACGGCCTTCTCGCGACGGATGGTGTCGGGGAAGTAGGCGTTGCCACCGTCGACGATGATGTCACCGGGCTCGAAGACCTCGACCAGCGAGTCGATCACGGCGTCGGTCGGGCCGCCGGCCTTGACCATGATGATCGCGGTACGCGGCTTCTGCAGCGAGTCGGCGAACTCCTGGTAGGTGCGGGCCGGAACGAAGCCGGCCTCGGGGTGCTCGTCGAGGAGCGTCTGGGTCTTCTCGTAGCTGCGGTTGAAGATCGCCACCGTGTTCCCCTCGCGGCTGGCGAGGTTGCGGGCGAGGTTCGATCCCATAACGGCGAGTCCGACGACTCCGATGTTCGCTGATGCTTCGGGCACAGAAGGCTCCTCGATGGTGAAGAAGGGGTGGTTTCAGCGTATCGCTGTACGGCAGGTCAGTGGCCACCTGTGTCACGAGAGGCGATGAAGCGTCGTGACACGGCGATGTCGCGGTCGCCGAGACCTGCGGCGACCAGCTCGTCGAAGGCCGCGCGCAGGGCGGGCAGCAGGACGGGGGAGGTGCCGGTGGCATCGGCGATGTCGGCCGCGAAGCCGAGGTCCTTCACCATGTACCGCGCGATGCCGCTGGGGGAGTCGTCGCCGGTGATGAGCTTCTCGCGACGGCTGTCCAGCAGCCGCGATCCGGCGTATCCGCCCGACAGCAGCGACCACAACGCGTCGAGATCGAGGCCGGAGCGGTCGGCGAGCACGGTGGCCTCCCCGAGCGCCATGATCGTCGCGGAGACCACGAGCTGGTTGCAGGCCTTGGCGACCTCGCCGGCGCCGAGCGGGCCGAGCAGGACGGGTGTGCCGCAGGGGGCGAGCACCTCTGCCGCGACGGCCGCGTCGTCCGGGGCGCCGCCGAGCATGATCGAGAGGGTTCCGGCGATCGCCCCGTCCTCGCCGCCCGAGACCGGGCAGTCCACGACACGTACCCGGCCGTCCGTCTGGTCCGAGACACGCTCCGCGAACGCGCGGACGGCGGGTGCCGAGGAGGTGGATCCGATGAGGATGAGCAGGTCGCCGGCATCGGCGAGCAGCCCGTCAGGGCCGTCGAGCATGGCCTCGAACGGAGGGAGGTCCGGCAGCATCATGAGCAGGACGTCTACTCTGGAGGCGAGCTCGCGTGGCGTCTGCGCCCAGGAGGCTCCGGCGGCCAGCAGTTCCGGCTGCGGGCGCCGCGCGTGGACGACGAGCCGGCCGTGTGCGGCGAGCAGGTGGTCGGCCATGGGGCGGCCCATGGCGCCGAGGCCCACGACGCCGACGGTGACGGATGAGATGTTCATGCGCACACGGTAGCAACAATCCAACAGATAGAACAGTGTCCAACCTGCTGGAACTGGGCTAAGGTGAGGGATCCAGACTTCCCGAGGAAGGGACCAGCATGACGGGGACCGAGAAGAAGCTGCGCGCCGTCGTGGCGGTACCGCTGGCGGAAGACCTGTGTCGGCTGATCGAGGAGCTCGAGCCTCGCGTCGAGGTGATCCGCGATCACGCGCTCATGCCGCCGATGCGCGGACCCGCCGATTGGTCCGGCGACCCGGACCACGTGCGCACACCGAGCGAGCAGCAGGCCTTCGATGAGATGGTCGACTCGGCCGACGTGCTGTTCGGGATCCCCGATGTGGATGCGGCGGCGCTGGCGCGCACCGTGGCTGCCAATCCGCGGCTGCGCTGGGTCATGACGACCGCTGCCGGTGGCGGCGCCTCGGTCAAGGCCGCTGGTCTCGATCGCGAGCAGCTCGACCGCGTCGTCTTCACGACCAGTGCGGGCGTGCACGGCGGACCGCTCGCGGAGTTCGCGGTGTTCGGGGTCATGGCGGGCGCGAAGAACCTCCCGCGTCTTCTCGCCGACCAGGGCACCCGCACCTGGCCCGACCGCTGGGAGATGCGTCAGCTCGACGAGATGACCGTGCTGGTCGTCGGCCTCGGCGGCATCGGCGCGGAGTGCGCACGACGTTTCCACGCGCTCGGCGCGCGGGTGTGGGGCACGACACGGTCCGGCGAGCCGGTGGACGGAGTGGATCGTCTGGTGCCGCTGGACGAGCTGATCGACGCGGTGGCCCACGTCGACGCGATCGTCGTCACCCTTCCCGGTACGGCGCAGACCCGTCATCTGATCGGCGCCGAGGTGTTCGAGGCCGTGAAGCCGGGCGCGATCATCACCAACGTCGGCCGCGGCACCGTTGTCGACGAGACCGCTCTGCGTGGTGCGCTCGACGACGGTCGGATCGCGTTCGCGGCTCTCGACGTCTTCGAGCAGGAGCCCCTCGATGCCGCCTCGCCGCTCTGGGGCCATCCGAACGTTCTCGTGAGCCCGCACACCGCGGCCCTCAGCTCGAAGGAGGAGGAGCGCATCGCCCGCCGCTTCGCGGAGAACGCGGCGCGCCTGCTCGATGGCGAGCCGCTGACCGCCGTGGTCGATACGGTCGAGTTCTACTGATCGGCCTGCAGGCGGCGACCGCCTGCAGGAATCCCTGAAGGCGGAAGGCGCGGCCATGGACGACGACACCCGCGAAGGGCGCGACCCCGCGCCGGCCGTGACTCGCAGCATCCGCCTGCTCGGCATCCTCGCCGAGGCCGGTGGCCCGCGTACCCTCACGGAGCTCGCGGGAGACCTGGGGCTGGCGAAGTCGTCGACGGCGAACCTCTGTCTGGCGCTCGAGGCCGGTGGCATGGTCGACCGCACCCCGCAGGGCTACCGCCTCGGGGTGCGCACCGCGGAGCTCGGAGGAGCGTTCGCGGCGCAGTTCAACCAGGTGCGCGAGTTCTACAGCGTGTGCGAGGCCTCCCCGCAGCTCGCCTCCGAGCTCGTCCAGGTCGCGATGCTCGACGGCACCGATGCGCTCTACCTCGCCAGGCACGAGGGATCGCGGTCGCTCCGGCTGGGCACGCCGCTCGGTTCGCGGCTCCCGGCCCCGCTGTCGGCGACGGGCCGCGCTCTCCTGGCGGCGATGAGCGACGCCGAGGTGGTCGAGCTCCTCGGCGAGGATGCCGTCTTCCCTCAGCTCACCGAGCGGAGTGCGACCACCATGTCCGGCCTTCTGGAAGTGCTGGCCACGGCCCGCCGCCGAGGCTGGGCGCTGGACGCCGAGGAGTCCTTCCGTGGCATCGTCGGCGTGGCCGTGCCGCTGGAGGGCTGGGCTCCGACCGATCCGCCCCTCGCGCTGGGAGTGGCGATCCGCGCCGCCGAAGCCGACTACGAGCGCATCGAGCGCGTGGGTGAGGCTCTGCGCGAGGCCGCCGCGGCGCTGACGAACCCGTTCAGCGCCGCCGTCCGGCGCTGACCCCTCGCGCCGCGCAACCGGCGGAGCCCTTATGGAGGGCCATGCTTCTCGTACGCCTGACTCCGGTCCAAAGGGTTGAACGCAATCCAACGGGCTGGTACAGTCGGGGTCACGCCGCAGGCGAAGCCGATCGAAGGAGATGGCCGTGACCGACCCCCGCACCCCCGTCCGAGCAGCGTCCGATGACCCGGAATACGCGGCGAACCTGCGTCGCGCGACACTCGCGTCGAGCATCGGCAGCGCGCTGGAGTACTTCGACTTCGCGCTTTACGGCCTCTCGACCGCGCTGATCTTCAACGTGCTGTTCTTCCCTCAGGACGACCCGGCCATGGCCACGGTCGCCGCCTTCGCGACCTTCGGCGTCGGGTTCCTGGCTCGTCCGTTCGGCGGCCTGTTCTTCGGTGTCCTCGGAGACAAGCTCGGGCGCAAGTGGGTCCTGGTCGCCACGATCGTGCTGATGGGCGGAGCCTCGACCGCGATCGGTCTGCTGCCCACCTACGCCGCGATCGGTGTCTGGGCGCCGATCCTGCTGGTGCTGATGCGTCTGCTGCAGGGCTTCGGTGCCGGGGCCGAGCAGGCGGGCGCGACCGTGCTGATGGCCGAGTACGCGCCGGTGAAGCGTCGCGGCTTCTTCTCGGCCCTGCCGTTCGTCGGCATCCAGGCGGGAACGCTGCTCGCCGCGGTCGTCTTCGGCCTGATCACGCTGCTTCCCGAGGACCAGCTGCTGAGCTGGGGCTGGCGCGTGCCGTTCCTCGCCTCCTTCGCGCTGATCCTGCTCGCGCTGTTCATCCGGATGCGACTGCGCGAGACGCCGACGTTCATCGAGCTCGAGAAGCACGAGCAGGTCGCAGACCGCCCGATCAAGGAGATCTTCACGCACGGGCTGCCCGGTGTGATCGTCGGCGTGGGTCTGAGGATGGCCGAGAACGGCGGCTCCTACATGTTCCAGACGCTCGGACTCGCGTTCTTCGTCACCGTGATCGGCGACAACGCCGACAAGAGCCTGCTCACGTGGGGTGTCACCCTCGGATCGCTGATCGGCGTGTTCTCCGTGCCGTTCACCGGCCACCTCTCCGACCGCTTCGGTCGTCGCACGGTGTACCGCTTCGGGGCGGTGTTCATGCTCGTCTACACCTTCCCTGCGTGGTGGCTGCTGTCGCTCGGAAACTACGCCGTGGCGATCGGCGTGATCGCGATCGGCATCGGTGTCGCCGTGAACAGCATGCTCGGACCGCAGTGCGCCATGCTCCCCGAGCTCTTCGGCAACCGTCACCGCTACCTGGGTGTCGCGATGGCCCGCGAGATCTCGGCCGTGCTCGCCGGCGGTCTCGCCGGTGTCCTCGGTGCCTACCTGATCGCGGTGAGCGACGGCAACTGGGTGCTGCTGGCCATCTACATGGCCGTGCTCGCCCTCATCACCACCGCGTCGACCTTCCTCGCGCCCGAGACCCTCCGTCGCGACCTCACCCGCGTCGACGACGCGATCAAGGTCTCGAGGGCCGAGGCCGGCGACGACGTGTTCGCCACCACGGTGTCGATCAAGGCCGTGGGCCGATGACCGCGCTGCCGGCGGGACTCGCCGCCTTCGATCTGACGGGGCGCACGGCGCTGGTCACGGGGTCGAGCCAGGGGATCGGCAGGACACTCGCGGCGGGGCTCGCCGGCGCGGGCGCGACCGTCGTCGTGCATGGACGGGATGCCGTCAAGGCCCGGACATCGGCCGACGAGATCGCGCACGCCACGGGAGCCGTCGTGCACAGCGTCGTCTTCGACGTGACCGACGCCGCGGCGGTGGATGCCGGCATGGCCGAGGTCGAGCGTCTGGTCGGCACCCCCGACATCCTCGTGAACAACGCCGGGGTCCAGCGCCGAGCGCCGATCGCGGAGTTCGCCGACGAGGACTGGGATGCGCTCGTGCAGACCAACCTCTCCAGCGTCTTCCATCTGTCGCGACGGGTCTCCGCCGGGATGATCGCACGCGGCTCGGGCAAGATCATCCAGATCGGCAGCGTGCAGTCACAGCTCGCGCGTCCTTCGATCGCTGCCTACTCGGCCACCAAGGGCGCCATCGTGATGTTCACGAAGGGATTGTGCGCCGATCTCGCCCCGCACGGCATCCAGGCCAATGCGATCGCTCCCGGGTACTTCGCGACCGAGCTCACGAAGGCGCTCGTCGCGGACGAGCAGTTCTCGCAGTGGGTGCGCGGACGCACGCCCGCCGGCCGCTGGGGAGACACCCAGGACCTCGTCGGTGCCCTGCTGTTCCTCGCCAGTGGCGCGAGCGACTTCGTCAACGGGCAGACGCTGTTCGTCGACGGCGGCATGACGGCGGTGGTCTGATGCGTCTTGGGCGCATCGACACCGCCGACGGCCCCCGCTGGGTGCGCGAGACGGCGGACGGGCTGATCCCGCTGTCCGATCCCTTCCTCGCCTTCGCCGAGGGGCGCCTGCCGAGCGATGAAGGAGACGCCGTCGACGGGGCGATGATCGCGCCGGTGGACCCCGTGGTGATCGTCGGCATCGCCCAGAACGGACCGGAGCACGTGTCGCCGGTGCAGGCGTGGCTCAAGAGTCCGCGGACGGTGATCGGCAGCGGTGCCGAGGTCGTGATGCGCCGCGACGCCGGTGCCCAGGTCGCCGAGGGCGAGATCGCCGTCGTGATCGGGCGCCCGACTCCGGGGCTGACCGTGCACAACGCGCACGAGTACGTGCTGGGCGTCACGGCGGTGAACGACCTCTCGAGCCCGGATCGAGCGGCGTTCGACCCCCGCAACTTCGAATCGAAGTCGGGGGAGGGCTACACCCCGCTCGGCCCTTGGATCGACACCGAGGTCGGGATCGACGACGTGAGCCTCGAGGTGGAGGTGGACGGACGCCTGGTCGCCGAGACGGGAAGCAGGCAGCTGCCCATGTCGATCCGGGAATGCCTCGCCTACGTGGCCGCGTGGTCTCCGCTCGGACCGGGAGACGTCGTCATGACCGGCGCTCCGCACTCCCAGGCGCCCGTGGAGCCCGGGCAGACCGTGACCGTCAGGGTCGCGGGAATCGAGCTGGTCACGGCATTCGTGTGACCGAGGAAGGAGCGCGGTGAACAACCTCGCCGTGGTGGCGCATGCCGCCGAGGATCTGCGGATCGAAGACATCGGCGCCCCGGCGCCCCGACCGGATGAAGCCGTCGTGGACATCGCCTACGGCGGCATCTGCGGATCAGACCTCCACTATTGGCGACATGGAGCCGCCGGTGCCTCGGTGCTGCGTGAGCCGATGATCCTCGGACACGAGGTGTCCGGCGTCGTCTGCGTCGCCGCGGCCGATGGCACGGGGCCCGCCGTCGGCACTCCCGTGGCCGTCCATCCGCTCACCGCGCACGGTGACGGACGCACCCCCTGGCCGGCGGCGCATCCCAACCTCGCGCCGGCGTCGACGTATCTCGGCTCGGCGATGCACCTGCCGCACACCCAGGGCGCCTTCGCGCGCCGCGTCGCCCTGCCCGCACGCATGCTGCACGCGCTTCCCGCCGGTCTCGACCTGCAGACGGCGGCGCTCGCCGAGCCCGCAGCCGTCGCCTGGCACGGTGTGCAGCGTGCGGGTGATGTGCGCGGTCTGCGGGTCGTCGTGATCGGTGCCGGACCCATCGGCCAACTCGTCGCCGCGGTGGCGCAGCGCGCAGGGGCCTCCTCCGTGACCGTCACCGACCTGCAGCAGCAGCCGCGCGACATCGCCGAAGCGCGCGGCATCCGGTCGCTCGATGCACGGGCCGAGAATGAGATCTCCGAGCTGCACGCCGACGTCGTGATCGAATCGAGCGGCACCGTCCCCGGACTCTCGGCCGCCGTCTCCGCCGCCGCCCGCGGGGGCACGGTGGTGATGCTGGGGCTCCAGCGCGGGGGAGAGGTGCCGGCGCCGATGGCCACGGCCATCACCCGTGAGCTCACGCTGCGCGGGTCCTTCCGCTTCGGGGCGGAGTTCGACGAGGTCATCGCCGCCCTCGCCGACGGCAGCCTCGACGTGCGCGGTATCATCAGCCACGTGCTGCCGGTGGACGATGCGCTCGACGCCTTCGCACGGGCCGCCGACCCCGCGAGCTCCTGCAAGGTGCTCATCGACTTCGGCCGGGAGGCATGAGTGTGCGCATCGTCGTGATGGGCCCGAGCGGTTCGGGAAAGTCGACGGTGGGGGCGTTCCTCGCCGATGCTCTCGGTGCGCGGTTCATCGACGGCGACGACCTGCATCCGGCAGCGAACGTCCGCAAGATGGCGGCGGGAATCCCCTTGGACGACGCGGATCGGCAGCCCTGGCTCCGCCTCGTGGGCGAGACCCTCCAGGCCGAGGAGCGGATCGTCGTCGCGTGCTCGGCACTCCGACGTGCCTATCGCGAGGTCATCAGAGCCGAGGCGCCGGACACCTTCTTCGCGGAACTCGCGATCGGTCGGGCCGTGCTCGAGGAGCGGATGCGTCTGCGGGCCGATCACTTCATGCCGGCGGCGCTCCTGGACTCGCAGCTCCAGACGCTCGAGTCCCTCGAAGCCGATGAGCACGGCATCAGGGTGGACGAGTCGGCGGACGTTCGGACCGCATCCGCCGTCATCGCCGCGGCGGCACGGCTGCCGCACTGAGTCCTGCGGAGGTCAGTCCTTGCGGTACCCCGAGCGGCCCATCGCGAACAGTGCGATGAACGACGTGACGGCAGCGCACACGGTCATGGCGCCGATTAGCCAGAGGAGTGCGTGCGAGAGGAAGGCGCCGTCGAGCATGGGGGTTCTCCGTGTTCTGCAGAAAAAGGACCGGTGTCCTCAGCCTATCGGGTCATCCGGTACCATTGAGGCTGTACCTCGGCGAGGGATGCTTCTGCGCGTGCGCGAACATCCGTTATCGACGCGGCGAAGCAAGCCCGGTGGCTTTCCTCCTGCGTCAGCGAGTTCGAAAATTCCAAGACCACCGCGCGGCGCCTTCGCTGCGTGCCCCGAAGGAGAACCCCATGTCTGAAGACACCAAGGTCCAGGCCGAGCTCCGCGAGAGCTTCGGCAAGGGCTTCGCCCGCCGCCTCCGCGCCGCCGGCAAGATCCCCGCCGTCATCTACGGCCACGGCACCGAGCCGGTGCACGTCGCGCTGCCGGGCCACCAGGTCTCGCTCATCATCCGTCGCGCCAACGCTCTCCTCGAGCTCGACATCGAGGGCAAGGGCCAGCTCGCCCTCGTCAAGGACGTCCAGCGCGACCCGGTGCACCAGATCATCGAGCACATCGACCTGCTCGTCGTGAAGAAGGGCGAGAAGGTCGCCATCGACGTCCCGATCGTCGTCACGGGCGAGTCCGCTGCGGGCACCATCGTCAACCTCGATGCGACCACGCTGTCGATCGAGGCCGAGGCCACCCACATCCCCCAGAACATCGAGGTCTCGGTCGAGGGCCTGGAAGAGGGCGCGCACATCACCGGCGCCGACGTGAAGCTCCCCAAGGGTTCCACGCTGCTCTCCGACCCCGAGGTGCTCGTCGTCGCGATCTCCGTCCCGGCTGCACCCACCGAGGATGACGAAGAGGGCGAGGCCGCCGCGGCGACCGAGGCGGCAGAAGAGGCCGCCGCGGAGTGATCTCCGACTGATTCATCACAGAGGGGGCGCGATCCGATCGCGTCCCCTCTGTCGTATCCTGACCGAGGCTCTGCACCCGGGCAGTGAGAGGACGAGGACATGGCATCGACCTGGCTCGTGGTCGGGCTCGGCAACCCCGGCCCCCGTTATGAGGCCACACGGCACAACATCGGCCAGATGGTGGTCGACGAGCTGGCCTCGCGACGCAGCGAGGCGTTCCGCGAGCACAAGGGAGGAGCGCGCGTCGTGGAGACGTGGTTGCGCCCCGGGGCGGACAAGGTGGTGCTGGCCAAGCCGAACACCTTCATGAACGTCTCCGGCACGCCCGTGGCGGCTCTGGCCCGGTTCTACTCGGTCCCCGCCGAGCAGGTGATCGTGGTGCACGACGAGCTCGACATCCCGTTCGACACGGTCAAGCTCAAGACCGGCGGCGGTCACGGCGGACACAACGGCGTGCGCGATGTCGCACGCGCCCTAGGCACCGCCGATTTCCCGCGCGTGCGGGTGGGCATCGGCCGTCCCGTCGGGCGCCAGGATCCCGCGGACTGGGTGCTCGCCCCGTTCGGCAAGGAGGAGCAGCCGAACCTGCCGATCCTCGTCGCGGACGCCGCCGACGCGGTCGAGCTGCTGGTGGGCGAAGGCCTTCTCGCAGCGCAGCAGAAGCACCACGCACCCCGGTGATCCGGGCGGCGACGCCCGGCCGCGGTCGACCGATCAGGCGGTGTAGCCGGCGACGCTTGTAGCGCTTCCCGCACCCAGTGCGATGACCAGGACGATCGAGAAGATCACCGCGCCGAGCACGGCCACGACGAGAGCGGCGATACCGGCCCCGCGGCCCTGCTTCTTGCGGATCGCGATGATGCCGAGCACGATCGCCGCGATGCCGAGGATCGTGCCCGCCCAGAAGGAGAGCTCCGTCCACAGCACCTGATCGCGTACCGGGGAGAAGATGCGCAGATCATCGCTGTAGGTGGTCATGCTCGGCGGGATGACGCGGCCGATCGCGAAGGCGTTGATGCCCGCGACGATGGGCATCACGATCGCGGCGACGAGCGCGGAGATCAGCGCGAGCATGCCCATCAGCCCGGAGCGACGGGGCGTGGTCTCCGGCACGGCGTACGCGCCCGCAGGTGCGGCGTAGCCGCCGACGGGCACCTGGTACGCCCCGGGAGGGGCCGCAGGATATCCGGGAGCAGGAGCGGACGGGAGAGAGCCGGGCGTCGCGGCATACGCCGGGTGACCGGCGGCAGGAGGTGCGGCCTGAGCTGCCGGGTACGCCGACGGAACCGGATACGCCGGCGGAGCCGGTGGGGCGGAGAACGCGGGCGGCGCGGGGAAGGCCGGAGGAGGTGGGACCGCACCTGCAGGCGCTGCCGGCACCGACGGGACCGACGTCTCGGGCGGCACCTGCGATTCGGAGGGCACGGCACCGGACGGGGAAGGCAGCTGTGGATCAGTCACGCCCCCATCCTAAGGCGAGCGTCAGACGCGCCGGAGCAGACCCACCCGGTCGTACACGTCCGAGAGAGTCGCGTCGGCGACGGCATCGGCGCGGGCGGCGTTCTCGGCCAGGATGCGATCGAGCTCGGCGGGATCGTCGAGCAGCTCGAGGGCGCGGGCGCGCACCGGCTCGAACTCGTTGACGACGACCTCGGCCAGGCCCTTCTTGAAGTCGCCGTAGCCGCGTCCCGCGTACTCGTCCTCGATCGCGGCGACCTGGCGTCCTGTGAGCGCCGCGTAGATCGTGAGCAGGTTCGAGACGCCGGGCTTGCTCTCGCGGTCGAACCGCACGGAGCCCTCGTTGTCGGTCACCGCGCGCATGACCTTCTTCGCCGACTTCGCCGGATCGTCGAGCATCCACAGCACGCCGGCGTCGCTCTCGGCAGACTTCGACATCTTCGACGTCGGGTTCTGCAGGTCGTAGATGCGCGCGGTCTCCTTCTGGATGACGGGCATCGGCACCGTGAAGGTCTCACCGAATCGCGAGTTGAAACGCTCGGCGAGATCGCGCGTGAGCTCGACGTGCTGCTTCTGGTCATCGCCCACCGGCACCACATCGGTCTGGTAGAGCAGGATGTCTGCGGCCATGAGCACCGGGTAGGTGAACAGGCCGACACTGGTCGAGTCCGCACCGTAGCGCGAGGACTTGTCCTTGAACTGCGTCATCCGACCGGCTTCGCCGAAGCCGGTGATGGTGCTGAGAATCCACGCGAGCTCGGCGTGAGCGCGCACATGCGACTGCACGTACAGCGTCGACAGCGAGGGCTCGATACCGGCGGCGATGTACTGCGCTGCCGTACGACGCGTCTTCTCACGCAGCTCTGCCGGGTCCTGGGCGACGGTGATCGCGTGCAGATCGACGACGGAGAAATAGGCGTCGTAGGAACTCTGCAGCTCCCGCCACTGGAGCAGCGCGCCGATGTAGTTGCCGATCTGGAGGGAGTCGGCGGAGGGCTGCATTCCGGAGTAAAGGCGAGGTCTCGTCACGGGATCAATCCTATGGGGTGCGTGCTGTGCCCCTACGATGGGCGCATGGCTTCCGCTTCTCCTCTCCCACGGTCGCGAGGGGATCGGGCCCTCTACGTCGAGATCCTCATCCGCGCGCCCCTGGACGAGGTGTGGGCGCTGACCCAGGACCCGTCCTCGCACGTGCGCTGGGACGCGCGCTTCAGCGACATCGTGCCGCAGCGCACCCGGGCGGACGGCGCACAGGACTTCCGCTACGAACTCGATCTGCGGGTGCACACGATCCGCGGAACCGGCGTCTCGCTCGCCACGAAGCTGAGCCGCACGGGCGAGCGGACCTCTGCGCTCCTGTTCGACACGGACGACGCGCTCTCCCCGCTCGGTGCGGGGCGCGGGTATTGGCGCTACGTGCCGACGGATGACGGCGTGCGATTCCTCACCGGCTACGACTACGTCCCGGGCTGGGGCTGGCTCGGGCGCGTGCTGGATCCGCTGATCACGCGGCGCTTCGTCTGGTGGCTCACGGCGCGGAGCTTCGATCGCCTGCGGCTCTGGGCCGAGCAGGGGATCGCGCCCGAGGAGACCAGCGGATGGCGATCGTTGCGCCGAGGTCACCGACCTCGCGCAGGAAACTGCCTCTCCCGGCCTCCGCGACGCACCGGACGCACGATCATGGAGGACGCACCGGAATCTCTGGAGGAGCTCGTATGACCACAGGCGCCGGGATCTTCGAGCGCGCGTTGGGAGCCGATTTCGCGCGACTCCACCCGCAGCTCCAGCGCCGGTTCGGGGTCGGCGTCGACGCCGGCTACGGCTGCATCGGGCGCGGAGTGATGACCGAGGTGCGCCGGGGTCCGTGGTGGACGCTGCCGTTCCTCCTCATCGGGACGTTCCGGAACATCCTCTTCCCCGAGCGGGGACAGGACGTGCCGTTCCGGATCGACAACCACGCCTACGTCGACGACTTCGGCCGTGAGACCGTGACCTTCGTGCGGACCATGGATGTGCGCCCCGGTCGCCGTCGCCGCTTCGACGCGACCATGATCTACAGCGAGGCCCGGCGGCGAGTGGTCGACTACCTGGGCACCCACCAGCACCTCGCGGTCGACCTCGACCTCGCCGTCACCGATGACGGCGGGCTCCTGCTCACCTCGGGGGCACAGCGCTTCTACGAGGGGCGTGCGGCCTTCCGCTTCCCGATGGTCTTCAGCGGACGGGCGCGGCTCGTCGAGCGCTATGACGACGAGCAGGAGTGCTACCTGATCGACCTCGAGATCCACAACGACGTCTTCGGGTTCCTGTTCGGCTATCGGGGTGCGTTCACGTGCGAGTTCGTCGACGGCCCCGCCCCGGAGACCGTGAAGCCGTACCGTGAGGAGGCCAGGGAGTGACCGCGCGTGGAGCGGCCTTCCTCGAAGCGCTGGGGGAGCAGGCGCAGCGGCTTCATCCCGAGATCCTCGCGCAGATGAGCGTCGAGGCGACCAGGGACAGCGCCGAGGGCGTGTTCGCGGTCGCCGGGAGCCGGTTCGGACGCGTCGCCGGTCTCGCCGCGCCCGTCATCGGTCCCGGCCTGCTGGTAACGCGGTTCGCGCGTGACGTGCCGTTCCGGATCGATACCGTGTCCGGCCGATCGCGCGCGGGGCGGGCGACGCTCGACACCGTCCGCGAGTTCCGCTTTCCCGGCGCGACGCAGCACGTGACGGATCGACTCTTCGCGACCGGTCACCCCGGCATCGTGCAGAACGCCTTGGGCGTGCGAGGGCGGGTGCAGATGCTCGAGCACTGCTCGGTGACCGACGAGGGTGCGCTGCGCATGAGCACTCGCGCCGTCGCACTGCGGCTGGGGCGGTATCGGATCCCGCTCCGCGGCATCCTGCGCATCGAGGTGGAGCTCGTCGACGGCTGGGACGAGGCCCGCCGTCGACGCACCATCGACATGCGCGCGACGAGCCCCGTTCTCGGGACGGTCCTGGAGTACCGCGGGTGGTACCGCTATGCGGACCTCACAGCGCCGGACGTCACGACGTCGGGTGGCGTGCCCGCCGCGGATCAGTAGCGGTAGTCGACGACGACGGGCGCGTGGTCGCTCCAGCGCTGGTCGTAGGCCGCGGCGCGCGCGACGTGATAGCTCTCGACGCGTTCGGCGAGTGCGGGCGTCGCGAGGTGATAGTCGATGCGCCACCCGGAGTCGTTGTCGAACGCCTGTCCTCGCATCGACCACCAGGTGTACGGGCCGTCGACCTCGCCGTGGAACTTTCGGCCGACGTCGATCCAGCCGAGGCCGGGGCCCACGGTGCCGTCGACCCCCGAGACCTCTGTGCCCGCCTCGCCGAGGAAGCGGTCGAAGTAGGCGCGCTCGCGGGGGAGGAAACCGGCCTTCTTGCGGTTGCCTCGCCAGTTCTTGATGTCGAGCTCACGGTGCCCGACGTTCAGGTCGCCTGTGACGAGCGCGAGGGCGCCGTCGGAGCCGAGCTCGCCCAGGCGCGTCCCGAACGCGTCGAGGAACTTCCACTTCTCGTCCTGCTTCGGGGTGTCGGCCTCGCCGGAGTGCACGTAGGCGCTCACGACGGTGAGCGGGCGATCGCCGATCAGGAAGTCGGCTTCGATCCAGCGACCCTTGGAGTCGAAGTCGTCGGGGCCGAAATCGGTGCGGGAGGCCAGCGCGGGAGTGCGGCTGGCGATGGCGACGCCGGCCCGCCCCTTCGCTGTGGCCTCATCGTGCACGAAAGACCAGCCGGGGAGTGCGGCCTCGAGGTGCTCGTCCTGCCCGCGGACCTCCTGGAGCGTGAGGATGTCGACGCCGGCATCGTCCAACCAGGAGCTCATCCCGTTGCGAGCCGCCGCTCGGATTCCGTTGACATTGACCGTGGCGATACGCAGATGAGGCATGGTCACAAGCCTAACGAGCGCCGCCGACATCCCGTCCCGGTCGATGCAGCTCCGTGAGCAGGCGCTGGGCCAGCGGGCCGCGCGGGTCGTCGGGTGGGGGAGGAGAGGCCTCGAGGTCCGCGAGCTCCTGCTCCGCGTCGCGCACGGCCCTCTCCGCAGCCCAGGCGCGGTACCACGGCGCACTCTCGCGGGCGGCGTGGGCTTTGCGCACCCGGATGCGCGCCGCCGTCAACAGCGCTTGATACTCGGCCACGCGGCGTTCGGCATCCGTGAGCGTCAACAGAGGCAGATCGCGATCCTGCGCGGCGACAGCGATCCAGGAGGACGCCACCAGCATCACCACCCCGTTCACGCGGAACCACAGCAGGAGACCGATGAAGATGGCGAACGTGGCGAGCAGTGGGTTGGAGGGCGTGTAGCTCAGCAGGAATCCGGCCCCGTACTGGAGGATGGTCATCGCGCCGCCGCCGAGAAGCGCCCCCGGCCAGATCACGTGCCAGTGCAGTGACGTTCCCGTCAGGAAGCGCACCATCGCCGCCAGCGCCCCGGACATCAGGGCGAACGACACCAGCACGGTGCCGATGCGGATGCTGATGTTGATCCCGTCGGAGCCGGAGTCCCACCCCAGCAGGCTGAGGAGCCAGCTCAGCACCGCCGCGCTGGCGGAGCTGAGCAGTGAGCCGACGACGAGAGAGACACCGAAGATCACGGCCGCCAGCAGGTCCCTGGCCTTCAGCAGCACGTAGCTGCGCCGGTCCGGCGGCAGGCCGAAGATGTCCCTGGTCGCCCGACGCGAGAACGTGACCCATCCGATGGCCGTCCAGATCACGGTGCCGAGGGCGATCAGACCGGTCACGCTCAGCAGCCCCGTGGTGTTCACCGCGATCTCCTGCACCTGTGCGGGCGTGAAGACACCGCCTTCAGGGAGGATCAGATTGGGGATGTAGCGGTTGATCATGGCGATCAGGCCATCCACCGCCTCCTCGCTGCCTCCGAGCCAGAGCCCGGCGATCGCGAAGACGAGATAGATCGCCGCGAAGATCGCGAACAGCGCCTGATAGCTCACGCCCGCAGCGAGGAGGAATCCGTTGTGCTGCAGGAAGTGGCGCCAGACCCGCACAGGGAACAGACCGAGGGTGCGCTGTGTCAGTGCGGTCGCGCGCTCGACGGCCGCATCGAGGCGACCGGACTCGGCCTCGGAGCCATCGGGTTCGGACACCTCCCCACCCTACCCAAGAGGTGGCGGCGAGGAGAGTGGTGGCGGATACGCGAACAGGCGGCCCCGGAAGGGACCGCCTGTTCGCATGCGACTGCAGAAGCGTCGTCAGGGACGCCCGCGGAGCACGGCCTGCTTGACCTCGGCGATGGCCTTGGTGACCTCGATGCCACGGGGGCATGCCTCGGAGCAGTTGAAGGTGGTGCGGCAGCGCCACACGCCTTCCTTGTCGTTGAGGATGTCGAGGCGGACCGCTGCGTTGTCGTCGCGGGAGTCGAAGATGAAGCGGTGGGCGTTGACGATCGCGGCCGGGCCGAAGTACTGCCCGTCGGTCCAGAACACGGGGCAGGACGAGGTGCACGCGGCGCACAGGATGCACTTGGTGGTGTCGTCGAAGATCTCGCGGTCGGCGATGGACTGGACGCGCTCCTTGCCCTTCTCCGGCACGGAGCTGGCGACCAGGAACGGCTGCACCTCGCGGTACGACGCGAAGAACGGCTCCATGTCGACGACCAGGTCCTTCTCCAGCGGCAGGCCCTTGATCGCCTCGACGTAGATCGGCTTCGAGATGTCGAGGTCCTTGATCAGCGTCTTGCAGGCGAGGCGGTTGCGGCCGTTGATGCGCATGGCGTCGGAGCCGCAGATGCCGTGAGCGCAGGAGCGGCGGAAGGTCAGGGAGCCGTCGACCTCCCACTTGATCTTGTGCAGGGCGTCGAGCACACGGTCGGTGGAGTAGAGCTCCACGTCGTAGTCGACCCAGTGCGGCTCGGCGTCGACCTCCGGGTTGAACCGGCGGATGTTGAACGTGACGACGAAGGACTGGATGCCGGTCTCCTCGGTCGTGTCGGCAGGTGCCTCTGCGATGGCGGTCGACATGCTCAGTACTTCCTCTCCATCGGCGGGTAGTTGAACTCGCCCTGCTCGTTCTTCGTGAAGACGACCGGCTTCCAGTCGAGCTTGATGTGATCGCTCGGCGTGGAGGAGTGCGGGTCACCGGTCAGGTAGGCCATGGTGTGCTTCATGTACTTCTCGTCGTCGCGCTTCGGGAAGTCGTCGCGCATGTGTCCGCCGCGGCTCTCCTCGCGGTTCTGCGCGGCGTAGACGACGACCTCGGCGATGTCGAGGAGGAAGCCCAGCTCGACGGCTTCGAGCAGGTCGGTGTTGAACCGCTGGCCCTTGTCGTCGACGTGGACGTTCTTGTAGCGCTCACGCAGTTCGGCGATCACGCCGAGCACGTGCTGGAGGGAATCGTGCGTGCGGAAGACCTGCGCGCCCTTGTCCATCTCGTCCTGCAGGGTCTTGCGGAGCACGGCGATGCGCTCGGTGCCCTGGTTGTTGCGCAGGTCCTCGAGCATGCCCGACACGAATGCCGCCGGGTTCTCGGGGAGCGGCACGAACTCGGCGGTCTTGACGTACTCGACGGCGTTGCGGCCGGCGCGCTTGCCGAAGACGTTGATGTCCAGGAGCGAGTTGGTGCCGAGGCGGTTCGCGCCGTGCACCGAGACACAGGCGCACTCGCCGGCGGCGTAGAGGCCGGGGACGACGGTGGTGTTGTCCGCGAGCACCTCGCCGTCGTTGTTGGTCGGGATGCCGCCCATGGCGTAGTGCGCGGTGGGCATCACGGGCACGGGCTCGACGACCGGGTCGACGCCGAGGTACGTGCGTGCGAACTCGGTGATGTCGGGGAGCTTGGTCTCGAGAACCTCGGCTCCCAGGTGCGTGCAGTCCAGCAGCACGTAGTCCTTGTGGGGACCGGCGCCACGGCCGTCGAGGACCTCCTGCACCATGCAGCGGGCGACGATGTCGCGCGGGGCGAGGTCCTTGATGGTCGGGGCGTAGCGCTCCATGAAGCGTTCACCCGAGGCGTTGCGCAGGATCGCGCCCTCTCCTCGTGCGCCCTCGGTGAGGAGGATGCCGAGACCGGCGAGGCCGGTCGGGTGGAACTGGAAGAACTCCAGGTCCTCGAGGGGGAGTCCCTTGCGCCACACGATGCCGACGCCGTCGCCGGTGAGGGTGTGCGCGTTCGAGGTCGTCTTGAAGATCTTGCCGAAACCGCCGGTCGCGAAGATCACGGCCTTGGCCTGGAAGACGTGCAGCTCGCCGGTCGCGAGATCGTAGGCGACGACGCCCGAGACCTGGGTCTTGCCGTCGGCGTCCTTCACCGTGAGCAGATCCAGGACGTAGAACTCGTTGAAGAAGTTGATGCCGAGCTTGACGCAGTTCTGGAACAGCGTCTGCAGGATCATGTGGCCGGTGCGGTCGGCGGCGTAGCAGGCGCGGCGGACCGGGGTCTTGCCGTGCTCTGCGGTGTGCCCGCCGAAGCGGCGCTGGTCGATCTTGCCCTCGGGCGTGCGGTTGAAGGGGAGGCCCATGTTCTCGAGGTCGATGACCGCGTCGATGGCCTCCTTCGCGAGGATCTCGGCCGCGTCCTGGTCGACGAGGTAGTCACCGCCCTTGACGGTGTCGAAGGTGTGCCACTCCCAGGAGTCCTCTTCGACGTTCGCGAGGGCCGCCGCCATACCGCCCTGCGCCGCACCGGTGTGCGAGCGCGTGGGGTAGAGCTTGGAGATCACGGCGGTCTTCGCCCCGGGGCCCGCCTCGATGGCGGCACGCATGCCCGCCCCACCGGCTCCCACGATGACGATGTCGAACTGGTGGTAGTGCACGCCGTCACGGACGACGGAATCCTGCGTCTCGGTAGTCACTTCTCGTATGCCTTCTTCTAGTTCCCGACGATCGCGGCGCATTCGGACCAGAGGACGCTGTCCTCGGTCACACCCAGGCACGGGTCGAACGTGAAGACCACGAGCGTGCCGAGGATGATGAGCAGGCCGGCGGCCAGCCCGAGCGCCCAGACCAGCGCCTTGCGCGCCGTGCTGTTCGTCACGTAGTCGTTCACGATCGTGCGCATGCCGTTGGCGCCGTGGATGAGTGCGAGCCACAGCATCAGCACGTCCCACCACTGCCAGAACGGCGTGGCGAACTTGCCGGCGATGAACGCGAAGTCGAGGGCGTGGATGCCTTCGCCCACCATGAGGTTGACGAAGAGGTGGCCGAAGATCAGCACGACGAGCACGACGCCCGAGACGCGCATGAAGATCCAGCCCCACTTCTCGAGGTTGACTCCGCGGCGGCGGCGCACCGGGGCGGTCGCCATGGTCTGTGCAGACATCAGTGTCCCCCTCCGAACCCGGCGAACGCGAGCATCAGGTGGCGGGGCACGAAGCCGGCCATGATGATGCCCCACACCAGCAGGACGCCCCAGAACAGCTGACGCTGATACTTGGCGCCCTTCGACCAGAAGTCGACGGCGATGATGCGCAGGCCGTTCATCGCGTGGAACACGATGCCGGCGACGAGCACGACCTCACCGAGGGCCATGACCGGGTTCTTGTATGTGCCGATGACGGCGTTGTACGCCTCCGGCGACACCCTGATCAGCGCCGTGTCGAGCACGTGCACCAACAGGAAGAAGAAGATGGCGACTCCGGTGATGCGGTGAAGCACCCACGACCACATGCCTTCGCGACCCCGATAGAGGGTGCCGCGTGGGGTCTTGGACGTGGTTTCCGAAATCGACGGTGTCAAGCGGGCGCTTGTGGACACGGTCGTCCTCCCTGGATCGATGTGACTCGGTCGCGTGCACTGCTCTCGTTCAAGTGTGAGCCTGGCGAAGTCTCAGGCACGCCCGATCGCTGTCCATCTTATTCCTGTCAGATCACTGGGAGCGACGAAGGGGAGCCTAAGTCTCTCGATGTCGGCTCGTCCTCTGCGGCTACCCTGGCAGGGTGAGCGCACCCATCAAGGATTTCTACGCAGTCATTCCCGCCGGCGGCATCGGCAGCAGGCTGTGGCCGCTCTCCCGGGCGGACGCACCGAAGTTCCTGCACGACCTGACGGGGTCCGGGCACTCGCTGCTGCGCGACACCTGGGATCGGCTCGTCCCGCTCGCCGGGGCGGACCGGATCGCCGTCGTCACCGGCCGTGCCCATCGCGCGGCCGTCGAGGCGGAGCTGCCCGGCATCCCCGACCTGAACGTCTTCCTGGAATCCGAGCCGCGCGAGTCGGCGGCGGCGATCGGACTCGCCGCGGCGATTCTGCACCGTCGCAATTCCGACGTGATCATCGGCTCGTTCAGCGCGGACCACGTGATCCGCGGCACACGCGTGTTCGAGTTCGCGGTGCGCGACGCCGTCGAGGTGGCGCGGGAGGGGTACATCTGCACGATCGGCATCACGCCGACCGAGCCGGCGATCGGTTTCGGCTACATCAAGATGGGGCCCGAGCTCGTGGTCGAAGGCGCGCGCGAGGCCGCTCTCGTCGAGAGTTTCGTGGAGAAGCCCGATCTCGAGACGGCGAAGTCCTACATCGCTGATCGCGGGTACCTCTGGAACGCGGGCATGTTCATCGCCAAGGCCAGCGTGCTGCTGGAGGAGCTGGCCGTGAACGAGCCCGAACTGCACGCCGGTCTGCTCGAACTCGCCGAGGCATGGGACGACCGCGATCGTCGAGGACCGGCGGTCGATCGGATCTGGCCGCGCCTGAAGAAGATCGCGATCGACTACGCGGTCGCCGAACCCGCCGCCCGCCGCGGACGCCTCGCCGTCGTCCCCGGCCACTTCGACTGGGACGACGTGGGCGATTTCGCTTCGCTGACCAAGCTCATCACCAACGGTCGCAAGAACGATCTCGCCGTTCTCGGCCCGAACGCGCGCGTTCTCACCGACGGCGCGAGCGGAATCCTCGTCAGCCAGACCTCGCGCGTGATCAGCCTGGTGGGGGTGCAGGACATCGTCGTGGTCGACACCCCCGACGCGCTGCTGGTCACCACCGTGCAGCACGCGCAGCGGGTCAAGGGCGTGGTCGAGTCGCTCAAGCTCACCGGTCGCGGAGACGTGCTCTGACGCCTGCTCCGATGAGCACGCTCTCACGCTCATCGGCTGTCTTGATTTCAGCTTGGTAACCATTGGCCAGCACATGCGGGGCGGGCGTGCACAAAAGCCGAAACAGTAGGTAACTTTGATCGATCCGCGATGGCCGCGGTTTCGTTGAGGGAGGCATCAGTTGACCATCTCCACCACCAAGAAGCTGCTCGGCGTCACCGTCGCCGCTGGCGTCGTCTTCGCACTCGCCGGTTGCGGCCAGGCACCGACAGACAAGCCCGCCGGCTCCGGCGAGCCGGTCGCCTCCGACTTCCTTCCCTGCCTCGTCTCCGACGCCGGCGGATGGAACGACAAGTCGTTCAACCAGTCCGCCAAGGAGGGCATGGACAGTGCCGCCGAGGAGCTGGACATCAAGCCCCTCGAGTTCGAGTCGGCGAATGACAACGACTACGCGCCGAACCTCGAGACCGCGGTCTCCGAGGGCTGCTCGCTCATCGTCTCGGTCGGCTTCAAGCTGTCCGCCGCCACGGTCGAGTCCGCTCTCGCGAACCCCGACATCGACTACGCGATCATCGACGACTGGGCCGACAACGACTTCGACGGCACCGTCGATGCCCCGAACATCAAGCCCCTCGTCTTCGACACGGCTCAGGCCGCATACCTCGGCGGCTACGCTGCCGCATCGTGGTCTGCCCAGAGCGGTGTGAACAAGGTCGGCACGTTCGGCGGAATGCAGATCCCGTCGGTCGCCGTGTTCATGGACGGCTACCAGCTCGGTGTCGAGAAGTACAACGAGGACGAGTCCGCTGCGGTCGAGGTCTTCGGCTGGGACGAGGCCACGCAGAAGGGCTCGTTCACGGGCGGCTTCGACGCGAACGACACCGCCAAGCAGACCGCACAGGGTGTGCTCGACCAGGGCGTCGACGTCATCCTCCCGGTCGGCGGCCCCGTCTACCAGAGCGCGGCTGCGGCGATCGCCGACAGCGGCAAGGACACCCTGATGCTCGGTGTCGACAGCGACCTCGCCGTCGCCGACCCCGAGGTGGCCGGCATCACGCTCGTCTCGATCATGAAGGCGATCGACGTCGCCGTGAAGGACGCGACCCTGGCTGCGGCCAAGGGCGAGTTCGACCCGGCCCCGTACGTGGGCACGCTCGAGAACGAGGGCGTCAAGCTCTCCGGCTTCGGTGACTTCGAGTCGAAGCTGCCGGAGGGTCTGACCGACGAGCTCAAGGCTCTGCAGGAGCAGATCATCTCCGGCGACATCAAGGTGGAGTCCCCGAACTCCCCGACCTCCAAGTAATTCCGTCGCAGTTCCCGCACGGGGCGAGTGGTGAGCAGGATGCCACTCGCCCCGTGTCGTGGACGGACGATGATTCTCCTGGACAACTCTTCTGGATAAGGTGCAGATATGAAGCTCGAACTTCGCGGCATCACCAAGCGATTCGGCACCCTCGTTGCCAACGACCACATCGATCTCGTGGTCGAACCGGGTGAGATCCACGCGCTCCTCGGTGAGAACGGCGCAGGCAAGTCCACCCTCATGAACGTGCTCTACGGCCTGTATCAGGCCGACGAGGGCGAGATCCTCCTCGATGACGAGGTGCAGCGCTTCCGCGGTCCCGGTGACGCGATGGCTGCGGGGATCGGCATGGTCCACCAGCACTTCATGCTCGTCCCGGTGTTCACCGTGGCCGAGAACGTGATGCTCGGACACGAACAGACCAAGGCCCTCGGCACGCTCGACATCGCGAAGGCGCGAGAGCACGTGCGATCGGTCGCCGCCCGCTTCGGTTTCGACATCGACCCCGACGCCCTCGTCGGAGACCTTCCCGTCGGCGTGCAGCAGCGCGTCGAGATCATCAAGGCGCTGTCGCGCGACGCGAAGGTGCTCGTGTTCGACGAGCCCACGGCCGTGCTCACGCCGCAGGAGACCGACGAGCTGATGAGCATCATGCGTCAGCTGCGCGACGAGGGCACGGCGATCGTGTTCATCACGCACAAGCTGCGCGAGGTCCGCGAGGTCGCCGACAAGATCACCATCATCCGTCTCGGCCGCGTCGTCGGCGAGGCGTCCCCGACCGCGACCAACGGCGAGCTCGCCTCGCTCATGGTCGGCCGAGCCGTCGAGCTCACCGTGCACAAGGAACCGCCGCGCCTGGGCGAGGGCGGATTCGAAGTCAAGGGACTGCGCGTGCTCACTCCCACCGGGGCCATCGTCGTCGATGGTGTCGACTTCGCCGTCCGACCGGGAGAGGTGCTCGCGATCGCGGGTGTCCAGGGCAACGGCCAGACCGAGCTCGTGGAGGCCATCGTCGGCCTCGCCGCCCGCGTCGAAGGCAGCATCGAGCTCGACGGCAACGAGCTCGTCGGCAAGAGCGTGCGCGCGATCCTCGACGCCGGAGTCGGCTTCGTGCCGGAAGACCGCACGGAAGACGGCCTGGTGGCCGGTTTCTCCGTCGCGGAGAACCTGATCCTCGACCGTTCGGACGACCCGGCGTTCAGTCGCGCGGGAACACTGCGGCGCTCGGTGCTCGACGAGTTCGCCCGTGCGCGCATCAAGGAGTACGACATCCGCACCCAGGGTCCGGAGACGGCCGCAGGAACACTGTCCGGCGGAAACCAGCAGAAGGTCGTCATCGCCAGGGAGATGAGCCGCGATCTGCGCCTCCTCGTCGCGGCGCAGCCCACCCGTGGTGTCGACGTCGGCTCGATCGAGTTCATCCACAAGCGGATCATCGAGACGCGCGACGCGGGTGTGCCCGTGATCGTCGTCTCCACGGAGCTCGACGAGGTCGCAGCTCTCGCCGATCGGATCGCGGTCATGTACCGCGGCACGATCGTCGGCATCGTCCCCGGCGACACGCCTCGGGAGACGCTCGGACTCATGATGGCCGGAGCGGCCGAAGGGGAGGTGGCCGCGTGAGCGGAGCGACACCCGGCGCAGGAGATGTGACCAAGGGGATTCCGCCGCAGGAGCTCAGCACGAGCACCGGCACGGTCCCGCGCGACCCCTCCGATGTGCCGCCGCCCCCGCGCGGCAACGTCATCCTCAAAGAGATCCTCCGCGGCAATGCGGTCACCACGATCCTCGCGATCGTGCTGGCACTCATCGTCGGCGGCGTCCTGATCGCCTTCACGAACGAAGACGTGCTGGAAGCATCCGTCTACTTCTTCGCACAGCCCGGTGATACGTTCGCCGCCGCGTGGAACGCCGTCTACAACGGGTACGAGGCCCTGGTCCGCGGAGCGATCTTCAACGCCCGCGGCGCGGACTTCGCGGCGCAGATCCGACCGCTGACCAACACGCTCGGCTTCGCGGCGCCGCTCATCGCGGCCGGCCTCGGCGTGGCGCTGGCATTCCGCGTCGGCCTGTTCAACATCGGTGCTCGCGGCCAGATGCTCATCGGTGTGGCCGTCGCCGCACTGCTGACGTTCTCGCTCGACCTGCCGATCTGGTTGCACATCCCGGTCACGCTCATCGCCGGCATCGCGGGCGGTGCGCTCTGGGGCGCGATCGCGGGACTCATCAAGGCGCGCACGGGTGCGCACGAGGTGATCCTCACGATCATGCTGAACTACATCGCGTACTACCTGCTGCTGTGGATGATCCGCACCCCGGGTCTGCTGCAGAAGCCGGGGACGAACCAGGCGCTCGGATCGGCGACGCCGGAGAGCGCCCAGTTCCCGACGCTGCTCGGACCGCAGTTCCCGTTGCTCGACCTCGGTTTCGTGATCGTGATCGTGGCGACCCTGTTCGTCTGGTGGCTCATCGAGCGCTCGTCGCTCGGCATGCGCATGCGCGCCGTGGGGGAGAACCCGCACGCTGCGCGCGCCGCGGGCATCAGCGTCCAGCGCGTCTACGTCTACGCCATGCTCTTCGCAGGTGGCCTCGCCGGTCTCGCGGGCATGAACCAGATCCAGGGCGCGGTCACCACGGGCGTCACCGAGACCATCGATGCCGGGATCGGCTTCGACGCGATCACCGTCGCCCTCCTCGGCCGCAGCCGCGCCTGGGGCACGTTCGCCGCCGGCATCCTGTTCGGCGCGCTCAAGGCAGGGTCCTTCTCCATGCAGGCGCAGGACATCCCGGTCGACATCGTGCTCGTCGTGCAGTCGCTCGTGGTGCTGTTCATCGCCGCGCCGCCGCTGCTGCGCGCGGTGTTCTTCCTCCCGAAGACCGATATCGAGAAGGCGGCCAGGCTCAGAGCCAAGGCCGCGAAGAAGGCGGTGGCGGCATGATGTCCCTCGTGCAGACTCAGGCCGCCGACGGCACGGTCCAGCTGGCGACCGTGAAGGAACGGCACCTCAAGGCGCCGATCGTTCTCGCCGGCGCCACCGTGCTCCTCGCGCTGCTGTTCCTGTTCGTGCCGCGCGACGGCACCAGCACGTTCCGCCTCTCCGACCAGTCCTCGGCGCTCGCGCTGCCGGACGTGGCGCTGCCCACGGCTTCGACCTTCTGGGTCGTGATCGGCATCCTCGTGGTGCTGACGGTGGGGGCGTTCCTTCGGGCATGGACCTACCGTGCGCCCTCGCTGTGGCTGGTGATCGCGTTCAGTGTGCTGGCCGTGTTCGCGTTCCTCGTCTGGGCGGCCGCCGGCGGTCTCGTGCCCGTCACGAGCCTGCTGTTCGGTGCGGTCTCGCTCTCGGTGCCCCTGGTCTTCGGAGCTCTCGGCGGCGTCATCGGCGAGCGTGCCGGCGTCGTGAACGTCGCGATCGAGGGGCAGCTGCTCCTGGGCGCGTTCTCCGCGGCGCTCCTGTCGAGCATCACGGGCAACCCGTTCGTCGGTCTCGTCGGCGCCATGATCGGCGGCGTCCTGGTGGCGAGTGTGCTCGCCGCATTCGCGATCAAGTACCTCGTCGAGCAGGTCATCGTCGGTGTCGTGCTCAACGTGCTCGTCACCGGTCTCACGGGCTTCCTCTACGGCGCGCTGCTCGCTCCGAACGAGGCGACGCTGAACAGGCCGGTGCGCTTCCCGCGCGTCGAGATCCCGGTGCTCAGCGACATCCCGATCATCGGACCGGTGCTGTTCAACCAGACGTTCATCGGGTACCTGATGTTCATCACCGTCGGCGTCGTGGCCTGGGGCCTCTACCGCACCCGGTGGGGTCTGCGGCTGCGTGCCGTCGGTGAGCACCCGCAGGCTGCGGACACCGTGGGCATCAAGGTGAACCCGACCCGGTTCTGGAACGTGCTGCTCGCCGGCGCGATCGCGGGCATGGGCGGCGCGTACTTCACCCTCGTCTCGGTCCCGCAGTTCGGAAAGGACATGACGGCCGGGCTCGGCTTCATCGCCCTTGCCGCGGTGATCTTCGGACGCTGGGACCCGATCCGCGCGACGCTCGCGGCGCTGCTGTTCGGATTCGCCACCAACCTGCAGAACCTGCTGTCGATCCTGAAGACGCCCATCCCGGGTGAGTTCATGCTGATGCTGCCCTACGTGGTGACGCTGCTCGCGGTCGCCGGGTTCGCCGGGCAGATCAAGGCGCCTGCCGCCGACGGCAAGCCCTACATCAAGTCGTAGCCCTGCAGGGAAGAGAGAACATCGCAATGACGGACATCGACTGGGATGAACTGCGCCAGGTCGCAACTGACGCCATGACCAAGGCGTACGCGCCGTACTCCCGCTATCGCGTGGGTGCGGCCGCCCTGGTCGGCGACGGCCGCATCGTGGCCGGCTGCAACGTCGAGAACGCCTCCTACGGCGTGACGTTGTGCGCCGAGTGCGCTCTGGTCGGCGACCTGCACATGTCCGGCGGCGGCCAGCTCGTCGCGTTCGTGTGCGTCAACAACGAGGGGCAGACCATCATGCCGTGCGGACGCTGTCGCCAGCTGCTGTTCGAGCACGCGATGCCCGGGATGCTGCTGGAGACCGTCTCCGGCATCCGCACGATCGACGAGGTGCTGCCCGACGCATTCGGGCCGCGCGACCTGGAGGAAGCACGATGACCGCTGCACAGGCTCAGGGAGCCATCGAACCGTTCGACGCGATCGATGTGATCCGCGCCAAGCGCGACGGCGGTGCCGTGCCGGAGCCCGCGCTTCGCTGGATGGTCGACGCCTACACGCGCGGCTACGTCTCCGACGCGCAGATGGCGTCGTTCGCGATGGCCATCTTCCAGCGCGGCATGGAGCGCGATGAGATCCGCGTGCTGACCGACGCGATGATCGCCTCGGGGGAGCGGATGAGCTTCGCCTCTCTCGGCAAGCGCACCGTCGACAAGCACTCCACCGGCGGCGTCGGCGACAAGATCACGCTGCCGCTCGCGCCTCTGGTCGCCTCGTTCGGCGTGGCCGTGCCGCAGCTGAGCGGTCGTGGACTCGGCCACACCGGTGGCACGCTCGACAAGCTCGAGTCGATCCCCGGATGGCGCGCCGCTCTCAGCAACGAGGAGATGTTCGCGCAGATGCAGGGCGACGTCGGCGCGGTCATCTGCGCGGCCGGCTCCGGGCTCGCCCCCGCGGACAAGAAGCTGTACGCACTGCGCGACGTCACCGGCACGGTCGAGGCGATCCCGCTGATCGCATCGAGCATCATGTCCAAGAAGATCGCCGAGGGCACGGACGCTCTCGTGCTCGACGTGAAGTTCGGATCCGGCGCATTCATGCAGGACATCGATCGCGCCCGCGAGCTGGCACGCACGATGGTCGCGCTCGGCACCGACTCGGGTGTCGCGACGACGGCGCTGCTGACCGACATGAATGTGCCGCTCGGGCTCGCGATCGGCAACGCCAACGAGGTCAGGGAGTCCGTCGAGATCCTCGCCGGCGGCGGACCGTCGGATGTGCGCGAGCTGACGATCGCCCTGGCACGCGAGATGCTCGCCCTCGCCGGGCAGCCGGATGCCGACGTGGAGGCCGCCCTCGATGACGGACGCGCGATGGACACCTGGAAGGCGATGATCCGCGCCCAGGACGGCGACCCGGATGCCGCTCTTCCGACGGCTCGCGAGACCCACCAGGTGCTCGCACCGGCCGATGGCATCGTCACGCGCATGGACGCCCTCCCGTTCGGCGTCGCCGCGTGGCGTCTGGGTGCGGGGCGCGCCAGGGCACAGGACCCGGTGATCTTCGAGGCTGGCATCGATCTGCACGCGAAGCCGGGTGACCGCGTCGTCGCCGGCCAGCCGCTCTTCACGCTCTCCGCCGCGGACGACGCCCGATTCGGCAGGGCGCTCGACGCTCTCGAGGGCTCCTGGGCGATCGGAGACGAGGCTCCGGTCACCGGTCCCATCGTCCGCGAGCGCATCACGGCGTGACCTTCGACCGCTAGCCTGAACTGAGCACATCCGCGACCGAGAGGATCACCATGTCGATCGATGCGAACGGCGACGTCACGCTTCAGGGCGTCTCCCTGCGGAGCCTGCCCAAGGTCTCGCTGCACGACCACCTCGACGGCGCGCTGCGGCCCGCCACGATCATCGAGCTCGCGGACGCGACCGGCCTGGAGGTGCCGGAATCCGAGCCGGCTGCTCTCGGGTCGTGGTTCGCGAAGCAGAGCGACTCCGGCTCGCTGGTCGAGTACCTCAAGACGTTCGACCTCACGACCGCGGTGATGCAGACGCAGGAGGGCCTCACCCGGGTGGCGCGCGAGTTCGTGCAGGACCTCGCGGCCGACGGCGTGATCTACGGCGAGGTGCGCTGGGCCCCCGAGCAGCACCTGGCTCGCGGCCTCACCCTCGAGCAGACCGTGGAAGCCGTGCAGCAGGGCATCGAGGAAGGCGAGGATGCCGCGGACCGCGCGGGACGCAGCATCCGTGTCGGCCAGCTGATCACCGCCATGCGGCACACCGACCGTGCCCTCGAGATCGCCGAGCTCGCGGTCGACTTCCGCGGCCGCGGCGCCGTGGGCTTCGACATCGCCGGTCCCGAAGACGGCTTCCCGCCGTCGAACCACCGCAAGGCGTTCGACTTCCTCGCCGAGAACTTCTTCCCCGTCACGGTGCATGCGGGAGAGGCGGCAGGCCCCGCCTCCATCCGCTCGGCTCTGCTGGACGGACGCGCACTGCGGCTCGGACACGGTGTGCGCATCGCGGAGGACCTGGATGTCATCACGCAGGAGGGCGACGAGGTGCAGGTGCAGTTCGGCGACCTCGCGCGCTGGGTCCGCGACCGTGAGATCCCGCTCGAGCTCTCGCCGTCGTCGAACCTGCAGACCGGTGCGATCGCCGCGTGGGGCAACACCATGGTGGATCACCCCTTCGACCTGCTGTACCAGCTCGGATTCGCGGTCACCGTGAACGTCGACAACCGCACCATGAGCGCCACCTCTCTCACCCGTGAGCTCGCGCTGCTGGTGGAGGCGTTCGAGTACGATCTCGACGACCTCGAGACGTTCCAGTTCAACGCCGCAGCCGCAGCATTCCTCCCGGTCGAGGAGCGGGAGGAGCTCGTCGAGATGATCGCCGAGGGCTTCGACGCCTGATGATGGCTTCCGGGGGGAAGCGGCGCTCGCGTGCCGCGATCATCATCAGCGCCGCCGTGGCGGTCGTCGTCGTCGGAGGAGCGGCAGCCGCGTTAGTGTGGTTCACCCGCACGCCGGAGAACACGGTCCCGAAGGCGCAGCCCGAGGCGATCGAGCATCCGCTGACGCCGGCGGAGCAGATCGTGGCGGACGCGAACGACCCGCGTGCGTGTGCGGTCACGTTCACGGGCGAAGGTGCTCCTGCGGAGCCGATGCTGCAGTTCCAGGAAGCTCTGTATCAGGGACTGCCCATCCCGCAGCTCGACGGCCGGGTCTTCGCCGGCTGGTACCCGAGCGCGGCGGATGCGGGAGCTTTCGCGGTCGCAGCCCGCGTGAACGGCGCCGACCCCGTGGTGTGCGTGGATCAGCAGGTCGAGCTCTTCGCCGCCTGGAAGACGCCGGAGGAGAACGCCGCGGAAGACGTGCGGGTGCCCATCCTCATGTACCACCAGTTCACGGCCGAACCCGAGGGCGAGAAGGGCTGGCTGCGCGGCAACTACGCGTACATCGGAGACTTCGACGCGCAGATGAACCACATCGCGACCACGGGCTTCTATCTGCCGACGTGGGATGAGCTCAGCGCCTTCATCGACGGGCGGCTCTCGCTGCCGGCGAAGAGCGTGATCATCACCGACGACGACGCCGATCAGACGTGGTTCGACCTCGCGGTACCGGTCGTCGACAAATACAAGGTGCTCTCGACGTCGTTCATGATCACGGCCTATCGGCAGGATCCGGCACCGTCGATCTACGTGCAGCGCCGCTCGCACACCCACGACATGCACCAGGCCGGCGACAACGGCAAGGGCCGGATGGTCAACTGGAGCGCCGATCAGATCGCGGCCGACCTCACGACCTCGGCCGACATCCTCGGCGTGGGTCAGGTGGTCGCGTACCCCTACGGGCACTACAACGACACGACCAAGCAGGGCGTCGCCCAGGCCGGCTACGAGATGGGTCGCACCATCGAACCCGGATACGTGAAGATCGGCACGGACAAGCTCGCTCTTCCCGTGGTGCGCATCGACTACGGCATGGGGTTGGACGCGCTGGTCTCCCGCATCGGCTGAGGGGACCGCACGGCAGGATGGTGTCATGCCTCCCGCCTCCGAACCCGCGTCCGTCTTCATCGTCGGCCCCGCGTCGTGGAACCGTATCGTCGTGCTCGATCGGTTGCCGGAACCGGAGCCGCACATGCAGTTCGCCGAGGACACGTGGGAGACGGTCGGCGGGACCAGCGCCGGCAAAGCGCTCAGCCTGACCGCACTGGGCCGCACGACGCGGCTCCATGCCATCACCGGGACGGACGCGGAGGGCCGACGCGTCCGCGAAGCCCTGCGTGCCTCCGGTGTGCGGACGCGGTGGAGCGACGGCATCACCGAACGGCATCTGAACCTGATGACACCGGCGGGGGAGCGCGTGTCGCTGTACCTGTCGACGCCGCAGGAGACGCGAGGAGAGCATGACGAAGAGGTGCGCGACGAGATGACGGCGGCCGATGCCATCGTGCTCGATCTCGCGGCGGAGCCCTTGCGGCTGCTGCCGGTCGCTCGAGCGACCGGCACTCCGATCTGGGTGGACGTGCACGACTACGACGGTACTGCGCCCTTCCACCGGCCGTTCCTCGACGCCGCTCACGCCGTGTTCTGCAATGCGGACCGCCTCGATGACCCGGTCGCGTTCCTGCGCTCACGCATCGCGGCGGGGGCCGGCCTCGCCGTGTGCACCCTGGGCGCCGACGGGGCGGTGGCGATCGACGGGAACGGAGAATTGCACCGGGTTCCGGCTGCGCCCGTGGAGGTCGTCGACACGAACGGCGCCGGTGATGCCTTCCTGGCCGGCGTGCTCGATGCGCGTCTCGACGGGGCGGACGTCACCGCCGCACTCGGAGCAGGGGCCCGAGCCGCGGCATCGGTTCTGCGCACACGGCACCTGCATCCGCTGCTCGACCCGATCCTCGGGACGGCGGGGGAGTGACCCTCACGGGGCGAGTGGCGCGAGGAAGCTCTCGGTGAGACGCGTGACCTCTGCGTGCATCTGCTCGCGAGAGATCGAGGGAGTGCCGTCCCCGTCCTGCGGGCCGTAGTCGCCGAAGGAGGCGTGCGAAGCGCCGTCGATCTCGACCATGTCGGCGTCGGTGGGCAGCTGGTCCCGTGCGTCGGCGATCTTCTCCGGGGTGGACAACCCGTCCTCGCTTCCGGACAGGCTGAGGACGGGGAGCCCGCTCTCGGACAGGTCGTTCGCGCAGTAGGAGGCGAACAGCACGAGCGCATCGGCGTCGGCGGCGAGCTGGCAGGCGCGTACGCCGCCCAGGGAATGACCGCCGACGCTCCAGACATCGACGTCGGGGGCCGCAGCTGTGAAGGCATCGAGGCCGCGCGGATCGAAGAACGCCAGGTTCAGCCAGGGTCGGGTGATCACGACGGTGACCCCGTCCTCTGCGAGCCCCTGCAGTATCGCGGCGTATGCCCAGGGGTCGACCTTGGCTCCGGGGATGAACACCAGTCCGCGCTCCGACGCGCCGTCGGCCGGGGCGAGGACGATGCCCTCGTCCGCGTCGGTCACGGTGATCGCCGGGTTCTCTCGCACGGCCGCGAGCGGTTCCGGCTCGGCGGCCATGACGCCGATCTGCGACCACGCGAGCACGCCGCCGACGGCGAGCACCAGCACGATCGCGACACTCCACAGAACACGCTTCAGGATCCGGCGTCCACGCTTCTTCTGCATGGCTCCACGCTACTGCGCCCGGCGTCTCTCCCGGGCGATCGTGGGGTGCGTGCGGAGGTACTCCTCGAAGGCCTGCCTGCTCGTGCGCAGCGGGGTGTAGCCGAACACCCTCTTGAGGTCTGCGTTGGCCAGGACCGGCCGGTACCGCAAGAAGGGGACTTTCTCCGGTCCGTGCTCCGTGAGACGCAGCATCCGCCCGATGCGCAGGGCCCCCGACAACGCCCACGCCGGGAGGACGAGTTGCGGCTTCCCCAGGCGTTCGGCGATCTCGGGAACGGTCAGGCATCCGTCTCCGGCGACGTTGAAGATGCCCGGTGGGCCGTCGGTCGCCGCGCGCACCATCGCCGCAGCCACGTCATCCACCCAGATGAAGACGAAGGGCGATGCGGATCCGGCTATCCGGAGTATCCGTCGTCCATCCCAGAGCGCCGTTATCTGGTTCCGCACCGTCGGCCCGAGAATCGTGCCGATGCGGAACACCACCTGCTGGAGCTCGGGGTGGGCAGCCCGGTGCTCCGCGAGCATCTCCTCGACCAGGCGCTTGTGCCGCGCGTACGGGAAGGCGTCGTTGCCGCGCAGAGGCTGTTCCTCGTCGATCCATCGGGGGTTGTCCGCATGGTAGCCGTAGGCGGCCCCGGAGCTGGAGACCACGATCCGCCGGACACCTGCCTCCACGCACGCGGCGAGCACGTTCGCGGACCCGGTGACATCGACGCGATACTCCTGCTCGACGTCGCGACCGGGATTGACGATGGCTGCCAGATGCACGACCGTGTCGATCGCGTGCCGTCGCAGGAGCGGGGCGAGGCCGGCTGAGTCCGTCACATCCAGCGTCTCGTCGATGATGCCGTCGCGAGGCACCCCGTGTCGAAGATCGCCGCAGACGACCAGCTCGACGTCGTCGCGGGCCGCGAGGGCCGCGGCGACATGCGAACCGAGGAACCCGCTTCCTCCCGTGATGAGCACGCGCGGCATCAGGCAGCCTCCGCCTTCGTGCGGCCGCTCGCGTCGCCGGACGAGGAGCCAGTTCGTCTTCTGGTGTGCCGCGCCCAGAGCCCGGCGAGCACGAGGCCGGCGATGATGTCCCAGATGCCCCACCAGCCGGCGACGACGGCCATGCCTCCGAGCCCGTCGAAGAACAGGAACACCAGCCCGAGGCCGAGGCCGGCGTTGCGGATGCCGACCTCGAACGTCATGGCCTTGCGCTCGCGGGTGCCGAGCCCGCCGATCACCGCTGTGCCGTAGCCGAGGGCCAGGGCGACAGCGTCGTGGACCGCGACCACGATCAGGATGATGCCGAGGACCTGCACGAACACCGCCCAGTTGCCCACGAGCGCGGCGATGATGAACCCGAGCAGCGCGATGAGGCTGAACCACTTCACGAACGGTTGCACACGGGCGCTGAACCGCGGAGCGCCGGCACGCAGCAGCAGTCCCAGCGCGAACGGGAGCCCCACGATGAGCAGGACCTCGAGCAGCATGCGCCAGGGGTCGACGGCGACGTCACGCAGCAGCGTGCGTGCCGTCGGGTGCAGCGATCCCCAGAAGGTGATGCTGAGCGGCATCGCGAAGATGTAGATCAGATTCCCGACCGCCGTGAGCGAGACCGAGAGGGCGACATTGCCGCCGGCGCGGTGGGTGAGCACCTGCGAGATGTTCCCTGGTGGGCAGCACGCGACCAGGAGCATGCCCAGCGCCATCGACGGCGGCACGGGAAGCACGAGGGTGAGTGCGAAGGTGGCGATCGGCAGCAGGAGCAGCTGTGCGAGGATCGCGATCACGAACGGTTTCGGATGCTTCGCCACGACGCGGAAGTCGCTCGGCGAGGTGTCGAGGGCGATGCCGAACATGATCAGGCCGAGCACGACGTTGAGGATCGTGAGCGTGCCCGGCGTGAAGGACAGGACCACGTCGTCGACGTTCACGCCGACACCTCCAGCGCGCTCTTCTCGCGCCGCACAGCGCCCCGGTAGGCGTCCTTGTTGACGTAGTACGCCATCCGGTCCAGGCCCAGGTAGCGGTAGCCGCCGGTCACATCGGGCCAGGGTGCTCCGGTCACCCGCTCGCGGAAACGGGCGGCGCGCGCGGGGTCCTCCTCGACGGCGGAGAGGTAGGCCGCGAGCAGCTCGGCCTGTTCGTAGCGGCCCTGCCAGCCGATGCCTGAGGCCTCGATCATGCCCATCACGTAGAGGCCGTTGAACGATGCGGGGAAGACGTTGAGGAACAGCCGGGGCGAGGCGCCGCGCCAGTGCAGGTGCTCCCTGTCCACGAACGGGTAGTCGAGGGTGTACCCGGTGGCGAGCAGCACCAGCTCGTAGTCGTCGGCGCTGCCGTCGCGGAAGTGCACCGCCGTCCCCTCGAATCGGGCGATGTCCGGCCGGATGCGCAGGTCGCCCTGCCCGAGGTGATTCAGGATCAGGGTGTTCACGATCGGGTGCGACTCGTAGATGCGGTAGTCGGGCCGGGGGAACCCGAACCGCACGGGGTCACCCGTGAAGGCCCGTAGCACGCGGCTGTCGACCGCCTGCTTGATGCGCGCCGGAAGTGGGCGTCCCTGATTGAGGGTGTCGCTGGGCCTGCCGAACAGGTAGCGGGGTACGAAGTAGTACCCGCGCCGCACACTCATGTCGACCGAGACCGCATGGTGCACGGCATCCACCGCGATGTCGCAGCCGGAGTTGCCTGCGCCGATCAGCAGTACGCGCTTGTCCTTCAGCTGCTCGGGCGACTTGTAGGCACTCGTGTGCAGCAGCTCGCCGCTGAACTCCCCGGTGAACGTCGGCACGTTCGGCTCGGCGAGCGTCCCGTTCGCGAGGACGACTCCGGCATACCAGCGGGTCTCGTTCCCCGTGGGGCCGGCACTGGTCAGGTCCCAGCCGCCGTCGCGCGGCTCGAGGCGGGTGACCCTGGTGTCGAACCGGAACAGCTCGGTGAGTCCGAAGTGCTCCGCGTAGTCGTCGAAGTACTTCTTGAGCACCCGGTGACCGGGGTAGTCGACGCGAGAGCGCATCGGGAACTCGGCGAACTCGGTGGTCGTGCGCGAGGAGATGAGGTGTGCGGATTCGTACATCGTGCTGCGGGGATTGGTGATGTCCCACAGCCCGCCGACGCCGTGCGACGCCTCGTAACCGTCGACGGTGATCCCGCGCGTGTGCAACGCACGTGCTGCGGCGAGGCCCGACGGCCCCGCGCCGATCACGGCATATCTGTTCATCTGGCTCCCCGCACATCGTCGTGCTCGAAAAACGCCCCCGCCCACCGATCGTATCGGCAGCGCGGGGGCGTGGATGAGCTGTGGGTCAGGCGATATCGAGGCCGTGCTGCCGGGCGGCGACGGCGTCGCGGACCGAGCGGAACAGCGGATGCTCGGGGTCGAGGCCCGTCGTCCTCGTGGTGAGAGCGTCAGGGTCCTCGGTCCGCAGCAGCTGCTGCAGCTCGACCGACTGCTCGTCCGCCGGGTCGTCGAATTCGAGCGCTGCCGAGACGGCCGCGACCAGAGCCTCAGTGGGCAGGCCGCGCTCCGCGGCCATGGCGGCAGGACCCACGAAGCGCTCGTGCCGGGAGATCTTGCGCAGCGGTTGGCGACCGACGCGCTGGACGGTGTCGATGAGCGCGGGGTTGCGGAACCGATCGAGGATCGTCGCACGGTAGCCGGCGAGATCGTCCGGGTCCAAGCCGTGCTCGGCGACCAGCACCGCCGATGTCTCCTCGAGAGCCGCCGAGACGCTCGCCGCGATGGCGGGGTCCGCCAGAGCATCCGAGATGCGTTCGATGCCGGCGCGGGCTCCGAAGTACGCGGTAGCCGCATGGCCCGTGTTCACCGTGAACAGCTTGCGCTCGATGTACGGGGCCAGGTCGTCGACGAAGTGCGCTCCCGGGATGTGGGGCAGGTTCCCCCTGAACGGCCCTGACTCGATCGCCCATTCGAAATAGGGCTCGACGGTGACATCGACCCCTGCTCCCTCCGGCTGCGCCGGCACGATGCGGTCCACGGCGGTGTTCGCGAAGACCGCTCTGGCCAGCAGCGTGTCGGCATCCGCCCCTGCGGCCGCGGCGATCTCGCGGCGGAGCAGGTCGGTAGCGCCGATCGCGTTCTCGCACGCCATCACCTGCAGCGGCCCGGCGGCGGGGGAGCGCAAGGCGAGCCCCGCGACGATCGACGGAGCCACGAAGCGCAGCACGGTCGGTCCGACCGCGGTCGTGACGATGTCGGCCGATGCGACCTCCTCGGCCACGACGGCGGGGTCCGTCCGGCTGTTCACCGCTCGGAAGCCGGTGACGACGTGATCGGTCCCTCCGGGGCCGGCCTCGTGCACGGTATAGGAGTCGACCGCGTTGATCGCGTCGACCAGGGCATCCGCGACGTCGGAGAACACGACCTCGTACCCGCCCTGGCGCAGCAGCAGACCGACGAACCCGCGCCCGATGTTGCCCGCCCCGAAGTGGACCGCCTTCATCCCTCGTTCACCTCCGAGAGGAGGGCGTAGAGCTCCTCGGGGGTCTGCGCCGCGGTGAGCCGCGCGACATCGTCCTCCTCGGAGAACAGGATCGCGATGCGGGAGAGGATCTCCAGGTGCTCGTCACCGACACCCGCGATGCCGATCACGAACGTCGCCGGGTCGCCGGCCCAGTCCACGCCGCCGTCGTAGCGGACGACGGACAGGGCCGAGGCGAGGATCGCATCCTTCGCGTCGTTCGTGCCGTGCGGGATGGCGAGGCCATTGCCCATGAAGGTCGACACAGTCTCCTCGCGCTGCCTCATCGCATCGACGTACGCCGGTGTCACGGCTCCGGCGGCGACCAGGATGTCGGTCGCCTCCTGGAGCGCGTCGTCCCGCGTCGCCCCTCCGGGATGGATGCGGACCTGCTCGGGGGTGAGAACGCTCATTCTGCTTCCTTTCGCTGCTCGCGCACCATCTCGACGACCTCTTCGTACTTGGGCGAGTTCATGAAGTTGTCGACCGACACGTGGACCGAGTTCGGCGACTTCGCGGTGGCGCGCTCGGTGAGCTGCTGCTGCGTGATCACCACGTCGGCAGTGCCGTCGAGGTTCGCGATCGCCTGGTTGGTGACGGTGATGTCCTCGATGCCGGCCTTCTTGAGCTTGTTGCGCAGGACGCTGGCGCCCATGGCGGACGATCCCATACCGGCGTCGCACGCGAACACGATGCGCTCGATCGGAGTGGTGGCGATCGCGGTGGTGCTCGGAGCGGCCGCAGCCTCGGGGGTCGTCGCCGCCGTCGACGTCCGCAGGGCATCCATCGCGGCGGACGACTTGCCCTTGTTCGCCTCTGTCTGCGCGATCGCCGCGCCGAAGGTGTCTCCTTCGGCCTCGAGGTCGCGCTTGTGGGAGGCCCGCAGGAACACCGCCGTGAGCAGGAAGGTCACGACCGCGGCCAGCACGACCGAGAGGTACACGACCAGCAGGTTCGCCACTCCGCCCGCCGCCGGTGCGACCGCCGCGGCCGTGACCGCGATGATGCTGCCCGGAGCCGCGGGGAAGGCGAGTCCGCCGTTCAGCACCATGTTCGTCGTGACGCCGGTGGCACCACCCGCGATGAGCGCGAGGATGGTGATCGGCTTGCTCAGCGCGTACGGGAAGTAGATCTCGTGGATGCCGCCGAAGAACTGGATGATCGCCGCGCCCGGTGCCGACGCCTTCGCCGCGCCGACGCCGAAGAAGCTGAACGCGAGCAGCAGACCGATGCCGGGGCCGGGGTTCGCCTCGATGAGGAACAGGATCGACTTGCCGGCCTCCTCGACCTGCTGCAGACCCAGGGGGGTGAACACGCCGTGGTTGATGGCGTTGTTGAGGAACAGCACCTTGGCCGGTTCGACGATGACCGAGAGCAGCGGCAGCAGCTGGTAGTTCACCAGCCAGTCCACGATCGTGCCGAGGAAGGTGCTCACCGCGAGCATCACCGGTCCGAACACGAAGAAGCCGACGATGGCGAGCAGCATGCCGAGGATGCCGGCGGAGAAGTTGTTCACCAGCATCTCGAAGCCCGGACGGATCTTGCCGTCCCACAGCCGGTCCATCTGCTTCGTGATCCACGCTGCGAGCGGGCCCATGATCATCGCGCCGAGGAACATCGGGATGTTCGTGCCGACGATCACACCCATCGTCGCGATCACGGCGACCACGCCGCCGCGCTCGCCGTAGATCATGCGACCGCCGGTGTTGGCGATGAGCAGCGGAAGCAGGTAGGTGACCATCGGCCCGACGAGGCCGACATACTGCGGGAACGTGGCGCCGTTCTCGTCCTGGGCGAGAGCCGTCATCGCTCCCTGCCAGCCGATGACGTCGGCGTTTCCGAAGCCGCCGAGGAGGTCGGACACCGGATGCCACCACCCCAGCCAGCCGACGGCGATGAAGAGCATCGTGATGAAGCCCCAGGCGATGAAGGCCGCGATGTTGGGCATGATCATGCCCGAGAGGAACGTGCCGAAACGCTGCACTCCTACGCGGAGGCCGCCCGGTTTCGTGGCGGCAGGTGACGTCGTCGTCATGATGTCGTCTCTTTCTTGTGGAGGGGGAGTTCCGCGGCGAGCGTCGCCGCGGCGGTACGGGCGGAGGGGGCATCGTCAGCGGCCAGGGCGGCTTCGGCGAGGCTCCGCGCCTCGGACAGGGTGCGTTCGGACAGTGCGTGTCGCACGTCCGCCAGAGCGGACGGCGCCATCGAGAGGCTCGTGGCTCCGAGCCCGACGAGCACGACGGCCAGCAGCGGGTCGGCCGCCGCCTCGCCGCAGATGCCGACGGGTTTGGCCAGTCGGGCGCCCGCATCGCCGACCTCGCGGACGAGTCTGAGCACGGCCGGATGCCAGGGGTCCTGGAAACCGGCGACGGAACCCAGCATGCGGTCGGCGGCCATCGTGTACTGCGTGAGGTCGTTGGTGCCGATCGAGGCGAAGTCGGCGTGCGCGAGCACGCGGTCGGCGAGCAGGGCGCTCGCGGGGATCTCGACCATCACCCCGGCCGTCTGCAGGCCGTATTCGCGGGCGAGACCCGTGAAGTACACGGTCTCCTCGACCGTGGCGACCATGGGGGCCATCACCCAGAGGTCGGCCTCGGTCTCGGCGTCGGCTTCGGCGAGGGCGGTCAGCTGCTCGCGCAGGATGTCCTCGCTCGCCCGGAGGGCCCGGAGGCCCCGGAGCCCCAGCGCGGGATTCTCCTCGTGCGCGTCGTTGAGGAACGCCAGCGGCTTGTCGGCACCGGCATCCAGCATCCGCACCACGACCTTCTTGCCCGGAAACGCCGCCAGCAGCGCCCGGTAGGACTCGCGCTGCTGGGCGATCGTCGGCGCCTGCGCCGAGGAGAGGAACAGGAACTCGGTGCGGAACAGCCCGACGCCCTCGGCCCCCCGAGCGACCGCATCCGCAGCGTCTGCGGGCTTCCCCAGATTCGCGAGCAGTGCGACAGGCGTGCCGTCGGCGAGGGCGCCGGGAGTCAGCGGAGCGGCGTCGGCCGAGCGGCGGGCGGCAGCGCGCTGCGTGGCACGGTCCTTCTCCTCTTCGGTCGGTTCGCGGGTCACGACCCCGGCGGCGGCGTCGACGATCACCGTCTCGCCCGTGGTGAGCAGTGCACCGTCCGCGACGCCGACGATCGCGACGATGCCCTTCTCCCTGGCGAGGATCGCCGTGTGCGACGTGGGCCCGCCGTCGGTCGTGATCAGCGCGAGGACCTGGTCCAGGTCGAGGAGGGCGGTGTCGGCGGGGGCGAGGTCTCGCGCGACCAGGACGAACGGGTGTCCCGGGCTGGGCACTCCGGGGGCGTCGACGCCCCGAAGATGCGCGAGGACTCGCTGTGCGATGTCGTCGAGGTCGGCAGCCCGCTCGCCGAGATAGCCGCCGACGGCCTCGAGTGTCGCGCGGAATCCGGCGAACGCGTCGTGCACGGCCCACTCGGCGGTCGCGCCGGCGTCGATGCGGGTGTCGACCTCGTCCTGGAGGGTCGGGTCCTCGGCGATCATCGCCTGTGCCTCGAGCACCTCCTGCGCGGAGCCGCCCGCGGCCGCGCCGCGCTCGTTCAGCTCTCGGGCGACCGTCGCGACGGCATCGTGGACCCGGGCGCGCTCGGCTTCGGCACCCACGGTGCTCGGCGTGTTCTCCGGGGCGGGCATCGCCTCGGACATGCGGATGATCGGCCCCTGTGCGACACCGAGACCGATCCCCACTCCGCGCAGCTCGCTCATCCGGCGGCGTCCTGGTCGTGGTCCGTGGTGAGCAGTTCGGTGAGGGTGTCGAGGACGCCCTCTGCACCGTCGCCGTCGGCCGTGAGCGTCACGTAGTCCCCGTACTCGATCGCCAGGGCGATGACGCCCAGGATGCTCGCCGCGTTGACCGGCTTGCCCGAGTCCTTGGCGATCGTCACGGCGATGCCGGAATCCTTCGCCGCCTGCGCGAAGAGCTTCGCCGGGCGGGCGTGCAGTCCGTGGGAGGAGCCGATCCGGACGGTGCGGGTGGCGGTCATGGTGTTCCTTTCGGGGTGTCGCCGGCGGCGGCGAGGATCGATCGGGCGAAGACGAGGGTGCGGGAGCCGTCGCGGTCGGCGAAGACGTCATGCGGGAGCACTGCGACGGGCGCGTGCGCACGGGTGCGGATGGCTTCCAGCCGGTCGCTCAGGTGCGGGCCGACGAGGACGAGGTCGGAGCCGGAGTCGGAGACGGAACTCTCCATCCCGGCCGTCGCGTCCCAGTCGAGACCGGCCGCTGCTGCCGCCGTGCGGAGCCGCTGTGCGACGAACGTGCTCGACGCGCCGGCGCCGCACACCACGAGGATCCTCATCGATTCCCACCTTCCTGAGAACAGTCTGTGAACCGGAGGGGGTGCCGCGCCAACAGGTTCCTTTCCGCCCCCGCGGAACGAGGGCTTCCGCCCGCGCATGCCGGCATGCTGACATCATGGAGACCACGTCGAGACAGTGCGGTCAGCACGCGGGAAGGGGAGGATCATGTCGCGCCAGCGCCAGGACCAGCTCCTCGCAGCGCTGCTGCGCCAGGAAGGATGGGCGACGGCCGCGAGCCTCGCCGATCTGCTCGGAGTCACGCCGCGAAGCATCCGCTCCTACGTCGCGGCGCTGAATGCGCGCACGCCCGGTGCCGGCGTGATCGAGTCCGGCCCGGCCGGGTATCGTGCAGGGCCCGGTGCCCGTGGTGCGCTCCGGATGCGTCAGACGGGGGAGTCGGCGCCGCGCGATCGGCTTCACACGCTGGTGCGGCTCCTGCTGGACGAGCCTGCCGGGATCGACGTGTTCGACACGGCCGACGAGCTGCACGTCAGCGAGGCCACTCTCGAGGCGGACCTGGTGCGGGTGCGCGGCCTGCTCGACGGCACCGAGCTCCTGCTCGAGCGAGACCGGGAGCGCGTGCGTCTCCGAGGCGATGAGCCCGCGCAGCGCCGTCTTCTCAGCAGGCTCGCGCACGACGAGATGGACGACGCGTCCTTCCACCCCGAGACCTTCCGCCGTGCGCTCTCCGGGTCCGCGGTGGCTGCCAGCGCCGTCGGGCCGTTCAAGTCCTCCCTGGTCCGCGAACTCGGCGAGCTCGGCTACTACGTGAACGAGCTCGCGATCGCCGACGTGCTGCTGCACATCGCCATCGCGGCGGAGCGGGTCGCGGCCGGACACGCCCTGGAATCCTCGCCGGCGGGCACGCGGGAGGAGATCCCGCGCGTCGGCGCGGTCATCGCCCGCCTGGCCGCGGAGCACTTCTCGGTCGTGCTCGGCGAGGGCGACAGCGGCCACCTCGCCTCCCTCGTGCTCACCCGCATCGTCGCCCCCGGTGAGGATGCCACCCGGGAGGTCGCGCGCAGCGGCGTGGACCCGGCCGTCGAAGCCGCCGTGCGCGCCGAGATCAGCCGGGCGGCCGAGGACTTCCAGGTCGACCTGGTCGACGAGACGTTCGTGCTCCGACTCGCGCTGCACGTGCAGAACCTGCTGCGTCGCGCCGAGGAGAGCGCGCTGACGCGCAACCCGCTCACCCGCTCCCTCAAGACGACGTATCCGATGATCTTCGAGGTGGCGGTCTCGATCGCCAGCGGCTTGCACGACCGCGTCGGCACGCCCATCCACGACGATGAGATCGCGTACATCGCCATGCATGTCGGCGGACGGCTGGAGCGCAGCCGCAAGGCCGAGTCGATCCTCACCGCCACTATCGTCTGCCCGGGGTATCACGAGCTGCACGAGCTGCTCCGCTCGAGCGTCGACCGCTCGCTGGGCTCGGCGATCGAGGTCACGACCGTCGTGACGAACGTCGATCCCGACTGGTCGTCCTTCGACACCGACCTCGTGCTCAGCACGATCGAACCGGGGTCCTCCGGCGACCGTTTCGTGCGCATCCAGCCGTTCCTGACCGACGCCGACGTCGACCGCATCCAGCAGGCGGCGGCTCGGGTGCGTCGGGGCCGACGTCTCACGCGCCTTCGGGGTGAGCTCGCCCGCTACTTCCTGGCCGACGCCTACGTGTTCCCGCTGCCGGACGAGGGGGAGGAGGCGATCATCCGACGCCTCGGCGGGCTCCTCGTCCAGGCGGGGCTGATCGGCGAGGACTACGTCGAGAACACCATCGTGCGCGAGCGGATGTCCTCGACCGCCTTCACGGATGCGCTCGCGGTCCCGCACGCGCTCCAGATGACCGCGAGCCGCACCGCCATCGCCATCGGCGTCGCCGACGGCTCTGCGGCGTGGGGCGGAGGACGCGTGCAGGTCGTCGCGCTCGCGGCCTTCAGCGAGAGCGATCGTGCGGCGTTCCAGACCGTGTTCGAGCAGCTGGTCGAAGTGTTCAGCGAGCGCGAGAGCGTGCAGCGGATCGTCCGGAAGGGGACGACCTTCGAGGCGTTCCTCGACGAGCTCGTCTCCGTGATCGACGGCTGACCGCGGTCATCGTCATCCGCGGGGAGCGAGCACCTCCGCGAGCTGATCGAGAACGGCCTCAGCCGTCGCGGAGGGCGCCGTCTCGAGCACGACCGAATCCCCCGAGGCGATCCCGAGGTCCATGACCGCCAGCACACTGGTCAGGTCGACGATCGTGCCGTCGCCCGTGCGGAGGGTCACCGGAGCGGTATGGGACTGCGCGAGTCGTACCAGCTCGGCCACCGGTCGGGCGTGCGCACCGTTGTGCGCGCTGACGACGAGGTGTCGGACGGGCATGCTCAGGAACGCTCGTCGAGCAGGGCGCGGACTCCGGCTTCGAGCTCTGCGACCGCCTCACGCGCACTCTCCGCCGACTCCGCGCGGGCGTCGATGTAGACCTTGAGCTTCGGTTCGGTGCCGCTGGGGCGCACGATCACCCGTGATCCGTCGACGAGACGGTACCGCAGCACGTCGCCGGACGGCTGGCCGGGCGCTGCCTGCAGAAGATCCTCGGCGGAGGCGATCGAACGTCCGGCGATGTGCGTCGGAGGAAGCGTGCGCAGCGCGAGCATCACGTTGCCGATGACCGCGAGGTCCTCGACGCGCACCGACACCTGGCCGCTCGCGAAATGCCCGTAGGTCTCTCCGAGCTCATCGAGCAGATCGACGAGCGTGGCTCCCCGGTCGCGTGCCTCCGCGGCGAGGCCGAGGATGGCGACCGCGGCCGATACGCCGTCCTTGTCGCGCACGGTCTCCGGGTTCACGAGGTAGCCCAGTGCCTCCTCGAAGCCGAAGACGATGCCGGGGGCGCGCGAGATCCACTTGAACCCGGTGAGGGTCTCGTGGAAGTCGAGTCCGTGGTGCGCCGCGACGGCACCGAGACCGGGGGAGGAGACGAGGGAGCACGCGAGCGATGCACCCGGGGTTCCTGCCGCGGCGCGGGCAGCCCGCGCGCCGAGCAGGAGACCGACCTCGTTGCCGGTGAGACGTCGCCAACCGTCCGCTGTCGAAGCATCGGGCACGGCGACGGCCAGGCGGTCCGCATCGGGGTCGTTCGCCAGGATGAAGTCGGCCTTGACCCGGCGGGCCCTCGCGAAGGCGAGATCCATCGCTCCCGGTTCCTCGGGGTTCGGGAACGAGACGGTGCGGAACGTGGCATCGGGGGTGAGCTGCTCGTCGACGACGAAGGGCTGGGGGTAGCCGGCGTCCTTCACGATGCGCGACAGCGTCTCCCAGCCGACCCCGTGCATCGCGGTGTACACCCACCGCATGCCCGTGGTGCCCGCCGGGGCCGGGGCCACGGCGACGGTCGCGGCGATGTAGGCCTCGACGACCTCTTCACCGGCGGTCTCGTAGTCCGTGGAGCGCGGGAGCGTCGCGACGGATCCCGCGTCGGCCGTGCGCTGGATGTGCGCGGCGATCTCGGCGTCTGCGGGGGCGACGATCTGCGACCCGTGGTCGGCGCCGCCGAGGTAGACCTTGTAGCCGTTGTCGTTCGGCGGGTTGTGGCTCGCGGTCACCATCACTCCGGCATCGGCTCCGAAGTGGCGCACGGCGAAAGCGAGCACGGGCGTCGGGAGGAGCCGGGGGAGCAGGATCGCGCGCAGACCTGCCCCGGCGAACAGCTCGGCGGAGTCCGTCGCGAACACGCGGGAGTTGCGGCGTCCGTCGTAGCCGACGACGACTGTCGGCGTGCGTCCGTCGGACTTCTCGCGCAGGTAGGCGGCGAAGCCCGCGGCGGCCTGCGCAACGAGCACCCTGTTCATCCGGTTGCTGCCGGCACCGAGCTCGCCGCGGAGACCGGCGGTCCCGAACGCGAGCCGCGTGCGGAAACGGTCCTCCAGGTCGGCGATCGCCCCTTCGTCGCCGGCGGCGGCACGGGTGATCACACCGGCCAGCTCGTCGCGCGTCTCGTGATCCGGGTCCTGTCGCAGCCAGGCCCTGGCCTGCGCGAGCAGCTCCTCGTTCACAGGGCCTCGACCACCCTCGCCAGGAGCGCGGAGATCACGGGTTCGGCCTCACGTCCGGCTTCGATCACCTCGCCATGGCTGAGCGGGGTCTGCTGGATGCCCGCGGCGAGGTTGGTGATGAGGGAGAAGCCGAGGATCTCCATGCCGGCCTCGCGGGCGGCGATCGCCTCGAGCGCGGTCGACATGCCGACGATGTGGCCGCCGATGTGCTTGGCCATCTGCACCTCCGCCGGGGTCTCGTAGTGCGGGCCGCGGAACTGCGTGTAGACGCCCTCGTCGAGCGTCGGGTCGACGGTGCGGGCGACGTCGCGCAGGCGCTTCGAATAGAGGTCCGTGAGGTCGACGAACGTGGCGCCCTCGAGCGGGGAGTCCGCGGTGAGGTTGATGTGGTCGCTGATGAGCACGGGCTGACCGGGCGTCCACGTCTCGCGGATGCCGCCGGCGCCGTTGGTCAGCACCATGATCTTGGCGCCGGTGGCGGCGGCGGTGCGCACGCTGTGCACCACGCGGCGCACGCCGTGAGCCTCGTAGTAGTGGGTGCGTGCACCGATGACGAGCACGTTCTTGCCGTCGGGGGTGCGGATGCTGCGCAGGGTGCCGACGTGGCCTTCGAGCGCGGGCTTGGAGAAGCCGGTGACCTCGGTCGCGGGGATCGTCGCGACGGTCTCGCCGATGATGTCGGCGGCCTTGCCCCAGCCGCTGCCGAGGGTGAGGGCGATGTCGTGCTTCTCGACACCGGTCAGACGTGCGATGTCGGCTGCGGCCTGCGCGGCGACCTCGAACGGGTTCGCGGTCGGGTCGTCGAGGGGGTTGCTGTGCGTTTCGGGCATGGATCCACTCTAGGAAGGTGCAGGCTCGGGTGCCAGGATTGCGCGAGAATGGATTCCATGTCTTCCACCACTTTCGAGCGCACTCAGCGCGTCGCCGTCCTCGGCGGCGGTCCCGGCGGCTACGAGGCGGCCCTCGCGGCTGCCCAGTTGGGGGCCGAGGTCACCCTGGTCGAGCGCGTGGGAGTCGGCGGATCCGCCGTCCTCACGGACGTCGTGCCCTCGAAGAGCCTGATCGCCACCGCCGATGCCGCCGTCGCCATCTCCGAGGCGAGCGACCTCGGTGTGAACTTCTACGCGAAGGGCGATCACTCCAGGCCGCTCAAGCCGGAGATCGCGATCAACCTCGCCGCGGTGAACAAGCGCCTGCTCGCACTGGCGGGTCAGCAGTCCGAGGACATGCGCGCCACGCTCCTCGAAGCCGGGGTGCGCATCCTGTCCGGACACGGCCGCCTCGAGGGGCCCACCGCGATCATCGTGTCGACGGGCCAGGGCGGCACCGACTTCGATCGGGTCGAGGCCGACACGATCGTCGTGGCCGTCGGCGCCTCGCCGCGCGAGCTCGACTCGGCCAAGCCCGACGGCAAGCGCATCCTGACCTGGACCCAGCTGTACGACATGAAGGCCCTTCCCGAGCACCTCATCGTGGTCGGATCGGGTGTCACGGGTGCGGAGTTCGCCTCCGCCTACATGAACCTGGGGGCGAAGGTCACACTCGTCTCGAGCCGCGAGCAGGTGCTCCCCGGCGAGGACAAGGATGCCGCAGCCGTTCTCGAGAAGGTGTTCAAGCGCGGGGGGATGCAGGTGCTCTCCAAGTCCCGCGCCGACCGGGTCGAGGTCACCGACGAGGGCGTCACGGTCACGCTGTCCGACGGGCGCACCGTCGACGGCAGCCACTGCCTCATGGCGGTCGGGTCGATCCCGAACACCGCGGGCATCGGTCTGGAGGAGGCCGGCGTCGAGCTCGACGAGTCGGGGCACGTCCGTGTGAACAGGGTCGCGCGCACCTCGGTCCCCAACGTGTACGCCGTCGGCGACTGCACGAACTTCTTCCCGCTGGCCTCCGTCGCCTCGATGCAGGGCCGCACGGCCGTGTTCCACGCCCTGGGCGACATCGTGATCCCGCTCGAGCAGATCAAGATCACCTCGAACATCTTCACCGCGCCCGAGATCGCCACGGTCGGCTACGGCGAGAAGGACGTCGAGGACGGCGTGGCCGACGGCCTGGTCTACAAGCTCCCGCTCGCGGCGAACCCGCGCGCGAAGATGATGGGCATCAAGGACGGCTTCGTCAAGCTCATCGCGCGCAAGGGATCGGGCACGGTGATCGGCGGCGTGATCGTCGCTCCCAAGGCCTCGGAGCTGATCTACCCGATCGCGGTCGCCGTCGAGCGCCGTCTCACGGTCGACCAGGTCTCCCGGGTCTTCGCGGCGTACCCCTCGCTGTCCAGCAGCATCACCGATGCGAGCAGGGCGATGCACCTTGTGAACATCTCCTGATCCGCGGAGACATGCGAAAGGCGCCCCACCGCGGTGGGGCGCCTTTCGCGTCGATGCTGTGCGTCAGCTGATCGTGAGCAGCTGGTGTCCTGCGGAGACCGTGGCGCCGGCGTCCGCGTTGATGTTGCCGACCACGCCGTCCTTGTGCGCCTGCAGCGGCTGCTCCATCTTCATGGCCTCGAGCACGACGACCAGGTCGCCCTTGACGACCTGCTGTCCGTCGGCGACGGCGATCTTGACGACGGTGGCCTGCATGGGCGACTTGACCGCGTCACCGGATGCTCCGGCGTTGGCGGTGGTGGCGTGGCTGCGACGCGACGGCGGGACGGCGGCAGGGCGCCCGGCGGTGCCGGCCGCGACCGCGACGCGATCGGGCAGGCTCACCTCGAGACGCTTGCCGGAGACCTCGACGACGACCGTGTGACGCGATTCCGCAGGCGTCGGCGCCTCGAGCTCGCCGTCCCACGCGGGGATGTCGTTGACGAACTCCGTCTCGATCCAGCGCGTGAAGACGCCGAACTCGCCGTTCTCCGCGGTGAACGCGGGATCGCGCACGACCTTGCGGTGGAACGGGATGACGGTGGGGAGCCCTGCGACCTCGAACTCGTCGAGCGCGCGGCGCGAGCGCTCCAGTGCTTCCGCCCTGTCTTTGCCCGTCACGATGATCTTCGCCAGAAGCGAGTCGAACGCACCCGAGACCGCGTCGCCGGCGGTGACGCCCGAGTCGAGCCGGATGCCGGGACCGCCGAACGTCTTGAACACGTGGATCGGGCCGGGCTGGGGCAGGAATCCGCGACCGGGGTCTTCGCCGTTGATGCGGAACTCGATCGAGTGCCCCTGCGGCTTCGGGTCGTCGTAGTCGATGGTGCCGCCGGCCGCGATGCGGAACTGCTCGCGCACCAGGTCGATGCCGGTGACCTCTTCGGAGACCGGGTGCTCGACCTGCAGGCGGGTGTTCACCTCGAGGAACGACACCGTGCCGTCGGCGCCGATGAGGAACTCGCACGTGCCGGCGCCGACGTAGCCGACCTCCTTGAGGATGGCCTTCGACGCCGAGTAGAGGAGGTCATTCTGCTCCTGCGTGAGGAAGGGGGCGGGCGCCTCCTCGACGAGCTTCTGGTGGCGGCGCTGCAGTGAGCAGTCGCGCGTCGAGATGACGACGACATTGCCCTCGGCGTCGGCCAGGCACTGCGTCTCGACGTGACGCGGCTTGTCGAGGTACTTCTCGACGAAGCACTCGCCGCGTCCGAAAGCGGCGACGGCCTCGCGGGTGGCGGATTCGAACAGCTCGGCGACCTCGTCGAGCTCACGCGCCACCTTGAGACCGCGTCCGCCGCCCCCGTAGGCCGCCTTGATGGCGATCGGCAGGCCGAACTCCTTCGCGAAGGCGATGACCTCGTCGGCGCCTTCCACGGGACCGGGAGTGCCGGGGGCGAGAGGTGCGCCGACCTTCTCTGCCACGTGACGCGCGGTCACCTTGTCTCCGAGCGCCTCGATGGCCTCGGGCGACGGGCCGATCCAGGTCATCCCCGCACCGATGATGGCGCGAGCGAACTCGGCGTTCTCGGCGAGGAACCCGTATCCCGGGTGCACCGCGTCGGCACCGGCGCGGCGGGCGATCGAGAGGATCTTCTCGATCTGGAGGTAGGTCTCGGCACTGGTCGAGCCGCCGAGGGCGTAGGCCTCGTCGGCGAGGCGGACGTGCAGAGCGTCGCGATCCTGGTCGGCGTAGACGGCGACCGAGGCGATTCCGGAGTCCCGGGCGGCGCGGATGATGCGGACGGCGATCTCGCCGCGGTTGGCGATGAGCACCTTGGCGATAGCAGGCATGCTTGCCAGCCTAGCGAGAACGATCCCGATCCCTTTGACGACTCCCCACAAGAAAGTCGAGAAAACGTGGAGGGGAGTCTACGACCAGAGGTCCGTCCAGCGGACGCCGAGCTCGGCCGCCAGACGGCGGACGGTCGACAGCGACATGCCGACGACCGTCGAGGGGTCGCCGTCCACGCGCGTGATGAAGGCGCCGCCCAGGCTGTCGACGGTGAAGGCCCCTGCCACGTGCAGCGGCTCTTCGGAGGCGACGTACGCGGCGATCTCCGCGTCGCTCACGTCGTGTGCGAACGTCACGGCGGCTTCGGCGACGGCGGTGGCTTCGGTGGGCTCTGAGCCGGGAGCGACCCGGAACACGGAGTGCCCGGAGTGCAGGATGCCCGTCGCTCCGCGCATCTCCTGCCAGCGCCTGGTCGCCTCCTCCGGGGTGTAGGGCTTGCCGTACACCCGCCCACCGAGGGCGAACATCGAGTCCCCGCCGATCACCAGGCCGTCGAAGGTGCCTTCGTCGGCGAGACCGTGCGCGACGGCCACGGCCTTCGCGCGGGCGAGCAGCAGCACCAGTTCCGCCGGCGGCAGGGGTGCGCCTCGTTCCGCCTCTGCGGCGGCGGCGACGGCGTCCTCATCCACATCCGGCGACACCGTGAGCGGTTCGATGCCGGCCTGGCGGAGCAGCATGAGTCGGGCGGGGGAGGTGGAGGCGAGGCAGACGCGCATGTCCACCACCGTATCCTCGAAGAATGACTTCCTCCCCAGCCGACGTGCTCGAACTCGACATCACCGGCATCGCACACGGGGGCACCTTCGTCGCCCGCCACGAGGGACGCGTGGTCTTCGTCTCCGATGCCATCCCCGGTGAGCGCGTGCGTGCCCGCGTGATCGCCCCGCAGGAGGGCGCTGATGCGTCGACCCGCAGCTTCTGGAGGGCGGAGACCGTCGAGGTGCTCGAGGCCTCGGAGCACCGCCGCCCGCACGTGTGGGCGGAGGCCGACGTCTCCCGTGATCCGGCGGACCGCCCGGGCGGCGCCGACCTGGGCCACATCGATCTGGACCACCAGCGCGAGCTCAAGCGGCGTGTGCTGACCGAATCGCTGGACCGATTCGCGGGCAGCGGCCTCGAGGCCCCCGAGATCGAGTCCGTGGAGTCGGGCGACGGCCTCGGATGGCGCACCCGCGTCACCCTGCACGTCGACGACACGGGAATGGCCGGGCCGTTCGCCGCTCGCAGCCACCGCGTCGTCCCCGTGACCTCGCACCCGCTCGCACGGCCGGCGATCGCCGAAGCGGCACTCGCACTGCAGGGCGAGGCCCCTGGCCGCATCGAACTCGTCGAGCCCGCCGACGGCACGGTGCGCATCATCCGTCGCGAGGAGACCGAGCGTGCACCACGGGTGCAGAGGGGCTTCCGCAAGCGTCCCATTCCCGAGGTCATCCACGAGATGGTCAACGACCGGCGCTTCCAGGTCGACTCCACGGGCTTCTGGCAGGTGTACCCGCGCGCGGCCTCGGTGCTCGATGCCGCCGTCTACGGGATCCTCGACGGGCACGTCGACGAGCAGAAGTCGCACTACGACCTGTACGGAGGGGTCGGTCTGTTCGCCGCGACACTCGCCGATCTCGGCGGCACCGACATCGTGACGGTCGAGTCCAGCGCCCGCGCCACCCAGCACGCGGCCGCGAACCTCGCTCCCCTCGAGGTGAATGCGGTGACGGCGCGCGTCGATCGTTTCCTGGCCACGCAGAAGCGCGGGCGCACAGGAGCCGTGGTCCTCGATCCCCCGCGCGCCGGTGCCGGTCGTCAGGTGGTCGAGGCGATTCACGCGCTCGCGCCGGATGCCATCGCGTATGTCGCGTGCGATCCGGTGGCCCTCGCTCGCGATCTCGGCACCTTCCGGACTCTCGGATGGAACGTGGACCGCCTTCGTAGCTTCGACCTGTTCCCGCACTCGCATCACTTCGAGGTCGTCGCGCTGCTCACCCGGTGAGCGATCCTCGGCTCGTCGGGGGACTCAGTAGGCTGAGGGGATGAGCACGGTCGCACTCATCGACGATCACGAGTCCGTTCGCCTCGGTCTCGAGGCCGCGTGCGCGCGTGACTCGCAGACCGTCGTCTTCTCCGGGAGCACCGTCGTGTCGTACCTCGAATGGCGCCGCGCCACCGCGGCGGCGCCTGCCGAGGTCGTCGTGCTCGATCTCACTCTCGGCGACGGGACGACCGTGACCGAGAACGTGACCTCCCTCGTGAACGACGGTGCGAGCGTCGTGATCCACAGCGTCGCCGATCGGCCGGCCGCCGTGCGCGAGGCGCTCGCTGCCGGTGCCGCCGGAGTGGTGAGCAAGTCCTCCGCCCTCGACGACGTCCTCGATGCGATCCGCACCGTGGCGCAGGGCGAGGCCCTCAACAACGTCGAGTGGGCGAGCGCCGTCGACGGAGACCGCGCCTTCGCCGATGCGCAGCTCGCCACACGGGAGCGCGAGGTGCTCCGCCTGTATGCGACCGGCCTGCCGTTGAAGGCCGTCGCCGAGAAGCTGGGCGTCGCCTACTCCACCGCCAAGGAGAACATCACCCGCATCCGCGTGAAGTACGTCGAGGTCGGGCGCCCCGCGCCGACGAAGGTCGATCTCCTGCGCCGAGCGATGGAGGACGGGATCGTCACGGCTGACGAGGCACCCGGTGGCCGCTGAGCCGCTGAGCATCCGCGACGCCTGGAGCAAGATCCCCTCTCCCGGCAGCACGGAGACGGCGTACGAGCGCTTCACCGGCAAGCGCATGGAACGGATCCTCGCGATCGTCGTCGCGATCGGTTCGGCTGTGCTCGGAGCGCAGGCCCTGATCTCCGCGATGGGTTCCCTGTCCGCAGCGGATCCTGCGCACCTGGTGACGCTGATCGTGGTGTTCGTGCCGCTCGCCGCGATGCTGCTGGCCTGTGTGGTGGGTCGGGGCGTTCGCACCTTCTCCGGAATCTTCGCCGTGGTCTACGTCCTCGCGCTCGCCGCCTGGCCGACCGTCGTCGACCCCTCGGACAAGGGCGCGGGAGACCAGCCCTGGATCTTCTTCCTCGTCAACGTCGGTGTCGTCGCGGCCATGCTCGCGTTCCCGCTGTGGCTCCAGTTCGCGTGGGCTGCCGGGATGCCGTTCGTCTACGGCTACGTGCGCCTCGTCCAGGGGGAGTTCTCCCGTGAGTTCTGGGTGACGACCGCGTTCGATGTGTCGTTCACCCTCATCCTCGGTGTCGTCATCGTCTCGCTCGGCTGGATGTTCCGCTCCGTCGCCGCCGGCGTGGACGAGGCCAGGGGGCAGGCGGTGGCTTCGTATTCGACGGCTGCCGCAGCGGCCGCAGCGGAAGAGGAGCGGGCGGCGATGTCCGCCTTGATGCATGACAGCGTCCTCGCCGCGCTGATCGCCGCCGAGAGGGCCGAGGGTGAGCGTGCGGAGGAACTGGCCGTCGCCATGGCGCGGGAGGCTCTCACCCGCCTTGCGAACACCGAAGCCGCCGTCGCGCAGGAAGGCAGCGATGAGCCCGTCGGCACGGCGCAGATCGTCGTCGAGCTGCGTCGGGCCCTGTCCGAGCTCGGTGCCGACGCGATCGTCGAGGAGCGCGGAGGAATCGGCCTCATCCCCGGGCGGGCGGCTCGTGCGCTGGTGCTCGCCGCGCGGCAGGCCATCGGCAACGCCGTGTCGCATGCCAACGGACGCGGGCTCCACATCATCGTCGAGGGGCATGCAGACGAAGGGGTCGTCGTGACGGTCTCGGACACCGGGTCGGGTTTCGACGTCGACTCGATCGGTGCCGACCGCCTCGGGATCCGCGCGTCGATCTTCGCGCGCATGGCGGGCGTCGCCGGCACGGCCGACATCGTCTCCGACGAGCACGGCACCACCGTCACGCTGGGATGGGTGCGCTCGTGAACCGCACCGTGCGCAGCGTCGCCACCTCTCTCGCCGTCGGTTTCGCACTGTACTTCGTCGCCCGAGGGATCTGGTGGATCGAGCAGCCGACGGCTCCGCTGCTGATGGTCCTCGCGATCGCCGTGTACCTGGTGGTCGTGAACATCGCGATCCTCGGCGACGGCGCCTCGGTGAAGATGCCGATGTGGTCGGCGATCCTCGCGTTGCTGGCGAGTGCGGTGATCCCCGTGCTCGTCACCTTCTCGCTCGAACCGGCGGATCGCACCGCCCCTTTCGCGACCTGGTACATCGGTGCTCTCGGCCTGCTCGGTATCGTGTGCGTCGTTCGCCGGCGGTCCCTGATCGGCTGGCTCGTGCTCGTGGTGCTCGTGGTGGCGGCGTCCGCGTCGCTGGGCTTCGTCGTGGCGCTCAACCTCGGGCTGGTCGGCTCCATCATGTGGGTGGCCGTTGCGCGACTGCTCGTGATGTTCTGGGACCGGGCGGTGCGCGACACCGAGCGTCTCGCAGAGATCCAGCAGGCGGTGTCCGCATGGCACGCCACGCAGCGGGTCCGGCAGCGTGAGCGGCGTCTTCGCACGCAGTTCGCCCTGGCCGTCGCCGGCCCGGTCCTCAGCAGGGTCGTGGCGGCGAGGGGCGCGCTGAACGATCAGGAGCGTCTGGATGCACGTCTCGCCGAGGGGCGGCTGCGCGACGAGTTGCGCGGAGCCGACCTCCTCAACGACGCGGTGCGCAACGCGATCGAGGCGGCGCGACGGCGCGGCGTGGTCGTCACCGTGTTCGATGAGGGCGGCTTCGACGGTATCGACGAGGCGCGTCGCAAAGCGATCCGAGACGAACTGGCGGTGGTGCTCAGCCGGGCGCAGACGTCTCGACTCATCATCCGCTCGTCACCGGACCCTCGTATCGCGGTGACCGTGGTCGGCCGCGCCGGTTCGCGATCGTCCGGCGACGATGATGCGGTCGACCTCTGGCACGAGATCCCGCGCTGAATGCCGGTCGTCTGACGCGGTTCGCGAACGTCCTCGGCCCCGGCCGGGGGAGGCGACCGGAGTCGAGGATGATGAGAGTGGGAGAGGGGCGGCGAATCCCCCTGCCCCTCTCCGTGCGGACAGTTACCCGAAAACCGTCCGCTGGTGGCCGATCAGCGTCTGTCTACCCTGGGACAGAGAGACCAGCCGAACGCGAAGCGTCTCCCTCAGTCTGATGGCTTGCGCAAACATTGTCTGTAGGTATTTTGGGGGACAAGAATCCGCCTCGATGGTGGATCATTGGACGATGGCAACGCGTCGTGGCACCAATCTCCCGCGTATGGGTGACTTCAACCAGTCCGTGATCCTCGAGGCCATCCGCCAGTCCGGCGAGGGGTTGAGCAGGATCGAGCTCGCGACGGCGACCCGGCTCTCGGCGCAGACCGTCACGAACATCACCCGGAGGCTCCTCGATGACGGGTTCATCAGGGAGGCCGGGCGCACGATCAACGGGCCTGGCAAGCCGCGCGTCACCCTGAGGCTCGTCGCAGACAGCCGCTTCGCGGTGGGAGTGCACCTCGACCCCGCCCTCATGACATTCGTGCTGCTCGACCTGTCGGGTGCCATCGTTCGACGCCTGAGCGTGCGCACGCCCGCCGAGGATCCGCACCGGATCGTCGAGGCCATGGCGACGACGATCGACGCCCTGATCGTGGGATCGGGTGTGGATCGCTCGCGGATCGCGGGGGTGGGGGTCGCGGCCCCCGGCCCGCTCGACGTGGAGAAGGGCACGGTCATCGATCCCCCGAAGCTCGTCGGCTGGCACCGTGTTCCGCTGCGCGAGGTGTTGGCGGAGGCCACCGGGCTGCCCGTGGTGCTGGAGAAGGACACGACGTCTGCCGCGGTGGGGGAGCTGTGGACTCGACGCGAGTCGGCCGACGACTCGTTCGTCTTCGTCTACCTCGGCACCGGGATCGGCGCGGCCCTGGCCAGAGACGGGGAGGCGGTGCGTGGCAGCACGCGCAACATCGGCGAGATCGGGCACATCATCGTCGACCCGGACGGGCCCTCCTGCTCGTGCGGGTCCCGCGGGTGCGTCGAGGTCGTCTGCACCCCGCAGGCGATCGTCGAACAGGCGGAGCGTGCGGGTGTCTTCGGCGACGACCGCCAGGCGAGCGACGTCGCCGCCGTCCATGAGAGATTCAGTCGGCTGTGCGAGCGAGCGGCCGAGGGCGATGAAGCGGCTGTCGAGGTGCTGAGACAGGCGGCTGCGCACATCACCGTGCTGACGGCGGCGCTGACCAACATGCTCGACGTGGATCGGGTCGTGTTCGGCGGGCCTTTCTGGGCTCGGCTCGCCGACGTTTACCTGCGGGAGATCCCCGCCAGGCTCGATCGTGCCAGTGCGACGCGCGCGGTGCGCACGCTTCCTGTCGATGGCACGGTGGTGGGGGACGACGTCGGTGCGGTGGGTGCCGGGTGCGTGGTCCTCGACTCGGTCCTCAGTCCCCGTGCCTCGGATCTGCTGCTCGACAGCTGATCCGAGACGCCGTCCCGGTCTCTGCCGTCGACGGATCAGGGCTTGCGGGTATATGTCTAATCGATGTAATATTTAGGGTTCCCTCATCGTCGGATCACGGAACTGCGCCCTCTCTCCGCATGCTCGGCACCGTGGCATGCAGGGGGGAAGCGGTCCCGGTCCGAGTCGGGGTGAACACGCCCCATCCTGCACAGGGCAGGGCGAGGCGGCGACGGGGAACGTCGCCGAGCAGGGCGCTGGGGGTCCTGCGACGATCGTCTGCGTGATTCGTGAGGCGGAGGGTTCACGGATCACGCAGACGTAGTCGGATTCCTTCGAGACGCCTGCGTCCCGCAGCTGCGCGCGGCGGTCAGCCGGAGAAGCGCCCCCAGGGGATGTCGCGACGAAGCGGGCGTCGCAGCGGTCGCTGCGTCCGCGTCCATGCCGACACGGACGGCTCGTCGGCGACGGCGGCAGCCGCCTCCATCGCATAGGCCTCGCTGATCACCGCGATGAGCGCGGCGAGCTCTTCCTCGGTGGCCGCCCCGCGGGTGATGTCGAGCATCGGCGCCTCCGGGGTCTCCGGGGCCGGTGTGCCGTCCTGAGCGTTCTGCGCGGTCACAGCGGGATGTTCCCGTGCTTCTTCGGAGGCAGCTCCGCACGCTTGCCGCGCAGAGCGCGCAGCGCCTTGGCGATCGAGACGCGGGTGTTCGCCGGCTCGATGATGCCGTCGAGTTCGCCGCGCTCTGCCGCCAGGAAGGGCGACGCCACGTTGTAGGTGTACCCGTTCGCGAGCCGGGTGCGCACGGCGGCGACGTCCTCACCGGCTTCCTCGGCCTTCTTGATCTCGCCGCGGTACAGGATGTTGACGGCGCCCTGGCCGCCCATGACCGCGATCTCCGCTGTCGGCCACGCGAGGTTCACATCCGCGCCCAGCTGCTTCGAGCCCATCACGATGTATGCGCCGCCGTAGGCCTTGCGCAGGATCACGGTGACGAGGGGCACGGTGGCCTCTGCGTAGGCGTAGAGCAGCTTCGCGCCACGGCGAATGACTCCGGTCCATTCCTGGTCGGTGCCGGGCAGATAGCCGGGCACATCCACGAGCGTGACGATCGGGATCGAGAAGGCGTCGCAGAAGCGCACGAACCGGCTCGCCTTCTCTCCGGCCTCGATGTTCAGGGTGCCGGCCATCTGCGAGGGCTGATTGGCGATGATGCCCACCGACCGGCCCTCGATGCGTCCGAATCCGATCACGATGTTGGGCGCGAACAGCGGCTGGACCTCGAGGAAGTCGCCCTCATCGACGACATGCTCGATGACGGTGTGGATGTCGTACGGCTGATTCGTCGAATCGGGGACGATCGTGTTGAGCGTGCGATCGGCGTCGGTGGTCTCGAACTCGAAGGCGCTCTCGTACGACGGCAGCTCCGCCATGTTGTTGTCCGGGAGGAAGCTCAGCAGCGTGCGCGCGTAGTCGATCGCGTCGTCCTCATCCTCGGCGAGGTAGTGCGCGACGCCCGAGCGGGTGTTGTGCGTGTACGCACCGCCGAGCTCTTCCATGCCCACGTCCTCGCCCGTGACGGTCTTGATCACGTCGGGGCCGGTGACGAACATCTGGCTGGTCTTGTCGACCATGATCACGAAGTCGGTGAGGGCGGGGGAGTACACCGCTCCGCCCGCAGCCGGGCCCATGATGATGGAGATCTGCGGGATGACGCCGGATGCACGGGTGTTCAGGCGGAAGATCTCGCCGTACTTGCCGAGGGCGACGACGCCCTCCTGGATGCGCGCGCCACCGGAGTCGAGGATTCCGATGCAGGGCATCCCTCCGGCGAGGGCGAACTCCATGATCTTGATGATCTTCTCGCCGGCGACCTCGCCGAGCGAACCGCCGAAGGTCGAGAAGTCCTGCGAGTACACCGCGACCGTGCGGCCGTTGATCGTGCCCACGCCGGTGACGACCGAGTCGCCGTAGGGTCGCGAACGATCCATGCCGAAGGCCGTGGTGCGGTGGCGCACATACTCGTCGAACTCGACGAAGCTCCCGGGGTCGACGAGCAGCTCGATGCGCTCGCGGGCGGTCATCTTGCCCTTCGCGTGCTGCTTCTCCTTCGCCTTCGCTTCCGCGTCGACGACGGCTTCTGTATAGCGAGCGCGCAGATCCGCGATCTTGCCGGCGGTGGTAAAGAGGTCGGGCTTGTCCGTCACGGATTCCACCCTATCGTCGGCTCGCCTCCGGCTGTTGGATGCTCGCCACAACGGGTCGGCCGATCCTTTGGCGAGGTGCGCTCAGCCCTCGGGCTCACCGGACTCGAGTTCCGGGTCGGCCTTGGGGCGGCGGCCGATCGAGCGGGCCTTGCGTCCCGCCCATTCCACCCCGCGGACGGTCGTACCGGCCGCTCCCGCGACCGCATTGCCGGCGTAGCGGGCACCACGCAGCACCCGCAACTCCAGCTTCTCGGCGCCGGGCACGGGTTCCAGTTCGAGGGGAAGGTCGATCGGGGCGGCACCGAAGGCCTTGTGGGACGTCGTCAGCACGCGGCGGCCGAGGATGTTGTTCCCCGCGCCTCCGATCGCGGCACCGATCCCGAACGGGAGGGCCTTGCCGATGACCGACGCGCCGCCCTTGGCAGCGAACTGCTTCACGAACATGCTCTTGAGCTGGTCGACGAGAGGTCCGACGGCGGCGCGGGGGAGTGACTTCGTGACGAGCTCGCCCCAGTACGACGATCTGCTCCCGCCGCGCCCTGCCACCTGCCCGGCGAGCTGTCCGACCAGGTCGACGCCCTCCTTGCCGAGCATCAGCGTCATCACCAGCGCTCTGGCGCGATCCGGGTTCGCGACCGCGATCCCGTGCACCTCGGCGACCGACTGCGCGAACAGAGCTGTGGACTCCACGAAGCCGACCGTCTCCACGCCGGAGAGTGCGAGCGTGACACCCGTGCCGATGCCCGGGACGACAGCGGTCGCGCCGACCGCGGCTCCACCGGTGGTCACGGCCGCCAGGTAGCGACGCTCGAGGATGCGGATGATCTCGGCCGGCGAGGCCTGCGGATTGCGCAGGCGGATGCTCCGGATGTGCGCCAGCACGAGCGGGCGCTGGATCGACAGCACGCGGTCGAGGCCGCGCACCATCATCGGATGCTCCGCCGATCCGGTGGGAGGCACCCCCTTGTCCCACGGGGCGTCGTCCGGGAGCGAATGGATCTTGTGCACCTTGGGAGCCATGCTGCGATCCTATGAAGCCAGTCCGCGAAAACGCCGAAAGCCCGGTCCCTCGGAGGGACCGGGCTTTCGTGACCGGCGATCAGACGAAGAGGTTCGCCCGCTCCAGGTCTTCGGCGAAATCGACCTCGACCGCGTACAGGTCGGAGACATCCATCGGCTCGAGCAGCAGGCCGTCTTCGGCGATCGCGAGCTCGAGACCGCGCTCGAAGTAATCCTGGTCCTCGACGCGCTGCAGCTGACGCATGAACGCCTTCTTGTGTGCGGACGAGATGTAGTTGATGCCGACGGCCTCGCCGAGACCGCCCTTGACAGTCTTGGACAGCTCGTTGATGAAGCCCTCGGCCGTGACCGTGTACTTCACCTCTTCATCGCTGACCTTGGAGGTGTTCACCGTCACGAAGGACTGGTCGCGCTCGATGTACTCGAGCGCGCGGCCGAGGATCATCGGGTCGAAGACGACGTCTCCGTTCATCCACAGCACTCCGCTGCGACCGGTCGCACCGAGGGCCCTCAGCAGGCTCTTGGAGGTGTTGGTCTCGTCGTAGCGTTCGTTGTGGACGTAGTTCACCTGGGGGAACGCATCGATGATGGTCTCTGCGCGGTAGCCGACCACGGTGGTGATGCGGGCGTCGGAACCGAAAGCGGCGCGGATGTTGTCGTGCTGTTGGCCCATGATCGTGCGGCCGTCGCTCAGTTCGGTGAGCGGCTTCGGCAGCGCGCGGCCGAGGCGCGAGCCCATTCCGGCGGCGAGGATGACGGTCTGAAGAGTCACGAGTGCTCCTAAAGGAAGTTGTGTTCACGGTCGATTAACCGACCAGACACTTCGTCGTGCCGTTGTCATGGTATCGATTCCGCCTGGGAACCTCGGGGTGAGGAGGCCCCCGTTGTCATTTCGTGATCGACTACACACCGGATGCACAGGGTTCCGATCGCCTCGAGATCTCGGCGGATCTGCGCGATCCGAGGGCAGTTTATTGCGCGGCGGCCTTGGCGTACAGCCACCCGTTGATACCGTAGGACGGTGACTGCCTCCCCTGACGACCGCACCGCCCAGGTGGACCAAACCGAGATCGCGCAAGAGAAGACGTCGGCGAAGCGCGCGCCGGCCAAGAAGCAGACTCCCACCGCGGCAACGGCCGCCGATGAGATCTCGCCCGCGCCCGCTGTGAAGAAGCCGGCGGCGAAGAAGCCGGCCGCGAAGCGCCCGGCGACCACGCGTACGTCCACGCCCTCCGCCACGAGGAAGATCGCTGCGACGAAGGCATCCGCGGCGAAGACCGGAGCCACGAAGGCTGCTGCGGAGAAGGCGGCGCCGACAGCGGAAGTGGTGGTGGAACCGCTGGTGAAGGCGATGCCCGGCCAGACGGGTGAGCCGTCGTCGACCACGAGCTCCCCCCGCAGCACGACAGCCGCGCGCACGGCCGCCGCGAAGAACACGGCCGCCGCGAAGACCGCCACCGCGGCGAAGACCACCACCGCCGCGAAGACAGCAGCGGCGAAGACGGCCGCAGCGAAGACCACCGCAGCGAAGACGGCCGCAGCGAAGACCACCGCCGCGAAGACGGCGGCGGCCAAGTCAGCGGCGACCAAGGCGGCGGCATCCAAGTCCACTGCGCGATCGGCCGCAGCGAAGACCACGGCAGCCAAGACCACGGCCGCGAAGACGGCGGCAGCGAAGAAGGCCGCGGCGAAGAAGGCCGCCGACGCGGCCGCGAAGGCCGCGGCAGACACCGCCACGGCGGCGCCGGAAGCGACTCCCGTCATCGAGTCGGTGACCGTCGAGACGGCTCCCGCAGTGGATCTCACCCCGACGGCCGATTCCACTCCTGCGGCGATCGAGCAGATCACCGTCGTCGATACCGCGGCCGTCGAGCCCGCCGTCGTCGAGCCCGCCGTCGTCGAGACCGCGGCCGTCGCGGAAGCGACCGTCGCCTCGGAACCCGTCGAGGCCGAACCTGTCGAGGCCGGACCGGCGGAGGCTGCTGCCGCAGTCGAACCCGATGGTTCCGTCGAGATCGCCGCGGCGGTGGCGGAGTCCGACGATGCGGCTTCCGGGGTCGTGGATCCCCACGATGCCGGCTCCGCCGGCGAGGCGATCAGCATTCGCGGTCTCGTCAAGCAGTTCGGTGACAACAGAGCCGTCGACGGCATCGACCTGACCGTGCCGGCCGGCTCGTTCTACGGGGTCGTCGGTCCCAACGGCGCGGGTAAGACCACGACACTCTCGATCGTCGCCGGGCTTCTGCGCGCCGACGCGGGCAGCGTCGTCATCTGCGGCATCGATCAGGCGAAGCAGCCGCTGGCGGCGAAGCGGCTGATGGGCGTGCTGCCTGATCGGCTGCGCACCTTCGACCGTCTCACCGGTCGTCAGCTGCTCTACTACTACGGGTTGCTGCGCGGCCTCGCGGCGGATGTGATCGAGAAGCGCGCCGCCGACCTCGCTCGAGCATTCGATCTCGGCGATGCCCTCAGCCGCGTCGTCTCCGACTACTCGGCCGGTATGACGAAGAAGATCATGCTCGCCGGGGCCATGATCCACTCGCCGCGCGTGCTCGTGCTCGATGAGCCGTTCGAGTCGGTGGATCCTGTCTCCTCGGCGGTCATCCTGGACATCCTCCGCGCCTACGTCTCGCACGGCGGCACCGTGATCCTGTCGAGCCACGGCATGGATCTGGTCGAGCGTGTCTGCTCACGCGTCGCGATCATCGTCGGCGGAGAGGTTCTCGCCGAAGGCACGATCGACGAGGTCCGCGCGGGTCAGACTCTCGAGGCGCGCTTCGTCGAGCTCGCCGGCTCCAGCGGAGAGGTGGAGGGGCTCGAGTGGCTGCACACGTTCTCCGACTGAGGCTCGCGCTGCTGCTGGGCTCTGTTCGCGGCGATCGTCGGATCCGGACGCTCATCTCGCTCGCGGCGGTCATCGCCGTCACCGCCGTGGTGTGCATCGCCGTGTTCAGCCTCGCGGCAGCCCCGGTACCGGTGGCACGCGCAGTCACCGTGCTCGGCGGGGCCGCCCTCCTCATCGGCTTCCTCGTCGGCCCGATCCTCGTCGGTGCCGTCGACCAGCTCGACCCCCGACGGTTCGCGGTCTTCGGTGTCGATGAGCGGCAGATGCCCTGGGTGCTCACGCTGGCCGCCTTCATCAGCGTGCCCAGCCTGGCGCTTCTCGCGGTCTACATCAGCGTCTGCATCGTGGCGATCGGAGCAGGGACTCCCTGGCCGCTGGCGGTGCTGATGACGATCATCGGTGTCATCACGACGATGCTGGTCTCGAGGATCGGTATGGCGCTCAACGCTCTGCTTCTTCCGGAGCGCCGATCCCGAGAGCTCACGGCGCTGTTCGCGCTCGCGCTGATCGTGATCGCGTTCCCCGTCGCGGTGTTCTTCGGATCGCTCCGCTGGGACGGCCTCGTGCCGCCGTCGCTCGCGACGCTCTCGAGCGTCTTCGGTTTCAGCCCGTTCGCCGCGGCGCCCGCGTTCCTCTTCGACTCCGCAGCCGGGGCGACCGCCTCGGCGTGGGTCAGCGGCGTCATCGCGGTCCTCACGGTCGTTCTGCTCGGGATCGCATGGGCCTGGCTCGTGCGGCGTCTGCTCACGACGACGGAGCGTCCGGTCACGCTGAGGGAGCGCACGGGCCTCGGCTGGTTCGGTCTGCTGCCGTCGAACGCCTTCGGTGCGATCGCGGCTCGAAGCCTCGTCTACTGGCTTCGCGACCGTCGCTACATCATGAACATCATCGTGGTGCCGGTGGCCGGTGTCCTCACCGTGCTTCCGCTCATCGTCGCCGGTGTCCCGTTGGAGGTCGCAGCGCTCGTGCCCGTGCCCGTGATGGCGCTGTTCTTCGGCTGGTTGCCGCACAACGACGTCGCCTACGACTCGACGGCGCTGTGGACCCACGTGGCCAGTGGCGTCCGGGGTCTTCCCGACCGTCTCGGACGCCTGGTGCCGGTCCTTCTCGTCGCGATTCCGGTGCTCGCGATCGCGGTTCCCCTGTCGCTCCTCCTCGTCGGCAACTGGAGCCTGCTGCTGCCGATGGGCGGCGTGGCCGCGAGCCTGCTCTTCTGCGCTCTGGGTATCTCGAGCATCGTCTCGGTCGTCGCCCCGTACGCGGTCTCGCGACCCGGTGACAGCCCGTTCCAGCAGCCGCAACGGCCGACGTCCCGAGGCACATACGGTCCCGCAGCGGCGTTCCTCGGAGCGATCGTGCTGAGCGCCCCCACTATCTGGTTGTTCGCGGCCACGATGCTCGAGGGCTCCGCATACGCCCCGGCGACCTTCTGGGTCGGGCTCCTCGGCGGCCTCGCGGTGTTGGCCGCGGGGGCGGTCATCGGCGGTCGCATCTTCGAGCGCAGCGGGGAGCGCCTGATGGAGTTCGTCGAGACGGCGTGACGACCGCCCACGAGGCACTCGACGCCGCTAGACTCACGGGATGAGTACTCCGCTGGACAGCCCCGATCAGGGCGGCGTGGCAACGCTTGATCGCGAACTGGAAGAGCTCCTCCGTGAGGAGAATCTCGAACCGGGCGACCATGAGCGCTTCTCGCATTACGTGAAGAAGGACAAGATCCTCGAGTCCGCGATCACCGGCAAGCCGGTGCGGGCACTGTGTGGCAAGAAGTGGACCCCGGGCCGCGACCCGGAGAAGTTCCCCATCTGCCCCACGTGCAAGGAGATCTACGAGTCGATGATGGGCTGACCTCAGTCTGCTTCGACGTACACGGTGGGAATCGCCGGGTCGGACTTGCTGAGCGCGAGAGCGCGCACCGGGAGTTCTTCGCGCACGCGCAGATGGTGCGCCCGCGCGGCTGCCGTGCCCTCGACGCCTTCGTAGCTCGAGTCGATGTCACCAGCCTCGACGAAGGTCACCTGCAGCGGACGGCCGTCTGGATGCTCCGCCGCGGTGCCGAGCTCTTCGAAACCATCGGAGACGACGACCGTCTCGGCGGTGGCGACGCCGTCCACCAGGGTCCGGAAAGCGGCCTTGCGACCACCGTGCGACGCCTTGTCCGCCGATGCCTTCGCGACACCGATCCAGGATCCGGTGGCATCCTGTCGTGCCACGAGCTTGTAGACCATGCTCGCGGTCGGATATCCGGATCCGGTGACCACCGACGTTCCGACACCGTAGGCGTCGACCGGCGATGCGGCCAGGGCGGCGATCGCGTACTCGTCGAGGTCGCTGGTCACGGTGATGCGCGTGGACGTCGCACCGAGCTCGTCGAGCTGCGCGCGTACGTCTCCGGCGACGATGGGGAGGTCGCCGGAGTCGATCCGCACGCCGCCGAGCTCCGTGCCGGCGACCCGGATGGCGGTCTCGACGCCCGTGCGGATGTCGTACGTGTCCACGAGCAGCGTCGTTCCGATGCCCATGCTCTCGACCTGCGACCGGAACGCCTCCTCTTCGGAGTCGTGCAGCAGCGTCCAGGAGTGGGCGGCCGTGCCCATGGTGGGGATGCCCCAGCTTCGCCCGGCCTCGAGGTTGCTCGTGGCGCCGAAGCCGGCGATGTAGGCAGCCCGGGCGGCGGCGACGGCCGAGCGCTCGGCTGCGCGTCGTGATCCCATCTCTGCCAGCGGACGCTCGCCGGCGGCGATGCTCATGCGAGAGGCGGCGGTCGCGACGGCGGAATCGTGATTGAGCACGCTCAGGGCGAGCGTTTCGAGCACGACGGCATCGGCGAACGTGCCCTCGACGGTGAGGATGGGGGAGCCGGGGAAGTACAGCTCACCCTCGCGATAGCCGCGGATCGTTCCCGAGAACCGGTAGTCCTCGAGGTGAGCGATCGACGACGCATCGACGACGTTCTGGTCTCTGAGGAACCGGAGCTCGTCGTCACCGAAGCGGAAGTCGCGCAGGAGACCGAGCAGGCGGCCGGTGCCGGCGACGACACCGAAGCGGCGGCCCCCGGACAGACGCCGGGAGAACAGCTCGAAGACGCTGGGGCGGAACGCCGTCCCGTCCCGGAGGGAGGCGGCGAGCATCGTCAGCTCATAGCGGTCGGTGAGCAGCGCCGTCGACGTGGTCATGCGCTCAGTTTAGTGAGCGTGCTGATGCGCGCGGCGGCTCCCGCGCAGGTAGGCTGGGGAGTCATGAACGACGCGCCGATCGGGATCTTCGACTCCGGTGTCGGCGGGCTCACGGTGGCGCGGGCCATCCGCGCCCAGCTGCCCCGTGAGTCGTTCGTCTACATCGGCGACACTGCGCACTCGCCGTACGGCCCCAAGCCCATCGCCGACGTGCGCCGCTACTCTCTCGAGGTGCTCGACACCCTCGTCGAGCAGGGCGTGAAGATGCTGGTGATCGCGTGCAACACCGCCTCGGCCGCCATGCTCCGCGATGCTCGTGAACGCTACGACATCCCGGTGGTCGAGGTGATCGGTCCCGCGGTGCGCCGCGCGGTCTCCACGACCCGCAACGGGCGCGTCGGCGTGATCGGCACGGTTGGCACCATCGGCTCACGCGCTTACCAGGACATGCTCGAGGTGAACGAGAGGCTGCAGGTCTTCACCGCCGCCTGCCCGCGCTTCGTCGAGTTCGTCGAGGCCGGGATCACCGGGACTCCGGAGGTGCTCGCTGTGGCTGAGGAGTATCTCGCCCCTCTTCGCGATGCTGACGTCGACACGCTCGTGCTCGGCTGCACGCACTATCCGTTCCTTCGCGGCGCCATCAGCTACGTCATGGGAGAGGGCGTCACGCTCGTCTCCAGCGACGACGAGACCGCCGGCGACGTCTATCGCCAGCTCGTCCGCGGAGACCTGCTCGCCTCGCCGGATGCCACCGCGAGCTACGTCTACGAGGCCACCGGAGCGTCGACCGACGACTTCACCGCTCTGGCCAACCGTCTGATGGGCCGTGAGGTCCGCGACGTGCAGCTCGTCCAGACCGGCGTGATCACTCTTCCCGAGAACGCTTTCGAGTAATCCGGATCGAGTCGCTCCGACTCGATCCGCCACCCCGACCTGAGAGAAGCACATGTCCGAAATCGTCCGCGTCGACGGCCGCTCCACCGATCAGCTGCGTGAGATCACCATCGAGCGGGGCTGGAGTGCGCACGCCGAGGGATCCGCACTGATCAGCTTCGGCGGCACCAAGGTGCTGTGCACCGCCTCCTTCACCAACGGCGTTCCGCGCTGGTTGACCGGTAAGGGCAAGGGATGGGTCACGGCCGAGTACTCCATGCTCCCGCGGGCCACGAACAGCCGGAACGACCGGGAGAGCGTCAAGGGCCGCATCGGCGGTCGCACCCATGAGATCTCGCGCCTGATCGGTCGCGCCCTGCGTGCCGTCGTCGATACGAAGGCGCTCGGCGAGAACACGATCGTGATCGACTGCGACGTGCTGCAGGCTGACGGTGGCACGCGCACGGCGGCCATCACCGGTGCGTACCTGGCGCTCGCCGATGCCATCGAGTGGGGCCGGGAGAAGAAGTTCATCGGCAAGAACTCCACGCCGCTGCTCGATTCGGTCGCCGCCGTGTCCGTGGGGATCATCGATGGCGAGCCCATGCTCGATCTGGCATATGTCGAGGATGTACGCGCGGAGACCGACATGAACATCGTCGTCACCGGCCGCGGACTCTTCGTCGAGGTCCAGGGAACGGCCGAGGGCGCTCCGTTCGACAAGCGGGAGCTCGACGCGCTGCTCGAGCTCGGTCTGGCCGGATGCGCCGACCTGAAGGGTGCGCAGCTCGCCGCACTGGCAGGGGAGTGACCATGCGGATCGTGCTCGCGACGCACAATCCGCACAAGGTCGCGGAACTCCAGCAGATCGTGGCGCAGGCCCGTCCTGATCTCGAGGTCGTCGGCTACGACGGTCCCGAGCCGGTCGAAGACGGCGTGACGTTCGCCGAGAACGCGCTGATCAAGGCACGGGCGGCCGCCGCTCACACCGGACTAGCGGCTCTCGCCGACGACTCCGGCATCTGCGTCGACGTTCTCGGCGGCTCTCCCGGGGTGTTCTCGGCCTATTGGGCCGGTCAGAAGAAGGACGCCGCGGCGAACCTCGAGCTGCTGCTCGACCAGCTGCGTGACATCGCGGACCCGCACCGGGGCGCGCACTTCACCTCCACGATCGCCCTCGTGCTGCCGGACGGCCGTGAGCAGGTCGTGGAGGGACGCTGGCCGGGGCGCCTGGCCCACGCGGCAACGGGAGAAGGCGGCTTCGGGTACGACCCGATCTTCGTCCCGGACGGTCAGCCCGCAGGGGAGGAGCGGTCGGTGGGCGAGTTCACCTCCGAGGAGAAGCAGGCGCAGTCCCACCGCGCCCGCGCCTTCGCCGAACTGGTTCCGCTGCTCGCCGCGCTCTGAGCGCGCTCGGCTCTCGGCTGCGAGAAACCGCTGCTGAAGCTGAGAATCGTTACCCTTCCCGACTAGCCGGAACAGGCCTTCCGGGCCGTCGTCCCGGTCTAGCCTGGGGGCATGCACGATCACGCACGCGCCCCCGGCGGCATCCGCTCCGCGAGCAGCAGACGCCTGCTCGCGATCTCGCTGTCCCTCACCGCGACGGTGATGCTCGTCCAGATCGTCGGCGCGCTGCTCTCCGGTTCTCTCGCGCTGCTCGCCGATGCGGCACACATGTTCACGGACGCCTCCGGTCTCGTGATCGCTCTCATCGCCGCCACTGTCGCCGCGCGCCCGGCGGATGACAGGCGCACCTTCGGATATCAGCGCGCCGAGGTGTTCGGTGCGCTGATCAATGCCGTCATCCTGATCGCCCTCGCGACCTGGGTCGCGATCGAGGGCATCGGGCGACTCATCGATCCGGGAGAGGTCGAGGTCGCCGGCGGCCTCATGCTGATCGTCGCGGTGGTGGGAATGCTCGCGAACGCCGTGTCGATGTGGCTGCTGAGTCGCGCGCAGCGCACCAGCATCAACGTGCGCGGTGCCTACCTCGAGGTGATGGGCGATCTGATCGGTTCTGTGGCGGTCATCGTGGCAGCGGTGGTCATCCTCGTCACCGGATGGATGCCGGCCGATGCCATCGCGTCGCTGTTCATCGCGGCGATGATCATCCCTCGGGCCATCGCCCTGCTGCGGGAGGTGTTCTCGGTTCTCGCCGAGTCCGCGCCGAAGGGCACGGCGGTGAGCGAGATCCGTACCCACCTTCTCGGATACGAGGGCGTCGTCGGCGTGCATGATGTGCACGTCTGGCAGCTCACACGCGGAGCACCCGTGTTCACGGCCCACGTCAGCATCGAACCGACGCTGTTCGCCGACGGCCGTTCAGCCCAACTGCTCACCGAGATGCAGGCGTGCCTCGCCGATCACTTCGACGTGGAGCATTCCACCTTCCAGATCGAGCCGGCCGAGCAGTCGGACTGCGAGCCGCACCACGCCTGATCTGCTCGATCGAGTCTCAGGTCTCGACGGAGATCTCGTCCGGGCTCTTGTCCGGGCGCAGACCTCGCCAGCGGGCATGACGGAGTACGCCGTCCGGAGTCCAGTTCGCGAACTCGACCTCGCCGACGACTTCCGCCCGCACCCAGAGGGCGTCAGAGGCATCCGGGGCGGGTACTCCGTCGAGCGGTGCGGCGTCCACCCGCAGCGGTTCGAGCCGTGTGAGCAGATCGCGCAGGATGCGGTCGGTGAATCCGGTCCCCACGCGTCCGACGTAGCGCAGGCCGCCCCCACCTCGGTTCGGGTCGGGCACGGCGAGCAGGAGAGACCCGAGCGTGCTCTCCCGGTCGCCCTTGCCGGGGCGGATCCCGACGATCACCGCCTCCTGCATCCTGGTGTGCTTGAGCTTCAGCCAGGAGGGGGAGCGCTGCCCCGGGCGGTACCGCGACATCGGATCCTTGACGACGACGCCCTCGAGCCCGAACTCCCGGCTTGCAGCGAGTGCCGCGTCGACGTCGTCGAACACGGGAGGGATCTGCACGGGGGCGTCGAGGTCGGCGATCACATCCTCGAGCAGTGTGCGACGCTCCCGCAGAGGCATGCCGGTGAGGTCGTGTCCGTCGAGACGCAGCAGGTCGAACAGCATGTAGACGATGGGGGTGCGCACCACCTCGCGCTCGATCTCTCGCGGGCGGGTGAGGTGCATCCGATTCTGGAGGAGGGAGAAGCTCGGGCGGCCGTGGGAGTCGAAGGCGACGATCTCACCGTCGACGATCGCGTCTGCGACCGGCAGGAAGGGCGCTCCGTCGGCTGTGAGCTCGGGGTAGCGGGCGGTGATGTCGATTCCGCTGCGTGCGTGCAGCAGCATCCGCCCGTTCGCCCAGGTGCCCATCGCGCGGATGCCGTCCCATTTGACCTCGACCCACGAGGGGTCGCTCAGAGCGCGGGCGACCCCGGGGGAGCCGTTCTCGGCGAGCATCGGCGCCACCGATGCCGGGATCGGAGGGGAGGCGGGCGCGGGAGAGCTCTGGGGATACCGGTGGGAGCGTCGGGCCTTCGCCGGTTGCGGGAGCGGAGCGGTCTCGGGCGGGTGGAGCGTCGAGAGGGGGTCGACGCCGGCGGCCGCGCGGGCGAGCACCTGATCGAGGTCGAGCTGGGCGAGGCCCGGGTCGTCGAGTTCGTCCCAGGTGCGAGGAGCAGCCACCCAGGGCTGCGCACGGCCGCGGAGCGAGTAGGGCGAGATCGTGGTCTTCTTGCCGTTGTTCTGGCTCCAGTCGAGGAACACCTTGCCGCCACGGACCGCCTTCGCCATGACGCTGGTGGCGAGGTCGGGGTGGTCGTTCTCGATCATTCGGGCGAGCTCTCTGACGACGGTCGAGACCTCGTCGCTCGTCTGCTCGCCGGGTAGCGACGCGTACAGGTGGATGCCCTTGCTGCCGCTGGTGACCGGCAGGGGGTCGAGCCCCATGTCGGACAGGATGACGCGGGCGATGCGGGCGACCTCGGCACACTGCTCCAGCCCCACCCCCTCCCCGGGGTCGAGGTCGAGCACGAGCCGATCGGGCTTGCCGGGAAGGCCCTCGGGGGAGAAGCGCCACTGCGGCACATGCAGTTCGATGGCGGCGACCTGCGCGAGCCAGACGAGGGTCGGGACGTCCTGGACGAGGGGGTACTCCTTGGGGCCGTCCGAGTGCTGGATCGCCTGTCGGGGGATCCACGACGGCGCGCCCGGCTCGATCTGCTTCGTGAAGAACGCGTCAGCCGGGGCCTCCGCGCTCCCGACGCCCTCCACCCAGCGTTTGCGGGTGACGGGGCGGCCGTCGAGGAGGGGGAGCAGGAGCGGAGCGATGGCCGTGTAGTAGGCGATGATCTCGCCCTTGGTGGTGCCGGTCGCGGGATACACGACCTTGTCGAGGTTGGTCACACGCAGGCGTCGGCCGTCGACCTGCACGATCTGCCCTTCTGTGACCATGGGGCCAGCGTAGTCAAGGGTCCGCGTGGTCGAGGCGTCGGTGGTCAAGGGGCTGGTCGTGACGGCGGCGGCTGGTGTCTACTGGTGTGATGAGGACGATCTGGAAGGGCGCACTGACGTTCGGGCTCGTGAACGTCCCGGTCAAGGTGTACTCCGCGACCGAGGACCACGACGTGCCGCTGCATCAGGTGCACGAGAAGGACGGCGGACGCATCCGCTATCAGCGCACCTGCGAGGTGTGCGGCGAGACCGTGGCCTACGCGGACATCGACCGCGCCTACGTCGACGAGGGCCAGACCGTCGTGCTGACGAAAGACGACCTCGCGGCGCTTCCGGCGGAGAAGAGCCGGGAGATCGACGTGGTCGAGTTCGTGCCGTCCGACCAGGTCGATCTGCTCACACTCGACAAGCCGTACTACCTCGAACCCGATTCGAAGTCGCCGAAGGCCTACGTGCTGCTGAGGAAGACCCTCGAGCAGACCGACCGCACGGCGATCGTGCGCTTCACCCTGCGGCAGAAGACCCGCCTCGCCGCGCTCCGGGTGCGAGGGAAGGTGCTCGTGCTGCAGACGCTCCTGTGGGCAGACGAGGTGCGCGAAGCCGCGTTCCCGGCGCTGGAGGAGGACGTGCGGATCTCGAAGAAGGAGTTGGAGCTCTCGGCCTCCCTCGTCGACAGCTACTCGGCGGACTTCGACCCCGAGGCGTTCGTCGACGAGTACCAGAAGGAACTGCGCACCCTCATCGACGCGAAGATCGAGGCGGGCGACACGTTCGACGTGGCCGAGACCTTCGGTGAAACCGAGAAGGCGGCAGAGGGCGGCGAGGTCATCGACCTCATGGAAGCGCTGCGCGCGAGCGTGGCGCGGTCGAAGGAAGAGCGCGCCAAGAACGCGGGGTGATCATCGGGTGCCGAGGAGTCGGCCCCCGATGCGCGATCAGTGCTTGCCGTCGCCGTCCAGGTCGGGAGAACGGTCGAAGACGTCGGCGTCGAGCACGAGCTCCTGTGCCTCCTCGGCGTCGGTGACCACGTCTTCGCCTGCCGCAGCGGACTTCTTGGCCTTGTGACGCTCGGAGAGGTAGTGCCACAGCGTGACGAGCGCGGTGCCACCGACGGCCGCAAGCAGGATCAGGTCGATGTAGCTCTCCACGAACTCGGCGACCGGCGGGATGAAGCCGATGAGATAGCCGAACATGGTGAGCCCGAAGCCCCAGAGGACCGCCCCGATCAGGTTGTAGAGGGTGTACTTGCGCCATGGCATATGGCCCACACCGGCGGCGACCGGGGCGAAGGTGCGCACGATCGGCACGAAGCGCGCGAGGATCACGGTGATGCCGCCGAAGCGCTCGAAGAACGCGTTCGTGCGTTCGACGTTCTTCTTGCTGAACAGGCCCGATTCCTTGCGCTCGAAGACCGCCGGTCCACCCTTGTGGCCGATGACGTATCCGACTTCACCGCCGACGAACGCCGCGAGGCCGATCAGGAGTGCGACCCACCAGACGTTGATGCCGAAGACGCCGTGCTCGGAGCCCGCGATCGGGTGCGAGAGGAGGCCGGCGATCACCAGGAGGGTGTCACCGGGAAGCAGGAACCCGACGAGCAGACCGGTCTCGGCGAAGATGATGAAGCACACCACGAGCAGTGCCCACGGCCCGGCGGTCCCGATGATCGTCGCAGGGTCGAGCCAGGGGATGAGAGCGGTCGGCGCGTGCAGCATGGTTTCGAGCACAGGGGGAGTCCCGTCGGTCGTGAATGGTCGGCGGTAGAACAGAGCGATGTCGTGGCGACCCGAGAAGGATGCCGTCGTCTCTCGTGCGGAAGGTGGGACTTGAACCCACACGCCCTGGGGCACAGGAACCTAAATCCTGCGTGTCTGCCAATTCCACCACTCCCGCGCGGTGGAAACAGTCTACTGATCGTCGAAACCGCCTGTCTGGGGATCAGCCCGCAGTCCGTCTCCCCCTGAGCGCTCGGGCGCGCCAGAGCGGCTGTGGATAACTTCGGAGGGCGGAGGGCGATTGTTGCGAGGATGCCTGGGTGAGTCATCCGTCCGCCCTTGTCGCCGACCGTGTGCGGTCGCGTCTGCGCGCCGAGGGCATCGACCCGTCGATCGATCCGGAGGCGGCCTCGCGCATCACCCACGCCGAGGTTCGCCGACACGACGATCTCGCCCTCGCTCGCGGGGAGGCGCTGATCGACGATGAAGCGGCGTGCGTGAGAGAGGTCATGGCGTCGCTCAGCGGATTCGGTGCGCTGCAGCCGCTGCTCGACGATCCGGAGATCGAGGAGATCTGGCTGAACGGATCCGGCCATGTGCACATCGCCCGCGAGGGCGAGGCAGAGCGGACGGGCCTTCGTCTCGACGATGTCGCGGTGCGCGACATCGTCGAGCGCATGCTGCAGTCGACCGGCCGGCGGGTGGATATCAGCCAGCCGTTCGTGGATGCCTCGTTGCCGGACGGATCCCGTCTGCACGTGGCGATCGCCGATGTGGTGCGCGGCTCCTGGGCCGTCAACATCCGCAAGTTCCTGCCGAAGTACCGATCCCTCGACGCGCTAGCGGCCCAGGGGATGATGCCGACCGATGTCGCGGAGCTGCTGACGACCGCCATGAACGACGGCCGCAGCGTGATCGTCTCGGGAGCGACGCACGCGGGCAAGACCACCATGCTCGGCGCGCTGCTGGCCTCCTGCGCCGGTACGCAGCGCATCGTCACCGTGGAGGAGACGTTCGAACTGGCCGTGGAGGGGCCAGATCTCGTCTCGCTCCAGGGGCGCCAGGCGAGTCTCGAGGGGACCGGGGAGATCACCTTGCGTCGACTGGTGAAGGAGGCGCTGCGCATGCGCCCCGACCGTCTCGTCGTCGGCGAGGTCCGCGACGCCGAAGCCCTCGACCTCGTGCTCGCGCTCAACACCGGCGTACCCGGGGCGTGCACCGTGCACGCGAACTCGGCGACCGAAGCCATCGAGAAGCTCACGATCCTCCCGCTCTTGGCCGGACGGAACATCGATCGTGCATTCATCGCACCGGCGCTCGCCGCGTCGATCGATCTGGTCGTGCACTGCGTCCGAGATCGGGCAGGACGGCGACACGTGCAGGAGATCATCGCTCCGACAGGCGACATCGACGAGGGGAAGGTGCGCACGAGGTCGGTCTACCGGGCGCGAACCCGGCAGAGCGACGATTTCGGCAGGGAGCGCGGGGACCTGCGCCCGATCGAGGCCGCATCGTGACGGTGCTCGTGGGCGCTGTCCTCGCTGCGGGTGTGCTCCTGTGCCTCTCGCCATGGATGTGGCCCCTGTCGGACGAGGCCGAACCGCTCCCGCGACAGGGTCGGCTCGTCCGTCTGATCGAGGAGGCGGGGTTCGACGGGCTCTCGCGGCGTGTCTTTCTCACCGTCATCATCGCGGCCGGGCTGGTCGCGGCGTCCGTGGTGTGGCTTCTGACCGGAATCGCCGTGCTCTCCGTGCTGGCAGGCCTTGCGGGGGCGGCGGCGCCGATCATGCTCCTCCGAGGGCGCCGCACGCGACTGCGACGATCGCGGCGACAGCTTTGGCCGGACGTCTGCGATCTCCTGATCGCATCGATCCGCGTGGGCTTGTCGCTCCCCGACGCGGTGGCGAGTCTGGCGGAGTCGGCACCGAAGATGCTCAGGCCGGCGTTCATCGTCTTCGCGAGAGATCTGCGGGCGAGCGGAAGGTTCGAGTCGAGCCTCGATCGGCTCAAGTCCACGTTGGCCGACCCCATCGGCGATCGCATCGCCGAGACCTTGCGGATGGCGCGTCAGGTCGGCGGCACGGAACTGATCAGTGTCCTGCGCGCCCTCTCGAGCTCGGTGCGGGCGGATGCGGCTCTCCGGGGCGAGGTCGAGGCGCGGCAGTCGTGGATCCGCGGTGCCGCGGTTCTCGGAGCCGTCGCGCCGTGGGTGATCCTCGGCCTGCTGGTGCTCCGACCTGAGGGCGCTGCGGCATACGGCACTCCCGAAGGCGTGATCGTGATCTGCCTGGGGGCGGCGGTGTCAGTCGTCGCCTTCCACGTCATGGTCCGCATCGGCCGGCTTCCCGAGCCTCGGCGGTGGTTCGGATGAGCGCGATCTCGGTCCTCGCGAGCGCCATCCTGATCGGGGGTGGCTTCGCCGCGGGAGTGATGAGCATCCTCTCCGCCCTCCCGCGGTGGAGGGCGGCATCTCTGGCCGTGCGGATCGGGCCCTACGTGCGCGACGTCGTCGCCGATGATCAGCTGCCCAGCGGGGTTCTTCCCGCTGCGGGAGCACTGCCGGCGAGCGGGCGGACGCTGTGGGAGCGCGCGCGAAGCGGGTTCGAGAGGATGCTCGGCGGGGGAGAGGCTCTCCGGCAGCGGCTGGCGCAGGCGGGTCTGCGCACGGACCCGGCTGCGTTCCGCGGGCGGCAGCTGGGGTGGGGTCTCGCCGGGATCGGTGTGGGCGCGGTCGTGCTGACCGTGCTGGCGGTGACCGGCCGGTTGTCGGTGCCGACGGGCGCGATGCCGCTGCTCTGCGGCGCGGCGGCCGCCGCTGCGTACGACCTGCAGCTCTCCGCGCGCGCCAGGTCCCGCCGGGCGCGGCTCACCGATGAGCTTCCGACGACGCTCGAATTCCTGGCTCTGTGTCTCTCCGCGGGTGAGGGGTTCCTCGATTCGCTGCGCCGGGTCGCCGATGTGGGGTCGGGTGAGCTCACCGCCGAGCTGCGCCAGGTGGTGCTCGCGGTCGGCACCGGATCCCCCTTGGCCGATGCGCTGAACGAGATGGCGCGACGGCTGCAGCTTCCCGGACTGTCTCGCGTCGTCGACCAGGTGATCGCTGCGCTCGAGCACGGTGCCCCGCTCGCCGCCGTCCTGCATGCACAGGCGGGCGATGCACGCGAAGACGCGAAGCGCGTACTGATCGAGCAGGCGGGGCGCAAAGAGATCCTGATGCTCCTCCCTATGAAGCGTGAGTTAGTATGCATCTATGCACGCAGGCATATACGCTCGAATCTCCCAGGACCAGCTCGGCGATGAGCTCGGCGTCGGCCGCCAGACCGCCGACTGTCAGGCCGAGGCCGCACGTCGCGGCTGGCCCGTCGACGAGGTGTACATCGACAACGACGTCTCCGCCACGCGCTCGAAGCGTCGCCCCGCCTATGAGCGCATGCTCGCCGACGTGCGCGCCGGCCACATCACCGCGATCGTCGTCTGGGACGTTGATCGTCTCACCCGCACTCCCCGCGAGCTCGAGGACATCATCGACCTTGCTGACCAGCACGGGCTGGCCCTCGCCAACGTCGGCGGCGAGATCGACCTCTCCACCCCGCAGGGGCGGATGACAGCCAGAATCAAGGGCACAGTTGCCCGCCACGAGACCGAGCAGATGTCGCGCCGCCTCAAGCGGCGGTTCCAGGAGAAAGCCGAGCGCGGTGAGCCGCACGGATACAGCCCCTACGGCTACCGCCGCGTCGACGGTCGAGACGTTCCCGAGCCCGACGAGGCAACCGTCATCCTGGAGTGCGCTCGCCGCGTGCTCGACGGAGAGTCGCTGCGGGCCGTCGCCACCGACCTCAACGCCCGCGGCGTGCACGGCCCGAAAGCACCGCTGTGGAACACCACAATCCTCCGCCAGATCCTCCTCCGCGGATCGAACGCTGGCCTCCGCCAGTACCAGGGCAAGATCATCGGCAGCTCGACGACCGAGCCCGTGCTCGACCGCGCCACCTTTGACCGTCTAACCGCCCTACTCACCGACCCCAGCCGAAAGACGAACCAATCCGGCCCCGGCTTCAAGTACCTCCTGAGCGGGATCGCTATCTGCGGCCGCTGCGGCCGTTGCCCCGAGCATCTCGGCGACTACGACCCGCCGGCATGCAACCTCTGCGATAGCGCCGTGGCTGCTGCCGGACGCATGAAGCGTCAGGTCGGGCGTTCCGCCGGCTCCCTCGCCGACGGAACGCCGAAACGACAGCCCCCGTCCTACGCCTGCACCCACTGCTTCAAGGTCCGTCGCAAGCAGGAGCCCGTCGACGATCTCGTGGTCGACGTGCTCCTCGCGCGCCTCTCCCAGCCCGACGCGCTCCCGCTGCTGTCCTCCGGCGACCCTGAGAGCGTGCGGGAGGCCCAGCGCACCATCACAGCTATCGACGCCAAGCTCGACGTCGCCGCCGATCAGTTCGCTTCCGACCAGATCACAGGTGCCCAGCTGACCCGCATCTCCGCCCGCCTACGCGCCGAGCGGGACGCCGCTGAGCGCCGGCTGCGCGCCTACCAGCCCAACAGCCGCCTCCTCGACCTCACCGCGGGCGACGTCCGCGAACGGTGGGACGCCATGCCGCTCGATGCTCAGCGCGAAGTTGTCGACGCGCTCATGACTGTAACGATCAACCCCTCCGGCATCGGCACGCGGTTTGACCCCCGCTCCATCACCATCCGCTGGAGACAGCACGCGCCGCTGCAGCCCGAAATGGTGCCCGCATGAGCGGTATCCGTATCCAGTGTCAGAACGGCCGCACCGTCGCCGCCGTCGAGATCTCCTCCGCCGGCGCTCGCCGCATCCGCATCGAGCAACTGAGCATTCCCCAGGCCGAGCCCCTCAGTCGACGCCCCGAGCCCGCTGGGCTCCCGCACGTGCTCGACCTCGACGAGCTCGCCGATTCGACGCTCCACACGCTCCCGGTCGCCTGCGGATGCGGCCGGCGCTCAGTTGCCCTGGACACCCGCGACCTGCGTCAGCGCCTCGACGCGGGCGAGCGGCGCATCACCCTGCGTCACGGTGCCAGCACCCGCACCCGCCCCGCACCCGTGTTCTGCGAGGGGGGCTTCAGTGTCGCCGGTCTTCACCGCGTCGGACCGGCTCTCCACGTGGCCTACCTCGAGAACGGCTTCCAGCAAGACGTTCCCCTCGCCGCCCTCGACGAAGCACCGACGGTCCCATGCCGGTGCGGGCGAACAGTCATCCTCGACCCGCGAGTCCTACCGAACGCGCTCGACGCCGACACGCTGCTCCGATTGCCCCACGTCGTGGGTCGGTGACACTGCGTCTGGCGTCTTGGGCCCTCGCGACGTGTCTCGTCGTGGCCATTCTCCTCGGGGGAGTGGCTACGCGCCCCGGAGCACGTCGTCGAGTTCGCCGCTCAGCGAGCGGATCTGATTCATCAGCGTGAACGCTCGTTGCATGGTGTCGTCGTCGAGGTCGCGCCCCGTCTCCTCACGCACCTGCTGGCGGGTCCACCGGAACCGCTCGTCAAGGACTACGCCTACCTCGTTCGCGAGGGGATATTCGGGATCGTTCATGGCAGGACCATAACCCGCCGTCAACTCCCCGCGGTGTTGCCACGCCCTCGCTCCGAGAGGTAGCATCCAGGGGCCTTGCCTGTTCCTGGCTGAACCCGCTCCGCATTGGGCATCGGACGACATACCTCACCGGAGGCACGTCGTCATGCCCACCCTCTCAACGCGATCCCGCGCACTCCGCGCCCGACTCGCACAAGCCACCCGCCAGAACACCGACCCCGCTGCGCTCGCCGCGGTTCGCCAGGAGTTCTACGCCTCGACCGTCGTCGATCACCTTTCAAGCAAGCTGGCCGAAGCCCCAGTGCTCACTCGCGCCCAGTATGACGAGCTCCACGCCGTCATCCGACGCCACCAGCTGACCGGCGGCCACCGATGAGCCCCGCCGACCGCGCCGCGCACATCGACGGCATCGTCGCCACCGCGCCACCACTCAGCCCTGGCCAGGCCAGCACCATCCGATCAGCCATGGGTACTCGCTCCCCGGAACGACGGAACGCCCCCGGTAGCAACCGGGAGCGTTCCGCACCTCGAGGCGAATGGAGTCCGCCGCCCATCACGATAGCGGCCACCACCGACACTCCCAGCGCGTCCAGGCGAGCCCGATGAGCGGGGACACCCCAGGCGGCGTCCCCGCCGAGCTCGTCACCGCGAATGACTTCGTGCAAGTGCGGCTCGCGCTCCTGCGCTACCTCGGAGGCGCACTCGAAGCAATCCTGTTCACCCGCATCGTGTGGCGCACCCGCGCCGAGGACCGCTCCTGGATCGAGCACGATGGACGCCGGTGGTGGACCGTCACCCTGTCCGACCTCGCCCTCGAAACCGGCCACTCCGAGGGACAGGTCCGTCGCGCGCTCGACGCCCTCGTGACCCGCACCGCGGTGCGTCGCCACCAGCTACGAGAGAACGGCCCCTACGACCGCCGCTACTCGTACACCCCCGTAATCTCCGATGTGTCGAATACAACAGATCGAGCTGCTGAAAACGACGCCTCACAAGTGTCGAATTCGACAGATGTTCCTCTATTGATAGAGGGAGAGAACCCCCCTACCCCCCACGACAAGGCTCGCCCTCACGAGGACTCGCCATGGGCGGGGGAGGAGTGCGATGTTCGACGCAATCCCCGAGGGCCGCACGAGCTCGACGGCGACGCCCTCGCCTGCCTCCACTGCCACGCTCGTAACCCCAACATCACCGCGGCAGAACGCGACACGATCAGCGCTCGTCGCAAGCTGACTGCTCTCCGCCGCGACCGAGCGCTGCCAATCGAGCTCGACGAGCTCATGCAGCACGCCGCCCGCCTCGGCGACGGCGACCTCCTCGCCGGCTACCAGATCGTCGAGCGCGTCACCGAGCGCACGCTCGACGGCACGACCGATCCCGCCGCTGCCCTCCGAGCCCGTCTCCGACCCACCCGCGCTCGCCGCGTCCAAGCCGCATGAGCGTCGAAACGCCGCCCACGAGGCCCGACCGACGGTCGCTGCGCCACCTCGACGCCGCGGTACTCACGCTCGACCGGATGCTCGCAACACCGCGAGACGCCGCTCTCCGAGGCCCCGTCGTGCTCGACGCGATCTCCATTGCTCGAGGTCTCCGGCCGAGCGTCCAGAACCGCCAGTACGCCGACACGTGGCTGCGCGAGCTCCTCGCCGAGCACCGCGCGCTGCTGGCCGCGGCCGTCGAGCAGGACCACGCCGCTGTACGTGCGACCGCCCGAGAGGAGCGACGCGATGCATGAGCCTCGCTGCGAGGAGCATGTTGGCGAGCCGTACCCGCGTCGCTGCGTCGACTGCGACCGCGCTGCGGCCGAGGTCGCACCTACCCGTCGCGCCGACCAGGTGCGCGCATGCGACCGGCACATCCGACTGCTGCCATGCCCGGAGTGCGCGGGGACGGCGCTCAGCGGCCCTGTGGCGCGATGAGACGCCTCAGCCGGGGCCGCGCCGCCCGCTGCCCGTTCAGGTCGCTACGCGTGCCGGTACGGGTGCGGGCGGTGCTCTCGGGGGAAGGGGAGTCAGAATCCTGCCCCACTATCCGGCGAAGAGCGGCTCGGTTAGCTGCGCGCACGAAATCTCAGAATGCAGACCCCCCTTTCCCGACCCCGATTCCCCAGAAAATCAAGGAAGGCGTACAGCGTGACTACACACCCCACCCCGAAATCGAGCGATCGGGCTGTCGAAAATCGGCGACTCGGTGCGAGCGTCCCGGAGCCGTATGGGCTGATCCCGGAAAGGTCCGAGCTCGTCGAGCTCGCGCTCGACGCCGTTGACGACCCGTCCGTCATCTTCGACGTGCTCGACGGCCTCGACGTGTCGCAGATGCGCGCCCTCGTCGTGCGGCTTACGCAGGTCATCGGTCTGGTCGCGATCGCACCCACCGGCGTGGACCCAGTGTGGTTCGTCGCGCGCGCGCAGTTGGCCACCGGGACTCCGGTCGATCCCGCGGGCGGTGCGGCGTGACCGGCGAGACTCCGTCCAGCGTCCCGCCGGCCACCGGCGACGTCGCCGCCTGGGCTCTCGCCTGGCGTCGCGATGACCCGGCCCTCGCGCGGATGATCGCGGACCTCGACGTGGACGAGGCGCAGGCGGCGATCGCGTCGCTTCTGGTCGTCCTCGACGCCGCGCTGCGCACGAGCGCCGGCCACGAACCCGACCAGTGGCTGCGGGCACTCATCCGCGCTGCAGACGCGACGCGTTGATCCGTCGCGCCGGGATCTCGCTGATGTCCGCGAGCAGCGCTACACTCGCCAGCACGCAGTAGCGGCCATGGAGAGCACCGGTCCAGCGCGACCACCCGGGCAGCGTCCCGAATCGCTCTCTCCGCCAGCACCGCTGCACCGGGTCCAGCGTGACCCACCCCTTCGGGGCGACCATCCGTCAGCACACGGCCCGTCAGCCCCTCCCGGTATCACGAGCGACCGCCAGCCCGCGCGCGGCCCGTCGCCGACCGGAACCGTCCGCCCGCGCACTCCCGCGCCGGCCGACATCTCACCGTCATCGGGCAGCGCTCACCGCGCGCCCTCCCGAAGGGAATCACAAGAATGAACCGTGCACAGCTGATCGCCGCGATGAAGGCGATCACCGACCGTGCTCAGGCCGCCAACCGAGACTTCACCGCCGCGGAGCAGGCCGAGCTCAAAGCCCACATGGATGCCGTGAAGGCCATCGACGGCAGCAAGGCGATCGCCGACGGCGTGGCCGCATTCCTCGGCGACGCAGAGGCCGGCACCCTCGACGCAGACGCCGCGCCGGCACCCTCGGCCGCGGGCGTGTCCCGCGGCAAGGCGATCGTCGCGCAGAAGTCGCGCCCCGTGGGCGACTGGTCGGCGGCGTTCGCCAAGCAGCACCCCGGCGTCGCTGAGGGCAAGGCGTTCACCCTGCCCTCGTCGGCCACGTTCACCGTGCCCGCGCCGACCCCGATCGTCGCCGCCGCGGCACCGGTCGGCCACGTGCTCGACGCCCTCACCGTGATCGAGCTCGACCGTGGCAACGGCGCGAACTACCTCCGCCAGGCCCAGCGGGAGAACGCCGCCAAGCCCGTCGCTCCCAAGGCGCTCAAGCCGCTCAAGAACGTTGAGATGGAGCGCGTCGACGCCCCGGCCCGCACGATCGCCGTCGTCCTCGACGGCATCCCGCGCCAGGACATCGCAGACTACCCCGACCTCACCACCTTCCTCGACTACGAGCTCAAGGCCGACGTGCTCAACGAGCTCGATCACCAGATCCTCCTCGGTGACGGCACGGGCGAGAACTTCGAGGGAATCTTCTACACCGACGGCGTGCTCGTGCAGGACTACGCAGTCGATCCCTCCGCCACCATCCGCCGCGCCATGGCTCGCGTCGAAGCGAAGGGCTACGCCAACACCGCGCTCCTCATCGGCCCCGAGGACTTCGCCGGCGTCGAGCTCGAGCGCGACGGGGCCGGCGGACAGTACCGAGGCAACGTCGCTCCCGCCCGCGGGCGCAACGTGTGGGGCGTGCCCACCATCGCGATCCCGACCATGCCCGCCGGCCTCGCCGTCGTCGGCGACCTCCGCCAGGCGATCCTCTGGATGCGTGAGCAGATGGAGGTCCGCGCAACCGACGTCGCCGGCGAGGACTTCCGTCGCAACCAGTACATGTTCCGCGCCGAGCTCCGCGCGGCATTCGGCATCCCCGTGCCGCCCGCCCTCTCGCTCATCAAGCTGAACAACACGGTCACGCTCCCCGGCGCCTGACCTGCCACGACGGCCCCGGTCTCTCCGCACCCGCGGATGGCCGGGGCCGTCGCACGTCGACGCGCTACACGTCCTCCACGGCCGCCCACGACGGCTCCGCGCTCGCCGCCGGCACTGCCTCGCCCTCCGCGATCGAGCACACCCGTCCCGCCCGCACCTCCGCCGAGAGCTCAAGACTCCACCGGTCTCCACTCAGATCGGTCACCAGCACGCCGCGAGAGCCGTCGTCCCGCGATCGCTCGAGCATGTCGATCACGGCCCCATCGCGCCGCTCCGTGCCCCGCACCACCATCCGGCTGCTGTACATGCTCCCACCGTCGCACCCACCCCCGACACGGGCGAGGTCGCAGCGAAGTGCGACGCGTCGCGGTGGGGGACGACGGCTGCTCAAGTAGATTGAGCAGCGTGGACGAACCATGGGCGATCGAGCGACTTGAGTACTTCATCCATCTCACGCGCCTGATCAATCCCAACTCGAACAACACCTACGGTCTCCGTGCTCGCCCCGCTGGCGGCCGCTCCGCCATTCTCGAAGCCATCCACACCACCGAGCAGATCCTCGATCGGGTGCTGCCCCGCTGGCGCTCCGAGATACCCGAAGACACGACCAACCGCTGGCAGCAGCAACACCAAGCCGCGCAGCGCGCCGTCGTGCAGCTCCGCGATGGCGCTGAGATCGCGGCTCGGCTCGGCGACAACTCTCCCGTACTGAGCGCCAGCAACCTCCACCCCTGGGTCTGGGAGGGCGCGCGCTCGCTCTGGCAGTCGGGGCACTTCCGGGAGGCCGTGCGCGCCGCATCGGTCAAGGTGAACGCGGAGACGCAGAACAAGCTCCACCGACGCGACATCTCCGAGACCGATCTCTTCAAGCAGGCTCTCTCCAATGACCCGCCCACAGGCAGCGCTCATCGCCTCCGCCCCGCCGGCGACGACGGCGGCAGAACGTCCCTCAGCCTGCGTCGCGGGATCATGGCGTTCGCGGAGGGTTGCTATGCCGGCATCCGTAACCCCGCCTCTCACGACGAGGGCGATCTGGACGAGCAGGCTGCGCTCGAGCAGCTTGCCGCGTTGAGCGTCCTGGCGCGCTGGGTCGATGAGGCATCTGTCGTAACCCCCTGAGAGCACTGCCGGGCCTCGCGCGAGCGGGCGCTCCCTGCCGATCACTCCTCCACGCTGTAGGGGACTCCTAACTGGGTGTTCATACCGCTCGTCTTCCTGATCCTTCCGCTCTCGGTGCTCTTCGCCGTGTATCCGGGACTCTTCATCCTCCGGCTCGGCATCGGCTGACCGCCCGACGAAAGGACCACCATGACCGCACGAACACAGGATCACCGGCGACGCCGGTGGCATAACGTCACGACCCGGTTCCGCGCCTTCATCGACGACGAAGCGGGTGACGTTCCCGGATGGGTGCTCGTCACGTTGATGACCGCGGGCTTGGTGGTGCTGATCTGGGCCGTCGTCGGTCCCGCTCTGACCTCACTGTTCGAGCAGGCGATCCAGAGGGTCTCGGGGCTCTGACATGGACGACCGGAGTGGTTGCGCGGATGATCGTGGCTCCAGCCCGGTGGAGTTCGTGCTCGTCGGAACGCTCCTCACCGCCCTCACGCTCGCTGTGTTGCAGCTCGCGTTCGCGGTGTACGTGCGCAACGTGGTGCACGACGCCGCCGTCGAAGGCGCCTACCACGCGGCTCTCGCCGATACGACCCCGGAGGAGGGCATCGAACGCACCAGGGACGTCATCTCCCGCGCGGTCGGCGCGGACTACGCCGAGGACATCCGAATCGGCGTCTCCGGCGCCCCGCCCTACGAGACGGTCGACGTCCGGGTCCGCACGACGTTTCCGCTGCTCGGACTGATCGGCCTTCCCCTCGCGATGGAGGTGGAGGCTCATGCACCTGCCGAGACTTTCGGGGAGGAATGACGAGGGATCGGCCGCCCTGGAGTTCATCGCGGTGGGGGTGATCCTCCTGGTGCCGCTGATCTATCTCGTCATCGCGCTCGGTGCGATCCAGGAGCAGACCTTCGGGGCGGAAGCGGCAGCACGGCACATCGCCCGCGTGATCGCACGAGCGCCAGACGCTGCGACTGCGGCGGACCGCAGCGACGCGGTGCTCGCAGGGATCGTGGACGAGTACGGCCTCGATGAGGACGCGGTCGATGTGATGCTCTCCTGCGCACCGCCCGCAGCGGAGTGTCCGTCGGCCGGCACGACGATCGTCGTCACCGTCACCACGCGGGTACGGCTGCCGCTGGTGCCGGAGGTGCTCGGACTCGACCGGTCGACGGCCGTCCCGGTGCAGGCCGAAGCGGTGCAGAAGGTGTCACGGCTGTGGGGGACGGGATGAGGGGGCAGTCCCGAACAGCTCACGGCGCGGTCGGCGACCAGGAGGAGGGGAGCGTGCTGCTGCTCACTCTCGGCTACGTACTGCTCGCTCTGGCCGTGATCTTCGTGTGCGTCTGCGCCACCGATCTCTACATCGCCCAGAAGCGGTTGGACGCACTCGCCGATTCCGCGGCGCTCGCCGGAGCGGACGGTTTCACCCTGGCGGTGTACGACGACAGCGTGCGGGCCGAGCTGACCGATGCCGGCGTCGAGGAACAGGCCGACGCTCTCATGAGCGCGCTGCCGGGCGAGGCGTCGCTCACCGCCGCGGGCACGCCCGACGGTGTCACCGCCCGGGTGACCGTCGCCGCGGAATGGCATCCGCCGCTGGTGTCCGTGTTCGTGCCCGGAGGTGTGCCGCTGGAGTCGACCGCCACCAGCCGCACGGCCCTGCGGTAACAGATGCCTCGGCTCAGCGAGGGTCGCGCAGCTGCGTGAGCAGTCCGTCGAGCCGGGGAACGAGTTGCGGCGGCACCTCGGCGGGCAGGGCGTCGACCGGCCACCAGCGCACGTCCTCCGACTCCTCGCTCACAGTCAGCGCGGACTCACGGTCGACGACGACCGCGATGCCGATGTCGAGGTGCGAGGCGCAGGCGCCGAAGCGCGAGGAAAGCCCATGGTGGTCGAGGTCGTAGGCGAGGGGGGCGGGCGTCGGCTCCACCACGATGCCCGTCTCCTCGCGCAGTTCACGCAGCGCGCCGGCCACCACCGAATCATCGCCGTGCTCGACGTGGCCTCCCGGCTGCACCCAGAACTGCCCCTTGCGATGGAAGACGAGCAGCGTGTGCTGCAGGGACGCATCGAACACCACGCACGACGCGGTGAGGTGATCGGGTCCTGCCTCCCGATGCACCGGGCCACCCTCTGCCGCGAAGAACGACGCGAAGTCGGCCTGCGCTGCACGGTCTCGTTCCGATCGCGGCACGAAGGTCGAGACCAGTCGGTGGGCATCCGCCTCCAGGGCCTGGGTCATTCCTGTTCCCCCTCGGAGGAGTCGTCGCCGGATTCCGGTCGCTCCCGCGGCACGAACTGCGGGATCCACCGCAGGAACCCCAGAGCGCCGACGAGGCCGACCACGCCCATCGCGGCCGCCGCGAACGGCAGGGCGGCGACAGCCGTGATGGCCGAGACGAGCAGCGGAGCGATCGCTCCGCCCGCGTCGGTGAGCGTGCGCCAGGATCCGAGGAACGCCGCGGGTTCCCGCTTCGGGGCGACGTCGGCGCCCAGAGTCAGCAGGATGCCGCTCGAGAGGCCGTTGCCGACACCGAGGACAGCGGCGAACATGCCGAACCACAGAACCGCCGCATCCACGTCGTGCGTGAACGACAGGGCGAGGAACCCTGCGCCCATGAGAACCATCGCCGGCATCGCCGCCCAAAGTCTGCCGAAGCGGTCCATCACCTGGCCGCTCGCATAGAAGAGCGCGAAGTCGATGGCGCCGGAGACGCCGACCACGAGGGCGATGGTCGAGGCATCCAATCCCAGCGACAGTCCCCACAGCGGCAGCACCACCTGTCGCGCCGAGCGGACCGCGGAGAGCGACGCGGCGGCGAGCCCGAGCCGGCCGAGCACCGCGCGCTGACGCCACATGGTCTGGAATATGCCCAGGCGCTCGATCGTCGGGATCGATCCGCTCACCGCCTCGCCGGAGTCCTCCAGATAGCGCTCGTGAGTGGTCGACGGTACCGGCGGGACCATCTTCTCGGGGTCGGGCCCGAAGAGCACCAGCACGACCATGACCACCAGGCAGCCCAGGAAGAACCAGATCGCCGCACTCTCGCTCCCGAACAGCTGCAGGAGCCCCGCGGCCACGAAGGGGCCGATGAAGATGCCGAGGCGGAAGCTGCCGCCGAGCAGCGAGAGCGAACGCGCACGGAAGGCGACCGGCAGGCGAGTGGTCATGAACGCGTGCCGGGCGAGACCGAAGGCCGCCGCGCAGATCCCGAGGAGGAAGACCGAGGCCGCCAGCACGCCGAGCGAGGGCGCGAACACCATTCCGAGTCCGGCGACGATGGCGATCACGCCGGCGATGACCATCGTGTACCTCTCGCCGATCTTGCCCACGGCCCAGCCGGCAGGAAGGTTGCCGCACAACTGACCGATGACGAGGGCGGAGGCCACGAGGGCGGCGAACGCCACGTCGGCGCCCATGGATGCGGCGAGCACCGGGATGAGCGGAATCACGGCGCCTTCGCCGAGGGCGAAGAGGATCGTCGGCAGATACACCATGGGCCCGAACTGTCGAAGGACCGTCGAAGCACTGCTCACAGCTTCACGCTACTCCCGTTGCGGAAAGGTCTCCGACGACGGGGTCCCCGCGCGGGCAGGCGGCACGTTAGGCTGAGGTGTCATGCTCGAACTAGATCTCTCCGCCGAAATCCAGGCGCTCAGGCACACCTTCGGCGACATCAGCGAGGTCGTCGATGTCTCCCGTCTCCGCGACGACATCGCGCGTCTCAGCGAGGAGGCCGGTGCCCCCGACCTCTGGGACGACACCGAGAACGCGCAGAAGGTGACCAGCGCACTCAGCCACCGCCAGTCCGAGCTCGCCCGCATCACCGGCATCGCTCAGCGTCTCGATGACCTCGAGGTGCTGATCGGGCTCGCCAACGAGATGGGCGATGAGGACTCCGCGCAGGAAGCCCGCGCCGAGCTCGCCGCTCTCACCGACCTCATCAACCAGCTCGAGGTGCAGACGCTCCTCGATGGCGAGTACGACGAGCGCGCCGCGATCATCACGATCCGCTCCGGCGCCGGCGGCGACGACGCCACAGACTTCGCCGAGATGCTGATGCGCATGTACCTGCGCTGGGCCGAGCGTCACAAGTACCCCGTCAAGGTCATGGACACGTCCTACGCGGAGGGTGCGGGCATCAAGTCTGCGACCTTCGAGATCGATGCGCCCTACGCCTTCGGTACCATCTCGGTCGAGGCCGGAACCCACCGCCTCGCCCGCATCAGCCCGTTCGGCTCCGCCGACAAGCGCCAGACGTCGTTCGCCGCCGTCGAGGTCATCCCGCTGATGGAAGAGGCCACCGAGGTCGACATCCCGGAGAACGACATCCGCGTCGACGTCTTCCGCTCCTCCGGCCCCGGTGGGCAGTCGGTCAACACGACCGACTCGGCCGTGCGCCTCACCCACCTCCCGACCGGCATCGTCGTGTCGATGCAGAACGAGAAGTCGCAGATCCAGAACCGCGCCGCCGCGATGCGCGTGCTGCAGACGCGACTCCTGCTCCTGCAGAAGGAGCAGGAAGCGGCGAAGAAGAAGGAGCTCGCGGGCAACATCACCGCGAGCTGGGGCGACCAGATGCGCTCGTACTTCCTCTACGGCCAGCAGCTGGTCAAAGACCTCCGCACCGGACAGGAGTCCGGCAACCCGGCGGCGGTGTTCGACGGCGACCTCGACGACTTCATCTCGGCGGGCATCCGCTGGCGCAAGCGCAAGATCGAGGACTGATTCCTCGAAGAAGGCCCCGGAGAGATCCGGGGCCTTCTTCGTGTGCGTCGTCGGTCAGTAGTTCGCGCCCTTGAGGGTTCCGGTCACTTCCTCGTAGCTGAAGAGGATGCACTGCACGGTGCGATCCGATGCGTGGTTCCAGGATGACTTCGTCGGCTGGTAGTAGTAGTAATCGAGCTCGGAGACGTCGTAGGAGACGCCGACGTACGACTCGAACGCCGCGAGGCAGCCGTCCGACGCCGTGACGCCCAGGGCGTCGTCCCCGGGGAACTCGCCGTCTTCGACGTCGAAGATGAGGTAGATCTCGTCGGTGTGGGGCTGCTCGCACGGCACGACGGGAAGATCGAAGATCACGTCGTCGTCGGTGTATTCGACCAGGGGGAGGCAGTCGCCGACCTCGAGCTCCTCGAAGGGGACCATCTCCGCACCCTCGATGGTGGAGGGATCCTCGCGTCCGGTGGAGGAATCGCCCTCGGACGACGGGCGATCGCCGGGAGCGGCGAACGGACTGTCGCCGTTCTCCGCGATCGACGACGTCGCCAGCACGAGGAAAGAGACCGCGGCGGCGAGCACCGCGCCGACGACGGCTACGACCAGTCCGGCGATGCCGGGCCACTTCCGTCCGCGCAGGAAGAGCGAGATCAGCGACATCACGAAGCCCACGGCGAGCAGCGCCCAACCGGCGATCGCGATCACCGGGAAGCAGGCGCAGACGACGCCGATGACCACGGCGACAAGTCCGATGATCCCCACCACCGGCACTCCGGTCGCGGGCTGCGGAGACGGTGCGACCGGCCACGACGCCGCCGGGTATCCGCCGTATGCCGGATACGTCATACCGGCAGGGGACGTGGTCGCAGCGGGCGCGGGCATCTGGCCTGCGAGCGTGTACGGCGGGACGAAGGGCGCCGGTTCGGCGTCGGCGGGCGGGGTGATGGGTACAGCCGGCACAGGAGCCTCCGGCGCCGGTTCGGAAGCCGTCGGCTCCTGCACTCTCGGTTCAGACGCTGTCGACTCGCCGCCAGGCGCTGGCCTCCCCGTGACGACATGCTCGGTCCACTGCAGACCGTCCCACCACCGTCGGTTCCCGGAGCCGTCGTCGTACCAGCCGGCAGGTGTTGTCATCAGGCTTCCCCGTGTGTCTTTCTCGGTCGGCGAATGCGTGGTGAGGTCATTCTCGCTACGCCGGCCGATCCTCATCGGTGTGGCCGTCATGACGACGGTAGCGGCGCTGGGCGCCCTGTGTCGAATGACAGGACGACCGCGTGAAGAAGGCCTCAGGAGCGCGGTGCTCCTGAGGCCTTCGACGTCACTCTGCGGTGGTCAGGGCGTGAAGCACGCGGCGACCGCGTCCGTGTCCCCGAGCACCTCAGCGAAGCCGTAGAGGGCATCGGTGTCGGTCAGCGCGCCATCGCTCTCGGCGATCGTGCGCAGCGTCGCGTTGTCGAGGTCGGAGGCGACGAACAGGTCCGCGAGGCAGGAGATCTGAGGCTCGGTGTATCCCTCGGCTCCGGTGGAAGCGAGGATCGCCGTGAGTCCCTGAGCCACTTCAGGAGCGGTCGGGCGAACGCCGGCATCGGTTCCCTCGGTGCTGTCGGTTCCTTCGGTCTCGCTCGGCGCGGTCGCCTCGATCGACGGAGAAGAGGTGGGCATCCTGTCGATCTCTTCGCTCACTCCCTGCGCGAAGGCGAAGAGGTAGACGAACGACATCACGATGCCGATGATCGTCCCGACGACCGCGAGGATGAGCCCCGTGATGCCCGGCCACTTCTTGCCCTTGAGGAAGACCGAGACGAGGGAGACGATGAACCCGGCGGCGAGCAGGAAGAAGCCGATGAAGCCGATCACCGGGATGAAGACCAGGATCGTGCCGAGCGCCGCGAGCCCGAGTCCGACGAGTCCGAGGACCGACACCTTCTTCGGCTCCTCGGGACCGGGCTGCCCGTACCCGGCGGCGGCGGGGTAGCCCGTCGTGCTGCCGGGGTAGGCCGGCGCGGCGCCCGGGTAGGAATCCGACGACGGCGCGGCTGCGCCGACCGGGTAGGCGGGAGCCGCCGGCGCGGAGTATGCGCCGAGGTCGTCGCTGAGCGGGGTCGTCGCCGCCGTCGCCCCGGGAGCATCATTCACATCCTGAGCGGTGAGACCTGCGGAAGCCGTCTGCGACGGATCCGGCGACTCGGGGGAGATCGGCGTCTCGTCGGACGGACGGACGACGGTGTCATCGATCGATGGGGTCTCGGCGACCTGCTCCTCGACGACGAGATGCTCCTCGGAGACGGCCGGGGCATCGGTGGTCTCCGGGGCGAAGTGCTCGGTCCACTGCTGGCCGTCCCACCAGCGCTGTCGACCGGATCCGTCGTCGTACCATCCTGCGGGCGTAGTCATGGGTCCCCCTTGAAAGAATTCGGCGGCCACTTCCTGCAGCCGACATCTTCATGTATAGCAGTGGCAGGCGACGTGGAAGTGGGTCGTGGATGGGGAACAATCCCCATCCGGTCGGAGGACGGAAGCGTCGTGCGGGGTGTCGCTCGCGGCCAGGGGAGAGCCCGCGCTTAGGCTCGTAGCGCCATGATTCGGTTCGAGAACGTCACGAAACGCTACCGCGGGACGTCGAAGCCCGCCCTCTCCGGTGTCGACTTCGAAGTGCAGCGCGGGGAGTTCGTCTTCCTCGTCGGCGCCTCGGGCTCCGGCAAATCCTCCTGTCTGCGCCTGATCCTGCGCGAAGACGTCCCGACGACGGGGCGGGTCGCTGTGCTCGGCAGAGACCTGCGGGCGCTCGCCAACCGCAAGGTGCCGTATTTCCGCCGCCACATCGGGTCGGTCTTCCAGGACTTCCGACTTCTGCCGTCGAAGACCGTCTACCAGAACGTCGCCTTCACGCTTCAGGTGACGGGTTCGTCGCGCGGCTTCATCCAGCAGGCTGTTCCGGAGGCCTTGGCGCTCGTGGGTCTCGACGGCAAGCAGAAGCGGATGCCGCACGAGCTCTCCGGCGGCGAGCAGCAGCGCGTCGCGATCGCGCGCGCTCTGGTCAATCGTCCTCAGGTGCTGCTCGCCGACGAGCCGACCGGAAACCTCGACCCCGCCACCTCGGTCGACATCATGCAGCTGCTCGCCCGCATCAATGCCGGCGGCACCACCGTGCTGATGGCCACCCACGAAGCCGGATTCGTCGACCAGATGCAGCGCCGCGTGATCGAGCTGAGTGACGGCGAGATGGTTCGCGATGAGGTGCACGGCGGGTACGGCGACACCTCCAACATCCCGCGCCTCGTCCCGGAGGAGGTGCGTGGGGCCGCGGCAGCGGCCGCGCTCACCGCCGTGCAGGAAGTACAACGTCAGACCGCAGACCTCTCCATGGTGCGTGCCGCCCTGGCGGAGGAGCTCAGCACGCAGCGCAAGGCCGCGGCCGCGGTCGACCGCGACGGGGAGACCGTGGTTCCCCCGGCCCCGCGCACGGTCGAGCCCCCCGAGTCCGCACGTTCGCAGGCCGCTGATTCTGCCGCGAACGTCGTGGAGCCTCCCGCCGCCGTCGAACCTCCGGCGGTCATCCGCCCGCGAACACACCCCATCACGCTGCCGACGGTCGACGTCGCCGAGCTCGGAGTCGCCGATCGCCTCGGCCTCTCCGATGAAGACGACGAGGAAGTGGGCCCGACCTCATGAGAATCGGACTCATCCTGACCGAAGCCCTGGGCGGGCTCCGGCGGAACATCTCGATGGTGATCTCCGTCGTGCTCGTCACCTTCGTCTCCCTGACGTTCGTGGGTGCAGCGATCCTGATGCAGGGGCAGATCGGCGTCATGCGCGGCTACTGGGCCGAGCGCGCCCAGGTCGCGGTGTACATGTGCTCGGCGGTCTCGGAATCCGAGACCTGCCTCGACGGCGCCGCGAGCGAGGAGCAGGTCGCCGCCGTCCGTGCACAGCTCGAGGGCGACGCGCTCAAGCCGCTCATCAGCTCGATGACGTTCGACACCAAGGAAGAGACCTACGCCAAGCTCGTCGATCAGCTCGGCGCCGACCAGGCGAGCGTGCTCACGCCCGACCAGGCCTTCGAGGTGTTCTTCGTCACCATGAAGGACCCGGGCCAGTCGCAGGTGCTCGCCGAGGCGTTCAGCGGACAGGCCGGTGTGGAGCAGGTCAAGGATCAGCTCCAATACCTCGAGCCGTTGTTCTCCGCGTTGACCGTCGCGACATACATCGCGGTGGGCATCGCGGTGCTCATGCTCATCGCCGCCACCCTGCTGATCGGAACCACCATCCGACTGTCGGCGTATGCCCGACGCAAGGAGATCGGCATCATGCGCCTGGTCGGAGCGTCCAACCGCTTCATCCAGACGCCGTTCGTCCTCGAGGGCGTGTTCGCCGCCTTCCTCGGCTCCGCCCTGGCCAGCGCCGCGGTCGTGGCCGGCGTGCACTTCGGAGTGAACGGCTACCTTCGGGGCCGGGTTCCGTTCATCACGACATGGGTGACGATGCAGGATGCCGCGCTCGTGGTTCCCGTGCTGATCGGCATCGGTGTCATCCTCGCCGCGCTCTCGGCCGGCTTCGCGATCCGACGCTGGCTGCGTACCTGATAGCCTGAAAGGCTGCTCGGTCGGATCGATCGATCGAGCTCATCACGGCAACAGGAGAGCATCATGCCCAGGGAACGCGGAGAGAAGGTCATCGCGACCAATCGTCGCGCACGTCACGACTACACCATCGAGAAGTCGTACGAAGCGGGGATGGTGCTCACCGGCACCGAGGTCAAGTCACTGCGTCAGGGACGCGCCAACCTCAGCGACGGCTACGCGTTCGTCAAGGGGAACGAGGTCTTCCTCGACTCCGTGCACATCCCCGAGTACTCGCAGGGGCACTGGACCAACCACTCGGCCAAGCGCATCCGCAAGCTCCTGCTGCACCGCGAGGAGATCGCCAAGATCGCGCACGCGGTGTCGGCAGGCGGATACACACTGATCCCGTTGAAGCTCTACTTCTCGGACGGTCGCGCCAAGGTCGAGATCGCTCTCGCGAAGGGCAAGCGCGAATACGACAAGCGCCAGACCCTGCGCGAGCGTCAGGACACCCGAGAGGCCGACCGCGCCATGCGGCTGCGCAACCGCGTAGGGGAGTAGTCCCCGGCCGTCACAGGCGCGGCTCGAACCCGAAGACGCGGCCGAGGAACCTCAGCTCCCGTTCGAGGGCGTCGACGATCGTCTCCGCGCTGCGGAAGCCGTGCCCCTCGGCGGGGTACAGGACGTACTCGTGGTCGATGCCGCGGGTTGTGAGCGCGTCGCGGATCGCCTCGGACTGCGAGGGCGGAACCACGCGGTCCTCCCCACCCTGCAGGAGCAGCACGGGCACATCGATGCGATCGGTGTGGGTGAGCGGCGAACGCTCGATGTACAGGTGCTTGTACTCGGGGAGCGGTCCGACCAGGCCGTCGATGTACGACGCCTCGAAGTCATGCGTCTCCGCCACCAGCATGCGCAGGTCGGCCACGCCGTAGCGGCTTATCCCGGCGGCGAAGGCACCACCGCGGACCAGCGCCGACAGCACTGTCCAACCACCTGCCGAACCGCCGCGGATCGCGATGCGGGCGGGGTCGGCGAGTCCGGCGTCGGCGAGTCCGCGGGCGGCCGCGATCACGTCATCGACGTCGACCACGCCCCACTGGCCGTCGAGACGCTCGCGGTAGGCGCGGCCGTAGCCGGTGGATCCTCCGTAGTTCACGTCGAGCACGCCGATGCCCCGGCTCGTGTAGAAGGCGATCGCCGCGGACGCCGCGCCGGTGACGTGCGCCGTCGGTCCGCCGTGCACCAGCACGACGTAGGGTGCGCGCTCATCGTCGGGCGCCGACGTGTCGGGGTTTGCCGGAGGATAGGCGAATGCGTGCACCGCGCCGCGGGGACCCTCGATCTCGATCGGGATGGACGCGGGCATCCACTCCGGATCGACCGGCTCGCCACCGCGCACGGCGGTGAACTCGCCGGATTCGATGTCGACGCACCACAGGCCCGCCGTCGCCCGAGAGCCGTTGCCGGAGAGGAGCACCCTGGTGCCGTCGACGGCATCGATGCTCACGTGGCCGTCACCGGGGAAGTCGATCACGCTCACGCCGCCGTCGGCATCGATCACGACGACCTCGTCGCGGCCGTTCGTACGGACGGCGACGATGCGGCCGTCGTCGAGCGGCTGGTACCAGCGGTTGCCGAGCACCCACAGCCCGTAGCCGGTGTCGGCATCGACAGGAGCGCCGGCAGGGGCGAACGGTCGCGCCGGCCCGGTGGGAGTCACCCCATCGAGCGTGACACGCTGCAGAGCCCAGCGACCGTCGGGATCGTCGGCGAAGATCAGTTCCGCGTCGCTGAGCCACTCCGGCTGCAGCGCCGCCCGCGAGGGGATCGTGTGCGGCGCCCCGCCGGGGACCTCTGCGATCTGAACGTGCGCGTCCTCCCACGGCATCCGTCCTCGATCCCAGCCGACCCATGCCGCGCGGGTGCCGTCGGGAGAGAGGGCGGGGTGGGCGAAGAAGCCGTCTCCCTGCACGATCACCCTGATCGCGGACGGGTCTTCGGCGGCGGATCCATCGAGCGGGATCTCGACGACCGAGCGGAGGTGCGGCGTGGTCGAGAGGTCTTCGCGCACGGCCAGCAGGCGGCCGTTCTGCACGCGCAGACCGCCGTGCGAGGGCCCCGGGGCGGTAAGGGCGACCGGTTCGGCTCCGACGCTCAGGCGGCGCACCCGCTGGTCTCCTGCATCGACGAAGAACAGCGTGCCGTGCTCATCGACCGTCCAGGCGCCTCCGCCGTACTCGTGCACGCGAGAGCGCGCGCTCCAGGGGGCGGGGAGGATTTCGGAGCCGGAAGAACTCCGCACCGTCACGCGTCCCTTCTCGGCGGGTACCGACTCACCCCACCAGATCTCCGCACCGACGAAGCGGGCTCCGTCGATGCGCGGAGAGGAGGCCGCGACGGAGGCCGCGGAGAAGGGCGAGGGCCAGGAACCGTAGGGGAACGACGACATGCTTCGAGCCTAGGCGTCGAAGGTGGACGCCCGTGCGTCAGGACGGGAGCATCGCGGTCTTGATCCGTTGCCCGACGCCACGAAGCCCCTCCCGGTACCCGGGAGGGGCTTCGTCGTGCCGTCTTGTCTCAGACCGCGCGCAGTACCGCGACGATCTTGCCGAGGATCACGGACTCATCGCCGAGGATGGGCTCGAACGCGGAGTTGCGGGGGAGCAGCCAGGTGTGGCCGTCGCGGCGACGCAGCACCTTCACGGTGGCCTCGCCGTCGAGCATCGCTGCCACGATCTCGCCGTTCTCGGCGCTGTTCTGGGAGCGGACGACGACCCAGTCGCCGTCGCAGATGGCGGCATCGATCATCGACTCGCCGGAGACCTTGAGCATGAAGAGGTCGCCCTTGCCCACCAGCTGGCGGGGGAGGGGGAAGATCTCCTCGACCTGCTGGTCGGCGGTGATCGGCACGCCGGCTGCGATGCGCCCGACGAGGGGGACGAGCGCGGCGTCTCCGACCGGGGTCGCCACGTCGGCGGGGCTCTCGGTGCTGGTGCCAGGCAGATCGATGAGCACTTCCATGGCTCTCGTCTTCCCGGGGTCGCGGCGCAGATAGCCGCTGAGCTCGAGCTGTCCGAGCTGGTGGGTGACGCTGGAGAGGGACTTGAGGCCGACGGCGTCGCCGATCTCGCGCATGCTCGGGGGGTAGCCGTGGTGCGCGATCGAGTTCTGGATGACCTCGAGGATCGCCATCTGCTTCGGGCTGAGGCTCTTCCGGCGGCGCGTGCGCGGTGCCTCCGACTCGGGGGCAGAGTTCTCGCTCATGGTGCTCCTTCAGTGCGTGATCCGACGTCCCTCTTCGAATGTCGGAGGCCCGTGGTGGGGTGTCCTTATCGAAACCGTATCCGAGAATCGGGCCGATCTGGAAGATCTGTTCGAGCGTGTCGGCCTAATCGTCGGTGGGGTTTCGAAGAATACTTGACAGATGTTCGAACTCGAAGATATCTTCGGTACGTAGCTTCGCATTCACGGCTCCCGGCCGAGGCGGGAATGCGAACGCTACGCCAACTTCCCCGGTCGCCTCACGGCTCCGGGACAGGCTAAGGAGCACCACATGAGCAGCATCAGCTTCAGCACCGCAGCAGTCATTCCGGCGTCGACCCGTCCTTCGACGCGACTCCGACTGACGACGCGTGGCCGCGCCGTGCTGCTGGCCTTCGCCTCCGTGCCGCTCGCGGTCGGCATCGCGTTCGCCGCACTCAGCGGTGGCAGTGCGATCGCCTCGGGTGCAGACACCGCGGCCGTCAGCGTCGAGACCGTCACGGTCATGCCCGGCGACACGCTCTGGTCGATCGCCACCGGCGTCGCCCCCGACGCCGACCCGCGCGACGTGATCGGTGAGATCAGCCGGATGAACCTGCTGCGTGGTGGCGAGCTCCAGATCGGTCAGACACTGGCCATCCCGGCCCAGTACGTGAACTGATCCTGCCGCAGCGTCGCTGCAGCAACTTTGCGTCATCGACTCGGGGCGCCGCTTAACATGGGAAGGGTGACCCTCTCCCTCAACGATCTCCCGGTACGTGATGATCTTCGCGGACTGACGCCGTACGGCGCTCCGCAGGCGCCCCTTCCGATCGCGCTCAACGTGAACGAGAACACACATCCGATCCCGGATGAAGTGGCCAGCGACATCCTCGACGACATCGCCGTGGCGATCCGCGACGTCAACCGCTACCCCGACCGGGAGTTCAGCACCCTTCGTGAGTCGTTCGCAGAGTATCTGGGCCACGGGCTCACCCCCGAGCAGATCTGGGCGGGCAACGGGTCCAACGAAGTGCTCCAGCACATCCTCCAGGCGTTCGGCGGGCCGGGGCGCACGGCGTTCGGCTTCGCGCCCACGTACTCGATGTACCCGCTGATCGCCCAGGGGACCGGGGCGCGGTGGATCGCCGGCACCAGGCAGCCCGACTACACGATCACGCCGGAGGAGGCCGCCGAGCAGGTGCGGGCCGCCGACCCCGACGTGGTGATCCTCTGCTCGCCCAACAACCCCACCGGCACGCCGCTGGGGCTCGACGTCGTCGAAGCCGTCTACGACGCGGCTCGGGGCATCGTTATCGTCGACGAGGCCTACCAGGAGTTCGCTCCCCGCGACGCGGTGTCCGCATTGACGTTGCTCGAAGGGCGTCCGCGACTCGCCGTCTCGCGCACGATGAGCAAGGCGTTCGCGTTCGCGGGCGCTCGCGTCGGCTATCTCGCGGCGGATCCGGCCTTCATCGACGCGCTGCGGCTGGTGCGTCTGCCCTATCACCTGAGCGCCCTCACCCAGGCAGCGGCCATCGCGGCACTGCGCAACGCCGACGTGATGCTCGGGATGGTGGAGGAGATCGTCGAACAGCGCGACAGGATCACGGCGACACTCGAGGCGCTCGGCTATCAGCCGAACGAGACGTGGTCGAACTTCGTGCTGTTCGGCGGAGTCGCCGACCCTAAGGCGACGTGGCAGCAGCTCTACGACCGCGGCGTGCTCGTGCGCGACGTCGGCATCCCCGGCCACCTGAGAGTGAGTGCCGGAACCGAGGCCGAGACCACCGCGTTCCTCGACGCCCTGGCCTCGATAGGATCGGCTTCATGAGCACCCCCGCACTGACCCCGCGCACAGCGAGCCGCGTGCGCAGCACGTCGGAGTCCACCGTCGAGCTCGAGCTGAATCTCGACGGCACCGGTGCGAGTCGCATCGACACGTCGGTACCGTTCTTCGACCACATGCTCACCGCGTTCGCCAAGCACTCGCTCACTGACCTGACCGTGCGCGCGTCCGGCGACACGCACATCGACGCGCACCACACTGTCGAAGACGTCTCGATCGTGCTCGGCCAGGCGATTCTCGAGGCCCTCGGCGACAAGTCCGGCATCTCCCGCTACGGTGACGCGCTCGTTCCGCTCGACGAGGCGCTCGCTCAGGCCGTCGTCGACATCTCCGGTCGCCCCTACCTCGTGCACACGGGTGAGCCCGCCGGGTTCGAGCACCACCTCATCGGCGGGCACTTCACGGGCTCGCTCGTGCGTCACTCGTTCGAGGCCATCACGTTCAACGCGGCTCTGACGGTGCACGTGCGCGTGCTCGGCGGACGCGACCCTCATCACATCGCCGAGGCGGAGTTCAAGGCGTTCGCCCGTGCGTTCCGTCAGGCCAAGGCGCTGGACCCTCTCGTCGACGGCGTCCCCTCCACCAAGGGTGCGCTGTGAGCGCTGCGCCTCGCATCGCGGTCTTCGACTACGAGTCGGGCAACGTCCATTCGGCGGTCAAGGCGCTCGTGGCCGCCGGTGCGGATGCCGTGCTGACACGCGACCGCGCCACCGCTCTCGAGGCCGACGGTCTCGTCGTGCCCGGTGTCGGTGCGTTCCAGGCCGTGCGTGATGCCCTGCGCGCCCATGGCGGAGACGAGATCATCGATCGTCGTCTGGCCGGCGGTCGCCCCGTGCTCGGGATCTGCGTCGGGATGCAGGTGCTGTTCGAGCACGGCGTCGAGCGCGGCCACGACACCGAGGGCCTCGGCGAATGGCCGGGGGCCGTCACCCAGCTCAACGCACCGGTGCTTCCGCACATGGGCTGGAACACGGTCGAGCCGGGTGCCGACAGCGTGCTGTTCCGAGGCATCGAGCAGGAGCGCTTCTACTTCGTGCACTCCTATGCCGCGCAGTCCTGGGAGCTCGACGTCATCCCGCCGTTCCCCGAACCCGTCCTCACCTGGACGACCTACGGGGGTCCTTTCCTCGCGGCGGTCGAGAACGGCCCGCTCTCAGCGACGCAGTTCCACCCGGAGAAGTCCGGCGAGGCCGGCATCCAGCTGCTGCGCAACTGGGTCCAGAGCCTCTGACGACGCCGGCAGGCGTCATCCGTTTTGTTCCCCGCCGTCCGGCGGACTACCCTCGGTTCTCGTGCCCGCACCGGGCCGAAGAGCTTCCCGATCCAAGGACCCCATGAACGACTTCGCGCAGTCCCCCTCGCTCACGCTCCTTCCCGCGGTCGATGTCGCCGGGGGCAAGGCCGTCCGCCTGACCCAGGGCGAGGCCGGCACCGAGACCAGCTACGGCGACCCGTTGGATGCCGCGGGGGAGTGGGCCGCGCAGGGTGCGAAGTGGATCCACCTCGTCGACCTCGACGCCGCATTCGGCCGCGGCAGCAATGCGCCGATCCTGCGCAAGGTCATCAAGCAGTTCAAGGGCGTGAACATCGAGCTTTCGGGCGGTATCCGCGACGACGCGACGCTGGAGGCGGCTCTGGAGAGCGGCGCCACCCGGATCAATCTGGGCACCGCGGCGCTGGAGAACCCGGAGTGGGCTGCCGACGTGATCGGTCGTTACGGCGAGGCGATCGCGGTCGGCCTCGATGTGCGAGGCACGACTCTCGCCGCCCGCGGATGGACCAAGGAGGGCGGTGACCTCTGGGAGGTGCTCGAGCGCCTCGAGGACGCCGGCTGCAGCCGGTACGTCGTCACCGACGTCACGAAGGACGGCACGCTCCGCGGCCCGAACCTCGAACTGCTGCGTGAGGTCACCTCGCGCACCCCGAAGCCGGTCGTCGCATCCGGTGGGATCTCGAGCCTCGACGACATCGCCGCGCTCCGTGAGCTCGTGCCGCTGGGCGTCGAGGGAGCGATCGTCGGCAAGGCACTCTACGCCGGCGCGTTCACGCTGGCTGAGGCACTGGATGTCGCAGGAGACTGACGCGCACGCCTGCGGGCCCGAGTCGCACAACCACGGCGATTCGGCCGGCGTCCCCTGGGAGGGGCGCAGCTTCGAGTCGAACCCGCACGCGGGGGACGACGGCTCCGCAGACCCCGCTCTCCTGGCCGCGATCCTTCGCTTCCGTGCGGGACAGGGCAGCCAGGCTGAGGTGGTCGACGCCTTCCGGGGTGCGCGAGTGCTGGTGCCGCTCATCGCGGAGAAGGGCGACGAGGGCGTCGCGCCGAACGGACTCACCGTCGACAAGACGCAGGAGCTGTCCATCGTGACGGTGGCGGCTCCCGACGGACGCCGCGTGCAGCCGGTCTTCTCCTCCGTCCAGGCCATGCAGGCCTGGGATCCGACCGCGCGACCGATTCCGGTCGAGGCGGTTCGCGCCGCGTTGGCGGCCTCCGCGGAAGACACCGACCTGATCGTGCTCGACCCGACCTCCGAGACGGAGTTCGTCATCCGGCGCCCCGCGGTGTGGGCGATCGCTCAGGAGCACCGCTGGGAGCCGAGCTTCCTCTCCACCGAGGTGTTCACCGCGCTCCAGGAGAGCGTGGCGCACGAACTGGCCGTGATCGACGTGGCGGTGGCCGCGGGCGATCCCGACGCACGGCTCCGGGGCCCCGAGCTGATCGTGATCCTCGAGCTCGTCGACGGTCTGGAGCGTGAGGTGCTCGACGCCGTGCTCTCTCGCCTCGCTCAGCGCTGGGCGTCCGACGACCGCATCGCCGTGCTCGCGGATTCGCTCACGGTGAAGCTCCGCCGCAGCGCCTGACCGCTTTCGCTACGATCGGGGCATGTCCCGCGGTCTGATGCGAGTCCTCGCCGTGGTCGCGCTCCTGTGTGGTGCCGCGACCGGCACTACGGGCTGTTTCACCGCGTGCCCGGCAATCGGCTACGTCAACGGGGCGGTCGTTGACGTGAGCGCATTCCCCGCGGTCGCGGCCGTCCAGTTCTGCGTGGACGCGGAGTGCTCACCGGCGCCGGGGGAGGACGAGACCTCCTCGACCAACATGTTCTCCACGTCCCGTCAGGACGACGGGACGTGGAGCCTCATGTTCGACATGTCCACGCCGGAAGACGTCGACATCCGTCTCTTCGACGCGCAGGGAACCCTCATCCACGAGGCTGAAGAGGCGATTGCCTGGACCCACACCGGAGGCGCCTGCTCCGGCCCCTCCACCGCGGAACCCCTGATCCTGCAGCCCTGACTAGTTGACCGGACCGGTCCACTTCTCGCCCGGTCCCTTGCCGATCGGGTCGGGAATCGTCGATGCCTCGCGGAAGGCGAGCTGCAGCGAACGAAGACCGTCACGCAGCGAGCGGGCGTGCATGTCACTGATCTCGGGAGCGCCGGCGGTGATGAGGCCGGCGAGAGCGTTGATGAGCTTGCGCGCCTCGTCGAGGTCGATCTGCGCCGCGGCGTCGGGATCGTCGGCGAGTCCGAGCTTGACGGCTGCGGCGCTCATGAGGTGCACGGCGGCGGTGGTGATCACCTCGACAGCGGGTACATCGGCGATGTCTCGGGTGGCCGACGATGCGGCCTCCTCCTGACGTGCCCAGCGCTCTTCGCGCTCACGTGCAGCCTCGTCCGGTGCCTGGTTCGTCACTTCGCCTTGCTTTCTGTTAGACTTTGGCGGGCTCCGGAGCGTCATGCTCCGGATCGAAAGAGGATTCACTTCCCACCCGCGCTTGCCGTTCAAGGCTACCGGGTCTTGCACTCCACCGGCTCCGTTCGCAAGACGGACCCGGCAGGTAGGGTGCGGAGCCGGCGTCTGAATGCCGGTGGGCGGGGACGATTCCGATTTCGCCCGTGATGCAGACAGCATCGCGGTGGCCGAATCACATCGTCTAAGGAGTTCCGCATCAGCGATCCCCGTACCAATGAGCGCATCCGCGTCCCCGAGGTCCGCCTCGTCGGCCCCGCGGGTGAGCAGATCGGCGTTGTCCGCATCGAGGCCGCGCTGCGCCTCGCGCAGGAAGCCGATCTCGACCTCGTCGAGGTCGCCCCCAACTCGAAGCCGCCCGTCGTCAAGATCATGGACTACGGCAAGTTCAAGTACGAGGCCGCCCAGAAGGAAAAGGAAGCTCGCCGCAACCAGGCGAACACGATCCTCAAGGAAGTCCGTTTCCGTCTGAAGATCGAGGCGCACGACTACACGACCAAGCTCAAGCGCGCCGAGGGCTTCCTCAAGGCCGGCGACAAGGTCAAGGCCATGATCCTGTTCCGCGGTCGCGAGCAGTCGCGTCCCGAGCAGGGCGTCCGCCTGCTGCGCAAGTTCGCCGAAGACGTCGCCGAGTTCGGCACCGTCGAGTCGAACCCGACCATCGACGGTCGCAACATGGTGATGGTCGTGGCTCCGCTCAAGAGCAAGTCCGAGGCGAAGCAGGAGCAGAACGCCGTGCGCGATGCTCAGCGTGCCGACAAGAAGCAGGCGGCGCGCGACGCGAAGAGCGATTCGCCCGCAGCCGCAGCTCCGGCGGAGTGATCCCCGCCCCCAGAACTCCCGCACCGCGGGTTGACACCGTCGCCTGAGAAGGCGCCATACGAAGGAAGAGAAGATGCCGAAGCAGAAGACCCACTCGGGTGCTAAGAAGCGCTTCAAGATCACCGGCAGCGGAAAGCTGAAGAAGCAGCAGGCCGGGATGCGCCACAACCTCGAGCACAAGTCGAGCCGTCGCACCCGTCGTCTGAACCAGGACCAGGTGCTGTCGAAGGCTGACACCAAGGTCGCGAAGAAGCTTCTCGGTCGCTGACGCGCACCGAACGCACGAATAGGAACACAGGAAAATGGCAAGAGTCAAGCGGGCAGTAAACGCCCACAAGAAGCGCCGGGTCATCCTCGAGCGCGCCTCCGGTTACCGCGGACAGCGTTCGCGCCTCTACCGGAAGGCCAAAGAGCAGGTCATCCACTCGCTGGTCTACTCGTACCGTGACCGTCGCAAGCGCAAGGGCGACTTCCGTCGTCTGTGGATCCAGCGCATCAACGCTGCGGCTCGCCAGAACGGCATGACGTACAACCGCTTCATCCAGGGCCTCGGCCTCGCGGGTGTCACCGTCGACCGTCGCATGCTCGCCGACCTCGCGGTCAACGACGCGGCGACCTTCACGACGCTGGTCGAGACGGCGAAGAAGGCTCTGCCCTCCGACGTCAACGCACCGAAGTCGGCTGCGTAAGCATCTCTTCACACGGGGCGCTCTCCTTCGGGAGGGCGCCCTGTGGCGTTCGTCGGCTCGGAACCGGCGGATGCGCGGGTGACGACCACGTCGACGAGGGCCGCCACGGCGACCGCGCCGGCGTACACCGCGAGGTCGCGGACATCGAAGCCCGAGCCGAGGACGAGACGGATCGGCGGGAACAGGGCTGCCCACTCGCGGGGAAGCCCGGTGAGCTGAAGCAGTTCGACGGCGGCGCAGAACACGAATGCCACGACCGCGATCGCGGGACGAGGCCGGTGCGGGGCGAGGAACGCGACGAGCACGTAGATGAGCACGGCGTACAGGGCATCGCCCACGATGTCGCCGATCATCCCGCTCACACCGAGGTGAACGACGAGGCCGCTCCCTACCGTGACGGCGGCGACGACGGCGAGGGTGATCCGTCGGCGGGTGCTGTTCACCGTGGGGCTGTCGCTCATCCCGGCACCCTATCCCGATGGTGCGGGAACCAGCCGCGCGTTCTCTAGACTGTGATCGTGCTGGAGAACCCCCGTTCGCCCCGAGTCCGAGCCGTCGCGAAGCTGACCAAGCGCAGCGCGAGAACCGAGACGGGCCTGTTCCTTCTGGAAGGTCCGCAGTCCGTCCGCGAGGCGCTCACCTACCGTCCCGAGGCGATCGTCGAGCTGTTCGCGACGCCGAACGGCTGGGAGAGGCACCCCGACATCCGTGCGAAGGCCGCCGAGGCCGAGATCGATGTCGAATACGTGACCGAGTACGTCCTCAACGCGATGGCCGACACCGTCACCCCGCAGGGGCTGGTCGCGGTGGTGCAGCAGACACCGACTTCCGTGCGCGACATCTTCGACTCCTCGCCACGGCTGGTGGCCATCTGCGAGGAGGTGCGGGACCCCGGGAACCTCGGCACGATCATCCGGGCTGCCGACGCCGCCGGTGCGGATGCCGTCGTGCTCACCGGCCGCACGGTCGATCCGTACAACCCGAAGGTCGTGCGCGCCACGACAGGGTCGCTCTTCCACCTGCCGGTGTCGGTCGGGGGAGACCTGGCCGATGTCGTCACGCGCGCCCATGCCGCAGGCCTGCGCATCCTCGCGGCCGATGTGAAGGGCGACGATCTGCTGAAAGCACGCGCCGAGGGCGTGCTCGAAGAGCCCACCGCCTGGCTCTTCGGCAACGAGGCGCGCGGGCTCGAAGACGAGGCGCTCGCGCTCGCGGACCAGGTGCTCAAGCTGCCCATCTTCGGCCGTGCCGAATCCCTCAACCTGGCGACGGCCGCCAGCGTGTGCCTCTACGAGAGCGCCTTCGCACAGCGGGCGACGTCCGCCGGCTGAGTTCTCGGCCCCGAAGGAAGCAGGAGACGGAGTCGATGAGGATTCTGATCGTCGAGGATGACGACCGCGTCGCCGGCGCGCTCGAGGCGTTCCTCGCTCGATCGGGATACGCGACCGTGCGCGCGGCGGACGGAGCGGCAGCTCTGGACCTGCTGGGTGCGGACACCGAGGTCGTCCTGCTCGATCTCGGGCTTCCCGACATCGACGGTGTCGACCTATGCCGCCGCATCCGTGGCCGCTCGGAGGTTCCGATCGTGATCGTGACCGCGCGCAATCAGGTCGCCGAGCGCATCAAAGGGCTGCGGGCCGGAGCCGACGATTTCGTGGTCAAGCCCTATGACGTGCACGAGCTCCTGGCCCGGATCGAGGCCGTGACCAGAAGAACACGACCGATGCGACCCGAGGCCGATGCCCGTGTGCTGCTGCATGACGGTGGTGTGGAGATCGACCTCGTCGCACGGCAGGTCCTCGTCGACGGCACACCGATCGACCTCACGCGCAAGGAGTTCGACATCGTCGCGGTCCTCGCCCGATACCCGGGGGTGGCTGTGCCGAAGGAGCGTCTGATCCGCGAGGTGTGGAACACCGACTGGCGAGGGTTCGGGCACTCCCTCGAGGTGCACGTCGGCGCGATCAGGAAGAAGATCGGAGTCCGCGGGGTCATCGAGACCGTGCGTGGCGTCGGATATCGGCTTGCGGGGTCGTGACGCATGCGGCGCCGTCTGATCATCGTCTTCCTCGTACCGCTCGTCGCCATCCTGGCCGCGCTCGGCGGGGCTGCGGGATGGAGCGCCGCCCACGGCGTGCAGCAGGCGTTCTACACCCAGCAGCTCGGCGACCTCGGGTACTTCGCCACGAGCGCGCGTCAGGCTCTGCGATCCGGCAGCGCGGCGGTGATCGACGCCGAGGTGATGCGCTTCCGTGAGGTCTACGGAATCGAGGTCACCGTCTTCGATCTCGGCGGCAGCGTGTGGGCCGCAGGCGAGCAGGACCCGGCGGTCCTTCCTGAGGAAGACGCCGAGAGGGTCAGGCTGGCCCTCTCCGGGCGGCGGGCCGAGCAGCCAACGGTCGTGTTCCCCTGGACCGTCACGGATGCGGCGCTGGCCGAGCCGGTGTTCGACGACGGGGACGTGATCGGCGCCGTGCTCGTCACCGGCGACGTCGAGGCGCCGCGTGCCGCGATCCTGCAGCAGTTCCTCCTCATCTGCGCGATCGCGCTGGTGCTCATCGCGCTCGGAGTGCTCCTCGTGTTCCGCCTCGCTCGATGGGTGCTGTCGCCGGTGCGCCGGCTCGATGAGGCGATGGTCGCGATCGAGCGGGGTGAGATGGACGCGCGGGTCGCGGCGGATGACGGTCCGCCGGAGCTGCGCCGCATGGCGCAGGTGTTCAACGGGATGGCCGACGAGATCGAACGGGTGATGACACGCCAGCAGGAGTTCGCACTCAACGCCTCTCATGAGCTGCGCAACCCCCTGAACGCTCTCCTCCTGCGCGTGGAGCATCTGGCGACCGGACTCGGGACGCAGTGGCAGCACGACGTCGAGGAGACGCGGGAGGAGGGGCGACGGATGACCCGTATCCTCGAGACGCTGCTGGGCCTCGCGCGCGGCGGACGCGGGGATTCGGCCATCTCCGCTGTCGACCTCGCGACCCTCGCCGCCCGGCGCCTCGACGCGTGGCGCGACGTCGCCGCACAGCGCGGAGTCGGCTTGCGTGCCACGGGGGACTCGTCGGTGATGAGCGTGACCGATCGGACGATCGTGGAGAGTGCGCTGGATGCCGTGATCGACAACGCGGTGAAGTTCTCCCCCGAGGGGGTGCAGATCGAGATCGGTGCGCAACGCGATGGCCGGCTCTGCCGGATCACCGTCCGCGATCACGGTCCCGGTCTGACCGAGGAGGAGGCGGCAGCGGCGACAGACCGTTTCTGGCGCAGCGCCGAGAGCGGAGACACTCCCGGATCCGGGCTCGGCCTCGCCATCGCGAGTGACCTGCTCGCGACGGTCGGCGGGGAACTCTCCGTGGCCTCGGCGGAGGGCGGCGGGCTCGCCGTCGCGCTCGTGCTCCACGACGGGACGATGCCGTGAGGGCCCTCGCGCGGCGGCTCGTCGCTGGTGCGCTCGCGATCACGCTCCTGGCGGTGCTGACCGCGTGCAATCCTCGTGCGAGCGAGTGGACGGATGCGGAGTACGCGATCGCCAGCGGCGGGTCGACCGGCGTCTACTACGACTACGGGAGTCACCTGGCCGAAGAGCTGTCCGCATCGCTGGATATCCGGATGGGGGCGCAGGAGACAGCGGGATCCGTCGACAATCTGCTGCGGGTCAGCTCGGGGGAGGCCCTGATCGGGTTCGCGCAGGGTGATGCGGCCGCCGATGCGGTGGCCGGCACCGGGGCCTTCGACACGCCGCTGGAGGTGCAGGCCCTCGCTCGGCTCTACGACGAATACGTGCAGGTCGTGGTGCGGGGAGACTCCGAGATCGACGACGTCGGCGATCTCGCCGGCCGCACGATCTCGCTCGGCGCGGAGAACTCCGGGGTGAACGTGATCGCCGCGCGCGTGCTGGATGCGGCCGGCGTCGACATCGGGTCTGTCCGCAACCCCCAGCTCGACCTCAGCGAGTCGATCGGCGCGATGGAGCGCGGGGAGATCGACGGGTTCTTCTGGGTGGGCGGATTGCCGACCCCTGGAGTGGCGGAGCTCTCCGAGAGGTCGCCGGTTCGCCTGCTCCCGATCGAGCAGGAGTGGGTCAACGAGGTGAACGAGCGGTACTCGCACGCCTACCGTCCGGCAGATGTCCCGGCCGGGACCTACGGCCTCGTGGATTCCGCGCCGACGATGGCGGTGCCCAACTATCTCGTCACGGCAGCCGCGACCCCTGATGCCGTCGTGCGCGACGTGCTCGCCGGGCTGTTCGACGCGCGTCTGCGCATCGCGGGGGAGGTGCCCACCGCGGCGTTGCTGGACCGTCGTTCGGCGATCTTCACCGGTCCCGTCCCTCTGCACCCCGGGGCCGTGGACTACTACCGGGACCTGCGCGGCTGACTGCTCAAGAAATCCTCAAGAAGTCTGACACCGGGGTCCACCCTCTGTCATTGTGAGGTCGATCGTGAACGATCGTCGCCTGCTGCTCAACTGTCTTTGGGGTGCTGCAGCAGGACGATTCCGCGGCCCGTGGGGGCGGGCCGCGGGGTACCCATGCACAGCTGCATTGGTGCCGCGATCAGGTGATTACGAACGTGTAAATCTCACCGAGGTGCCTGGAGACCCGCGTCCGACGTGGCTAGTTTGGAGAAATGATGACCTCTGATACCCCGCTCGTCGTGGTCGAGAACGTCCAGAAGCACTACGGCGATTTCCAGGCGCTCACCGACATCGACCTGACCGTCAACTCGGGGGAGGTCGTGGTCGTGATCGGCCCGTCCGGCTCCGGCAAGTCGACGCTCTGCCGCACGATCAATCGTCTCGAGACGATCACGAGCGGCAGCATCAGCATCGACGGCAAGGAGCTCCCGGCCGAGGGTAAGGGCCTGGCGCATCTGCGGGCGGACGTCGGCATGGTCTTCCAGTCCTTCAACCTCTTCGCCCACCTCACGATCCTCGAGAACGTGACACTCGGCCCGATCAAGGTCCGCGGCATCAAGAAGTCCGACGCCGAGAAGGAGGCGATGATGCTGCTCGAGCGCGTCGGCGTCGCCCAGCAGGCGAACAAGCTCCCCGCCCAGCTCTCCGGCGGCCAGCAGCAGCGCGTGGCGATCGCCCGCGCTCTCGCGATGCAGCCCAAGGTGATGCTGTTCGACGAGCCCACCAGCGCCCTCGACCCCGAGATGATCAACGAGGTCCTCGACGTCATGGTCGAGCTGGCGCACGACGGAATGACGATGATCGTCGTCACCCACGAGATGGGCTTCGCCCGCAAGGCCGCCGACCGCGTGGTCTTCATGGCCGACGGACGGATCGTGGAGGAGGCGACTCCCGAGGAGTTCTTCACGCATCCGAAGAGCGATCGCGCCAAGGACTTCCTCTCGAAGCTCCTCACGCACTGACGTCCACGCACCGACCACACAGACCCTGCACACACAGCACACGAAGGAGACGCACATGCGACGCACACGGACACTGGCAGGTATCGGAATCGCAGCGGCCGCGCTGCTGGCGCTCACCGCCTGCAACAGCGGTACGCCGTCCAGCACAGGAGCACCGGAGGGCGGCGACGAGGGCGAGGCCTCCAGCAGCACCCCGTGGACCGTCCTGACCGACGTCAGCATCGACGGCAGCCCGACGTTCGACCGGATCGAGTCTTCCGGCACGATCAAGGTCGGCGTCAAGGAGGACCAGCCGGGCCTCGGCTACCTCGACCCGGTGACGGGCGACCGCACCGGATTCGACGTCGACATCGCCCGCTGGATGGCGGCATCGCTCGGTGTCGACCCGGAGAAGATCGAGTTCCAGGCGATCGCCTCCGCGAACCGCGAGCAGGCCATCGTGAACGGCGACATCGACTACTACGTTGGCACCTACTCGATCACCGACAAGCGCAAGGAGCAGATCTCCTTCGCCGGTCCCTACTTCGTCACCGGTCAGGGCCTCCTCGTCGGCGCCGACAGCGACATCAAGAGCGTCGACGACCTGAGTGCCGAGACGACGGTCTGCTCGGCGACCGGATCGACGCCGATCCAGAACATCAAGACGAACTACCCCGACGTGCCGACCAAGGAGTACGACACGTACTCGAAGTGCGTCGAGGACCTGAAGAACGGTCAGGTGGATGCCGTCACGACCGACGAGGCGATCCTCATCGGCTACGCGGCCCAGGACCCGGACAAGCTGAAGGTCGTCGGGGAGCCGTTCAGCGAGGAGCGCTACGGCATCGGACTCGCCAAGGGCGATGACGCGCTGGTCGAGTACTTCAACACGCAGCTCACCGACGGCGCGAAGATCTGGCAGCAGATCTTCGACAACAACCTGGGTGCCTCCGGCGTCAAGGCGACGCAGCCCGAGGTCGACCCGATCGGCTGATTCCTGCGGGGCGGTCGACATGTTCGACCGCCCCGCTCATCGGCAGGAACATTCGAGAACTCGAATCGACAGGAGCAGCTGTGGGAGTCATCACCGACCACCTCGACCTCTGGGGAGAGGCACTGTGGGGAACCATCGTGCTGTTCCTGGGCGGTGGCATCATCGCGCTGGTTCTCGGACTCATCGTCGGGGCCGCGAGAGTATCGCCGGTTCCGATCGCACGAGCCGTCGGCGGCATCTATGTGAACTGGATCCGCAACACGCCGCTCACCCTCGTCATGTTCTTCTTCGCGTTCTGCCTCCCCATCCTGCTGGGGGAGCGGGTGAACTCCCTCCTGCTGGCCGTGATCGCCCTCGGGCTCTACACCGCGACCTACGTCGCCGAGGCGCTGCGCGCCGGCATCAACACGGTGCCGGTCGGACAGGCCGAGGCCGCGCGTGCGATCGGCCTGAACTTCGGACAGGTCATGCGCTACGTGGTGCTGCCGCAGGCGACGCGCTCGGTCGTCCCGCCCATGATGAGCGTGCTCATCGCACTCATGAAGAACACCACGGTGGCGGCGGGGTTCTCCGTCGTCAACCTCGGCACCATCCGCGCGGCGCTCAGCGAGCGCGGGGAGAACGCCCTCGTCGTCCTGCTGTGGGTCATGGTCCTGTTCGTGGTGCTGGTGCTGCTGCTCGCCTGGGTGCAGCGCGTTCTCGAGAACAAGTGGAGGATCGCGCGATGAGTTCCGTCCTTTTCGACGTCCCCGGCCCTCGTGCCGTCGTCCGCAACCGGCTCATCGGAGCCGCAACGGTCCTCGTCGTCCTCGCCGTGCTCGGCTGGGTCGTGTGGAGACTCTTCGCCACGGGACAGTTCTCTGCGGAGAAGTGGAACATCTTCACCTTCTCCGCGGTCTGGGTCCGGTTCGGCGAGGGATTGGTGGCCACGCTGGCCGCATTCGCGGTCGCCGGTGTCGGATCTATCGCCCTCGGCTTCCTGCTCGGCATCGGGCGCCTGTCGGAGCACGCCTGGGTGCGTGAGCCCGTCCGGTGGATCATCGAGGTGCTGCGAGCGGTGCCCGTGCTCATCCTGATGATGCTGCTGTACTACGGCCTCCCCGTGATCGGTGTGAAGATGCCGCCGTACTGGGCCGTCGTGATCGCCCTGATCGTCTACAACGGCTCCGTGCTCGCCGAGGTGCTGCGTGCCGGCATCGAGTCGCTGCCCCGTGGGCAGAAGGAAGCCGGCTACGCGATCGGACTGCGAAAGACCGGGGTGATGTACTTCATCCTGATCCCGCAGGCCGTGCGAGCGATGATGCCGGTGATCATCGCGCAGCTCGTCGTCGCGCTGAAGGACACCGCGCTCGGGTTCATCATCACGTACCAGGAGCTCCTCTACGTCATCAACCAGATCGGCAACCAGGCGCCCTACGGGTCGCCGCTGATCCCCGCGGCGATCGTCGGCGGATCGATGTACGTGGCCGTGTGTCTGCTGCTGTCCTACATCGCCTACCGCCTGCAGCGTCGGGCCAAGCGCTCGCCGAAGGCCGGGCCGGCGGTGCCGGATCCCCGTCAGCACGGCGGCGAGACGAACACCTCGCTCATCGTCCTGCAGGGAGACGGGTCCGAGAAGACGCGTTGATCCGCGAAAGGGACCCACGTGCCCCCGGTAGACTCGATTCTCGTGTCAGAGTCTCCTGAAATCACCCCGGAAGCGGTCGAAGCCGCTGTCGCCGACGCCCTCACGGCGATCGCCGCAGCCGCCGACACCGCCGAGCTGAAAGCGGCTCGCGCCGCACACGTCGCCGACGGATCGCCGCTCGCGGTCCTGAACGCCTCGATGCGCCAGGTCGCCCCCGAGAACAAGGCCGCGTTCGGCAAGCTCGTGGGTCAGGGGAGAGGGCAGGTGACCCAGGCGCTGGCCGCGAAGGAGGCCGAGCTCGCCGAGGCCGAGGTCGCCGCGCGACTCGAGGCCGAGCGTGTCGACATCACCGCCGTGCCCTCGCGCACGCGGGTCGGCGCGCGCCACCCGCTCACCCTCCTGCAGGACCAGGTCTGCGACATCTTCGTCGGCATGGGCTGGGAGATCGCGGAGGGGCCGGAGCTCGAGCACGAGTGGTTCAACTTCGATGCCCTGAACTTCGACGTCGACCACCCTGCCCGTCAGGAGCAGGACACGTTCTACGTCGACCCGACCTCGCGCCACCTCGTGATGCGCACGCACACGAGCCCCGTGCAGGTGCGCTCGATGCTTGACCGCGAGGTGCCGATCTACGTGCTGTGCCCAGGACGGGTGTACCGCACCGACGAGTTCGACGCCACGCACCTTCCGGTGTTCACCCAGTTCGAGGGTCTCGTGATCGACAAGGGCATCACGATGGCACACCTCAAGGGCACGCTCGACCACTTCGCCAAGCAGCTCTTCGGCCCCGAGGCCGAGACGCGCTTCCGCACCAACTACTTCCCCTTCACCGAGCCCTCCGCCGAGCTCGACCTGTGGCACCCGACCTTCAAGGGCGGCGCGCGCTGGATCGAGTGGGGTGGCTGCGGCATGGTCAACCCGAACGTGCTGCGCGCCGCCGGGATCGACCCCGAGGTGTACAGCGGCTTCGCGTTCGGCATGGGCATCGAGCGAGGACTGATGTTCCGCAGCGACGTCCAGGACATGCGCGACATGGCCGAGGGCGATGTCCGATTCAGCGAGCAGTACGGGATGGTGGTGTGATGCGCGTCCCGCTTTCGTGGTTGCGTGAGTACGTCGATCTGGCAGCGGATGCCACGCCCGAGGATGTCCTCGCGGCACTGGTGACCGTCGGCTTCGAGGAAGAGGACGTGCACCGCTTCGACATCACGGGTCCCGTGGTCGTCGGGCAGGTCGTCTCGCTCGACGCCGAACCGCAGTCCAACGGCAAGACCATCAACTGGTGCCAGGTCGATGTCGGCGAAGAGCACGGTGGCATCCGCGGCATCGTCTGCGGCGCGCACAACTTCGTTGCCGGCGACAAGGTCGTCGTGACGCTCCCCGGCGCCGTGCTGCCCGGTCCGTTCCCGATCGCCGCGCGCAAGACCTACGGTCACGTGTCCGACGGCATGATCGCCTCGGCCCGCGAGCTCGGCCTCGGGGATGAGCACAACGGCATCGTCGTGCTCTCGGACCTCGGCATCGATGCGCCTGTCGGCACCGACGCGATCGCGCTGCTCGGTCTCGACGACGTCGCGGTGGAGATCAACGTCACACCCGACCGCGGCTACGCCTTCTCCCTGCGCGGCGTCGCCCGCGAGTACTCGCACGCCACCGGAGCGACCTTCCGCGACCCTGCTGAGCGTGATTTCGCCGAGCTGCAGCCCGGCAGTGGACACACCACCGTCGTCGAGGACGTCGCCCCCGTGCGCGGGAACATCGGCGCGAGCGAGTTCGTGACGCGCGTCGTCCGGGGCGTCGACCCCTCGCGTCCGACGCCGCCGTGGATGGTCGCGCGGCTCAGCCTCGCGGGCATGCGCTCGTTGGGCGTGCTGATCGACATCACCAACTACGTCATGCTCGAGTTGGGTCAGCCGCTGCACGGCTACGACCTCGACAAGCTCGCCGGCGGCATCACCGTTCGTCGCGCGAACCCCGGCGAGAAGATGACCACCCTCGACGGTGTCGAGCGCACGCTGCACGTCGAAGACCTCCTCATCACCGACGAGTCCGGCCCGATCGGCCTCGCCGGCGTCATGGGCGGTGGCACGACCGAGATGAGCGACACCACGCGGAACGTGCTGATCGAGGCCGCGAACTTCGACCCGACGACCATCGCCCGGTCGGCGCGCCGGCACAAGCTGCCCAGCGAGGCGTCCAAGCGCTTCGAGCGCGGCGTCGACCCGCTGATCCCCTTCGTCGCCGCCCGCCGTGCCGCCGACCTCATGGTCGAGCTCGCCGGAGGCACGCTCACCGAAGAGGGCGGCGCACTGTTCGCCGAGGTCTTCGTCAGCGAGATCGAGCTTCCCGCCGGCTTCGTGCAGGGGCTCATCGGCGTCGACTACACCGACGACGAGATCACCGGCGCACTGACCACCATCGGCGCCGATGTCACCGCGTCGGAGGAGGGTTCCGGCTGGACCGTGATCCCGCCGACCTGGCGCCCCGACCTCACCGACAAGTGGACGCTGGCCGAGGAGGTCGCCCGCATCCACGGGCTCGACCGCATCCCCTCGGTGCTGCCGACGCCTCCGTCCGGCCGCGGACTCACGGCGCACCAGCAGGGTCGCCGCCGGGTGGCCGATGCGCTGGCCGCAGCGGGGCTCGTCGAGACGCCGTCATTCCCGTTCACCACCGATGTGCAGAACGACCTGCACGGATCCGCCTCGGGCGCGCACCTGCCCAGCATCCGTCTGGCGAACCCGCTCGACGGGCAGGCTCCGTACCTGCGTCGATCGCTCATCCCGGGCCTGCTGCAGACCGCGCACCGCAACATCTCGCGGGGTCTCACCGACCTCGCGATCTTCGAGACGGGTGTCGTCTTCCTGCCGGAGCCCGGAGTGGATTACGGCACGGAAGACGTGCCGCCGCTGGGCGAGCGTCCGTCCGACGAGACCCTCGCGCAGTTGAACGCCTCCATCCCGCCGCAGCACCGGTTCATCTCGGCGCTGCTGACCGGTAACGTCGCCCCGCGCCAGCCCGGTCGCCCTGCCGAGGCCGCCGGGCTCGTCGAGGCGCTGGATGCCGTCCGCGTGATCGCGGCAGCGGCCGGCGTCGAGATCGACGTCGTGCAGGCCGAGCGTGCGGCACTCCACCCCGGACGCACAGGATCGCTCCTGGTCGCGGGCGAAGAGGTCGGCTACGTCGGCGAGCTGCACCCCGCCGTGGCCGAAGGGGCCGACCTCCCCGGGCGTGCGACCGTGTTCGAGCTCGATCTCGACCGCATCCTGTCGCTCGCCGGTGGTCGCGTCGTCGCGGCATCGCTGTCGACGTTCCCCGCCGCCACGCAGGACGTCTCGCTCACACTGCCCGCCGAAGTTCCGGCCGCAGATGTGCAGGCCGCCCTCGCCGAGGGAGCCGGTGCACTGTTGGAGTCGGTGCGTCTCGTGGACGACTATCGCGGAGACGGCGTGCCGGAGGGTTCCAAGAGCCTCACCTTCGCTCTGCGATTCCGCGCCGACGATCGCACCCTCACGGCGGCCGAGGCCACCGCGGCCAAGCTCGCGGGTGTCGACGTCGCCGCGCAGCGATTCGGAGCAGCGCTCCGCGACTGAGCGATGTGCTGTCCCGGAGGGGGCCCTCTGCCCTGAGCGGAGAGGGCTTCCCTCCCGCAGCGGTTGCTGGTGGCATGGAGCCATGACGAATGTTCTGATCCTCGGCGGGACGGGGTGGCTTTCCGGGCGGATCGCCCGGAGATGGCTCGAGTCCGGAGCGGCCGTGACATGTCTGGCCCGGGGCGAGCGCCTCGCGCCGGCAGGAGCGGTGCTCGTGACCGGCGACCGTGACGACCCTGGGATCTACGCCGCGCTCGCGCGGAAGGACTGGGATCACGTCGTCGACATCTCCTCTCAGGCCGCGCACGTCGTGGCAGCGGTCGAGGCTCTCGGAGACCGCACGGCGCGATGGACGTACGTGTCCTCCCTCTCGGTGTACGCCGATGACGCCACGGTCGGCGCCGATGAATCGGCGCCGCGGCATCCTGCCGCCCGCCCCGGCGACGAGTACGAGTACGGCCCGCAGAAGGCGGCGGCCGAAGACGCCGTCACGATGCTGGGGGATCGCGCGTTCATCGTGCGACCAGGACTCATCGTCGGGGACGGCGACCCCAGCGACCGCTTCGGGTACTGGGCTGCGGCATTCTCCCGAGCGGGGGAGGAGCCCGTGCTGCTGCCTCCGCTCGAGAGGCGCAGTGCGCAGGTGATCGACGTCGACGACGTGGCCGCCTACATCGTCGCCGCCACGCGGAGCGGGGTGGTCAACGCGATCGGGGACGAGCATCCCCTCGCCGAACTGCTGCAGACCGTGCGCGAGGAGGCAGGGCACACCGGGGAGACGGTGGTCGCCGACGAGGAGTGGCTGCGAGCACACGGCGTCGCGCACTGGGCCGGTCCGCTCTCGCTTCCGCTGTGGCTTCCTCCCGAGATGTCCGGCTTCATGACCCGCTCGAACAGCGCATTCCACGACAGCGGGGGACACCTGCGCCCCCTCGCCGACACCGCGCGACGCGTCGTCGCCGACGAACGGGTGCGCGGCGTGGACAGGGAGCGCCGGGCCGGACTCACGCGGGCGCAGGAGAAGGCTCTGCTGGCCGATCGCTAGACTGCGAGCAGTGACACGGGTGCCGCAATCCGCGGCTGAGAACAGACCCGTCGAACCTGATCTAGTTCGTACTAGCGAAGGGATGTCGCGATGAGCGATCTTCTGCGTCCTGAAACCACCCACGACCTCGCCGGCGATGCCGCGACCCTGCTGGGGGTGCTGCGAGAAGCGCCCCCGTTGACGCACTGCATCACCAACGCGGTCGTCACCGGGTTCACCGCCAACGTCCTGCTGGCTCTCGGTGCCGCTCCCGCCATGGTCGACATCGTCGATGAGGCGGGGATGTTCGCCGGCGTCGCCTCCGGGGTGCTGATCAACCTGGGGACACCCACGCCCGAACAGCGCGCGGCCACTCTGGAGGCCGTCGCCGGTGCCGTCGCGTCCGGCACACCCTGGGTGCTCGACCCGGTCGCGATCGGCGCGCTCCCGGTTCGTACCGCACTCGCCCATCAGCTCGTCGGGCACCGCCCCACCGCGATCCGCGGCAACGCCTCCGAGATCCTGGCCCTCGCGGGGCTGAGCGCGGGCGGTCGCGGGGTGGATGCCACCGACAGCACGGACTCCGCGGCCGATGCAGCCCTCTCGCTGGCTCGGAGCACGGGCGGCGTCGTCGCGGTCTCGGGGCCGGTCGACCTCATCACCGACGGGGAGCGGGTGCTGCGCGTGTCCAACGGTCACGAACTGCTGACCCGAGTGACCGGCGGAGGCTGCGCTCTCGGTGCGGTAATGGCCGCCTTCCTCGGAGCGGCCAGCGCGACGACGCATGACGCGCTCAGTGCCGTGGCCTCGGCGAGCCTGGTCTACACGATCGCGGCGGAACGAGCGGCGGCGGTATCGGCAGGGCCCGGCAGCTTCGCCGTCGCCCTGCTGGATGCGCTCGCCGCGGTGAGCGCCGACGACATCCGAGCCGCTGCACGCGTCGAAGGCGGTGCCCTGTGAACGCCGATCTCTCGCTCTACCTCGTCACGGACGCGGCGCTCTGCGGAGACCGTGGCGTCGTCGAGACCGTCCGCCGCGCGGTCGACGGCGGCGTGCGCATCGTGCAGCTTCGCGACAAGGACGCGACCGACGCCGAGACGGTCGATCAGCTGCTGGCACTGTCGCAGGCGATCGACGGCCGCGCTCTTCTGGTCGTGAACGATCGGTTGGATGCCGCCGTGGCCGCTCGCGAGCGCGGCGCACGGGTCGACGGCGTGCATCTCGGACAGGGTGATGCCTCGGTGCTGCGTGCACGCGAGGTACTCGGACCGGAGGCTCTGATCGGCCTCACCGCGAACAGCCCGGCGCACCTCGACGCGGTCGAGGCTCTGCCCTCCGGCACGGTCGACTACCTGGGCGTCGGGGTGATCCGTCCGACCACCACCAAACCGGATCACCCTGCCCCTCTCGGCGTGGAGGGCTTTCGCGGTCTCGTGTCGCGAAGCGCGCTGCCGTGCGTGGCGATCGGCGGGGTCGGCATGGATGACACCGAGGCCCTTCGTGAGGCCGGTGCGGCGGGGCTCGCCGTGGTCTCGGCGCTGTGTGCCGCCGACGATCCCGCCACCACCGCCCGGCAGTTCCGGCGACGCTGGCTCAGCGGCTCCGTCCCGAGGGTGCTCAGCATCGCCGGAAGCGACCCCTCGGGAGGCGCGGGCGTCCAGGCCGACCTCAAGTCCATCGCCGCCAACGGCGGATACGGCATGGCCGTGCTCACGGCGCTGACCGCGCAGAACACGCGGGGAGTGCGAGCGGTGCACGTTCCGCCCGTGGAGTTCCTCCGCGCGCAGCTCGACGCGGTCTCGGACGACATCGTGATCGATGCCGTGAAGATCGGGATGCTGGCCGACGCCGACGTCATCCGCGCGGTGGGAGCCTGGCTCGACGCTGTGCGTCCGCCCGTCGTCGTGCTCGATCCCGTGATGGTGGCGACCTCGGGGGACCGACTGCTGGATCCGGACGCCGAACGGGCGCTGCGCGATCTCCTCGCACTGTCGACGCTCGTGACCCCGAACCTCGCCGAGCTGGCGGTGCTCGCCGGGCGCGACCTCGCCGACTGGAACGACGCGATCTCCGCGGCCGAGCAGCTCTCCGCCGAGGTGGGAGCAGCCGTGCTCGTCAAGGGTGGCCACCTTCCCGGCGACGAGGCCCCCGATGCGCTGGTCGATGCGCGGCGAGGGCTGCGCCAGGAGTTCATCGCTCCCCGGATCCCGACCCGGAACACGCACGGCACCGGCTGCTCGCTGTCGTCCGCGCTCGCGACCCTGCTCGCTCGTGGTGAAGAGCCCGGAGATGCCGTCAGCGCCGCGCGGGACTGGCTCCGCGAGTCCCTGCGCGCAGGAGACGCACTGCGCGTGGGTCGTGGACACGGGCCGATCAACCACTTCGCCGGACTCTGGGAACGTGGGGGAGCCGAGACCCGACCCGCGGCGGGCGAGGTCGCCACGGAATGGTGGCGGGGCATCGCCGCGATCCGCACGGGCATCGCGGAGCTGCCGTTCATCCGCGCGCTCGCCGACGGGACGCTGGAGCGCGCGCCGTTCCTGTTCTACCTCGCGCAGGACGCGCTGTATCTTCGGGAGTACGCGCGTGTGCTCGCTGAGGCGGCCCGGCTGGCACCGACATCCGACGAGCAGGCCTTCTGGGCGGACTCCGCCCGCGGCTCCATCGTGGGCGAACTCGAGCTGCACGCCTCATGGCTCACCCCCTCGCACGGCGTGAGTGCGGCCACCTTCGCCGCAGAGCCGGCGCCCGCGACGACCGCATACCTCGACCATCTGCGCTCCGTCGCGTTCGGCGGCGACTATGCGGAGATCATCGCCGCTGTCCTCCCGTGCTTCTGGCTCTACACCGATCTCGGGCGGCGCCTGCACGCGGGGGAGTTCGGGGAGTACGCGCGAGATGCGGGGCATCCGTACGCCTCGTGGCTCGCGACGTACGCGGATCCGGCATTCGAGGAGGCCACACGGACGGCGATCGCCTACGTCGCCGACGCCGCGGCACAGGCGGATCCTGGAACACGGGCACGCATGCGCCGGGCGTTCGAGGCGTCGAGCGCGCACGAGCTGGCGTTCTTCGCTGCGCCGATGGAGCCGCAGCGTCTCAGATGACGGAGCGGATTTGCGGTGGCCGCCGGGGCCGCGCTACTGTCGCGACATGCCTTCGGCCGCCACCGCTTCTTCGACGCTCGCTCCGAGCGTCATCGCTGTGCGCCGACGCCGCGGCCGCCGACTGTAGGCGACCCCGCCCTCCTGCCTGTGCCCGCACGGCGGTCGAGTGCCGGTGTCGCCGCCTCCGGCCCCGTCCCCGGCCCCGATTTCCTCGCGGGCCCGACCGTTAAGGTAGAAGCATGACGTATTCCGTCGCCGTCTCCGGCGCATCCGGCTACGCAGGCGGCGAGATTCTGCGCCTCCTGGCCGATCATCCCGACATGGAGATCCGCACCGTCACGGCGCATTCGAACGCCGGACAGCCTCTCGTCGACCACCAGCCGCACCTGCGCTCCCTCGCGCACCTGACCCTGCAGGACACGACGCCGGAGATCCTCTCCGGCCACGACATCGTGTTCCTCGCGCTCCCGCATGGGCAGTCGGGGCAGTACACCGACGCTCTGGGCGATGCCCCTCTCGTGATCGATGCCGGGGCCGATCATCGGCTCACCTCGGCTTCGGCATGGGATGCGTTCTACGGTGGCGCCTTCCACGATCCGTGGACCTATGGCGTGCCGGAACTCGTCGTCGGCGGGGTCAAGCAGCGCGAGCACCTCCGGGGAGCGACGCGCATCGCCGCGCCCGGCTGCAACGCCTCGACCGTGAGCCTCAGCCTCGCTCCCGGCGTCGCCGCCGGAGTGATCGACCCCTCCGACATCGTGTCGGTGCTCGCCGTCGGCCCGTCAGGGGCGGGGAAGAGCCTCAAGACGAACCTCCTCGGCAGCGAGATCCTCGGCACCGCCAACCCCTACGCGGTCGGCGGGACGCACCGGCATATCCCGGAGATCCGTCAGGCGCTCGCCGCGGCTTCCGGCGCGGACGCCGACGGGATCCGGATCTCGTTCACCCCCGTGCTGGTGCCGATGTCCCGGGGGATCCTCGCCACCTCGACCGCGCCGATCGTCGATGGCGCGACCGACGCGCAGATCCGCGACGCCTGGGAGAGCACCTACGCCGGCGAGACCTTCGTGCACCTGCTCCCGGAGGGACGCTTCCCGCGCACGGCCGACGTGCTCGGCGCCAACACCGCGTTGATCGGCCTCGCCATCGATCGTGCCGCGAACCGGGTGACCGTGGTCACCGCCGTCGACAACCTCGTCAAGGGCACAGCGGGAGCAGCCATCCAATCCATGAACATCGCGCTGGGGCTTCCCGAAGCCCGCGCCCTCTCAGTGAACGGAGTCGCGCCGTGAGCGTCACCGCCCCCGCAGGATTCGAAGCGGCCGGAGTCGCCGCAGGGCTCAAGTCGACTGGCAAGCCGGACGTCGCCGTGGTCGTCAACCGTGGACCGCGCAAGGTCGGCGCCGCCGTCTTCACGAGCAACCGGGCCAAGGCCAACCCGATCATCTGGTCGCAGCAGGCCGTCGCCGACCGCGTGGTGGAGGCCGTGGTGCTCAACTCCGGAGGGGCGAACTGCTTCACCGGGTCCTTCGGGTTCCAGACCACGCATCAGACCGCCGAGAAGGCGGCCGAGCTCCTCGGCGTGAGCGCCGGCGACGTGCTGATCTGCTCGACCGGTCTCATCGGCACCGGGGATGAGACGTTCCGGGCCAGGGTGCTCGCCGGAACCGCGCAGGCGATCGCGGAGCTCAGCGCCGATGGTGGCGAGAGCGCAGCGCACGCCATCATGACCACCGACACGGTCGCGAAGACCGCGGTCATCAGCCGCGACGGCTGGACGATCGGCGGCATGGCGAAGGGCGCGGGCATGCTCGCGCCCGGCCTCGCCACGATGCTGGTGGTGCTCACCACCGATGCGGTCCTCGAGCCGCTTCAGGCCGACGAGGCGCTGCGCCGCGCGACGGGCCGGACGTTCGACCGCCTCGACTCCGACGGCTGCATGTCGACGAACGATCAGGTGACCCTCCTCGCCAACGGCGCATCCGACGTCGTGCCGGACCTCGACGACTTCGCCGCAGCGCTCACCGAGCTGTGCCAGGAGCTCGCGGTCAAGCTGCAGGGCGATGCCGAGGGCGCGAGCCACGACATCACGATCGAGGTGCAGCACGCGGTGTCGGAGCAGGACGCCGTCGAGGTCGGCCGCTCCGTCGCGCGCAACAACCTCTTCAAGGCCGCGATCTTCGGCAACGACCCCAACTGGGGACGCGTGCTCGCGGCGATCGGCACCACGAGCGCGCAGTTCGACCCCTACGACGTGGACGTCTGGATGAACGGCGTCCGGGTGTGCACCGAGGGGGGGCCCGACCGTCCTCGCGAAGAGGTCGACCTCACCCCGCGCGCGACGCACCTCGTGATCGACCTCAAGGTCGGCGAGGCGACGGCCACCGTCCTCACCAACGACCTCACCCATGACTACGTGCACGAGAACAGCGCGTACGCCTCATGACCGACATCCAGGACACCCCGGCCGAGGTCGCCGCGCAGAAGGCCACCACCCTCATCGAGTCGCTGCCGTGGCTGAAGAAGTTCCGCGACCAGATCGTCGTCATCAAGTACGGCGGGAACGCGATGGTGTCGGAGGAGCTGCAAGACGCCTTCGCGCAGGACATCGCCTACCTCCGCTATGTCGGAGTGATGCCGGTGGTCGTGCACGGCGGCGGTCCGCAGATCTCGAACATGCTGCAGCGTCTCGAGATCCCCAGTGAGTTCAAGGGCGGCTACCGCGTCACGAACACCGAGGCGATCAGCGTCGTGCGCATGGTCCTCACCGGCCAGGTCAACCCGCAGCTCGTCTCCAAGATCAATTCGCACGGTCCGATCGCGACAGGTCTCAGCGGTGAGGATGCCGGCCTCTTCGGCGGACGCCGCCGCGGTGTCGTGATCGACGGGGAAGAGGTCGACCTCGGACGCGTCGGCGATGTCGTCGAGGTCGATCCGACCCCCGTGCTCGACCACCTCGCAGCCGGGCGCATCCCGGTGGTGTCGAGCATCGCGCCCGACCTCGACCACCCCGGTCAGTCGCTCAACGTCAACGCGGATGCCGCAGCCGCCGCCCTCGCGGTGTCGTTGCACGCGCGCAAGCTCGTGATCCTCACGGATGTGCCGGGGCTCTACGCCGACTGGCCCCACCGTGACTCGCTCGTCTCGCACCTGACATCGGAAGCGCTCATCGAGATGCTGCCGAAGCTCGAGTCGGGGATGATCCCGAAGATGCGGGCGTGCCTCGACGCGGTCGAGGGCGGCGTCGACGCGGCAGCGATCATCGATGGACGGGTGCCGCATTCGGTGCTCGTCGAACTTTTCACCAGCAAGGGAATCGGGACCGAAGTGGTCCTGGGGAAGTCGGAGGTGACGGGATGACCGTCTGGCAGGAGGATGCGGCACGCGATCTCGTGCTCAACGCAGGGGAGCGGCTCGCACTGCTGGTCCGCGGTGAGGGCTCTTACCTGTGGGATGCCGACGGCCGACGCCACCTCGACTTCCTGGCGGGTATCGCCGTGACCTCTCTCGGACACGCGCACCCGGCCTTCGTGAAGGCGGTCTCGACCCAGGCGGCCACGCTCGCCCATGTGTCCAACTACTTCGCCACCCCGCCCCAGCTCGCCCTGGCCGCACGGCTCAAGCGTCTCGCGGGGGCCGGTATCGACGGCAGGGTGTTCTTCTCGAACTCGGGCGCCGAGGCCAACGAAGCCGCTTTCAAGCTCGCCCGGCTGCACGGCGGCACCGAGCGGCCGCGCATCCTCGCGCTCGACAACGGCTTCCACGGTCGCACCATGGGGTCGCTCGCGCTCACTGCGAAGGCGTCGATGCGTGCGCCGTTCGAGCCGATGCCGGCCGGTGTCGAGCACATCCCGGCGACCATCGAGGCGCTGCACGAGGCGATGGACGACCGCGTCGCCGCCCTCATCGTCGAACCCATCCAGGGCGAGGCCGGAGTCGTCGAGCTGCCGGAGGGGTACCTCGCCGCCGCGCGCTCGCTGTCCCTCGCTCACGGTGCACTGCTGATCGTGGACGAGATCCAGACCGGCGCCGGTCGCACGGGCGCGTGGTTCGGGTTCAGCCACGAGGGCATCACTCCCGACGCGATCACCCTCGCGAAGGGCATCGGCGGCGGCTTCCCGATCGGCGCGCTGGTCACGTTCGGCGCCGCCAGTGCCCTCTTCACGCCCGGATCGCACGGCTCCACCTTCGGGGGGAATCCGCTCGCGACCGCTGTCGCCGACGCGGTGCTCGCCGAGATCGAGAGCGCCGGACTGGTCGAGAACGCCGCGAAGCGCGGCGTCGAGCTGCGCGACATGATCCTCGGCATCGACTCGCCTCTGATCGAGGGTGTGCGCGGACGCGGTCTGCTGGTCGGTGTGGCTCTGACCGCCCCGGTCGCCGGTGCGGTCGTCGCGGCCGCCCAGGAGCGCGGCCTCATCGTCAACGCCGCCAACCCCGAGACGGTCCGCATCGCGCCGGCCCTCACGATCGGCGACATCGAGCTCGCCGAGTTCCGCGAGCTGTTCACGGCCGCTCTCGCCGACGTCCAGGCCTCTGTTGCCGGAAAGGTATCCGCATGACCCGCCACCTGCTGCGTGACGACGATCTGACCCCCGCCGAGCAGGCCGAGATCCTCGATCTCGCCATCGAGCTGAAGAAGGATCGGTGGGCCGACAAGAGCCTCGCCGGTCCCCAGACGGTCGCGGTCATCTTCGACAAGTCCTCCACGCGTACCCGCGTCTCGTTCGCGGTGGGGATCGCCGATCTCGGCGGTTCGCCCCTGATCATCTCGACCGCGAGCAGCCAGCTCGGCGGCAAGGAGACGCCGTCCGACACCGCACGCGTGCTCGAGCGCCAGGTCGCCGCCATCGTGTGGCGCACCTACGCGCAGTCCGGGCTCGAGGAGATGGCCGAAGGCACTCGGGTGCCGGTCATCAACGCGCTCTCCGACGACTTCCACCCCTGCCAGCTGCTCGCCGACCTGCTCACCATCCGTGAGCACAAGGGCGACCTGAAGGGGCTCACGCTCACCTTCCTCGGTGATGGGCAGAGCAACATGGCGCACTCGTACGCCCTCGCCGGGGTCACGGCGGGAATGCACGTGCGGATCGCCTCACCGGAGGACTACGCCCCTCGCGCCGATGTCATCGAGGCGGCCGATCGCCGTGCCGCCGAGACCGGTGGTTCGATCACCCTCTACACCGACCCGGTCGAGGCTGCGGCCGGTGCCGACGTCGTCGTGACCGACACCTGGGTCTCGATGGGCAAGGAAGAGGAGAAGATCGCGCGCATCCGCGATCTGGGCGGCTACAAGGTCACCCCCGAGACGATGGCCCTGGCCGACCCCGAGGCGATCTTCATCCACTGCCTCCCCGCCGACCGCGGCTACGAGGTCGACTCCAGCGTGATCGACGGTCCGCAGAGCGTGGTGTGGGACGAGGCGGAGAACCGGCTGCACGCGCAGAAGGCGCTCCTGGTCTGGCTTCTCGGCAAGAAGGACGCGTGATGAGCGATTCGACGCACGAAGGCACCAACGAGGGCGCGCTCTGGGGCGCCCGCTTCGCCACGGGCCCCTCGCCCGAGCTGGTGGAGCTGAGCCGCTCCACGCATTTCGACTGGATCCTCGCGCCGTACGACATCGCCGGTTCGCATGCTCACGCCACCGCGCTCGCCGCAGCCGGGTACCTCGAACCCGATGAGGCGCAGCGGATGCACGAGGGACTGGATGCTGTGGCGCGCAAGGTCGCCGACGGCACTCTGCGCCCTGTGCCGACGGATGAGGACGTGCACGGCGCACTCGAGCAGGCGCTGATCGCCGAGCTGGGACCGGAGCTGGGCGGACGCCTGCGCGCCGGTCGCAGCCGCAACGACCAGATCGCCACTCTCGTGCGCATGTATCTGATCGACCACGCGCGCGTGATCGCCCGCGACATCCTGCGGGTGATCGATGCGCTGGTCGCCCAGGCCGAGGCGCACCCGGGAGCGATCCTCCCCGGACGCACGCACCTGCAGCATGCGCAGCCGGTGCTGCTCGCCCACCACCTCCAGGCACACGGTTGGCCGCTGGTGCGTGAGCTCGAGAGGCTCGTGGACTGGCGTCGCCGCGCCGGTGTCTCGCCCTACGGCGGGGGAGCGCTGGCGGGTTCCACGCTCGGCCTCGATCCCGCACTCGTGGCGACCGAGCTGGGCCTCGACCGCCCCGCCGAGAACTCGCTCGACGGCACCGCCGCCCGCGATGTGGTGGCGGAGTTCGCCTTCATCACGGCGATGACCGGCGTCGACATCTCGCGCCTGTCCGAGGAGATCATCCTCTGGAACACCCGCGAGTTCGGCTTCGTCACTCTCGACGACGGCTACTCGACCGGGTCGAGCATCATGCCGCAGAAGAAGAACCCCGATATCGCGGAGCTCGCGCGAGGCAAGTCCGGGCGCCTCATCGGCAACCTCTCGGGGCTGCTGGCCACCCTCAAGGGCCTCCCGCTCGCGTACAACCGCGATCTGCAGGAGGACAAGGAGCCGGTGTTCGATTCGGTGCAGACGCTCGAGGTCGTGCTCCCCGCTTTCGCAGGCATGATCGCGACGCTGCGTTTCGACACCGAGCGCATGGCGGCGCTGGCACCGCAGGGCTTCTCCCTCGCGACCGACGTCGCGGAGTGGCTGGTGAAGCGTCGGGTGCCGTTCCGCGACGCCCATGAGATCTCGGGCGCGCTCGTGCGTGCATGCGAGGAGCAGGGGATCGGTCTGGAGGACGCCTCCGACGAACTGCTGCTCTCGGTGTCTCCGCATCTCGTGCCCGAGGTGCGTGAAATCCTCACGATCGAGGGATCGGTCGCGTCCCGGACCGGCGTCGGCGGTACCGCCCCGGTCCGGGTCGCGGAGCAGCGGGCAGAGCTCGTCGCGCGCGCACAGGCCGCCGCCCACGCTCTCGGGCTCTAGCCGCGCGAGTCGGCGGCCGCCCGCAGCTCAGTGCAGCTCGGTGTCGGCCGCCGACCGCTCCCATCGGGTGAACCGCACCGTGAGTCCGGTGCGGGTCGGCGCCGCGAGGAAGGGCCCGGCCGAAGCCGTGGCCTGTCCGTCGAACGGTGCCACCCTGACGAGACGCCAGGGGTCGTCGTCGGCGCGAGCGCGCACGATCAGCGAGTCCGCCCAGCGACTGACGCGCACCGTGATCTCGCTCTCGAGCCACTCGTCGACGTGACCGACCGACCAGTCGGAGCCGCCGGCGGTGACCACGGCACCGAGCCCGAGATGGTCGTCGGCGTATTCGAGACCGGTCTTCATCCAGTGCTCGTCGTCGATGCGCACGAACACCCCTGCCTGGTCGAACTGGCCGTCCCACGGCGCGCGGAACGAGACCTCCATCGCCTCTCCGACGGCGAACGGGGCGAGCAGCGCGTGTTCGGTGTCGTGCACGAAGCCGTAGGCGGTGTGCCGCCAGGCGTCGCTGCCCTCTACAGCCGTGACGTCGAGGTGTTCGGATCCGGCCGGCAGTTCGGAGGGGGAGGCGGGAGCGTTCGTCCAGGTTCCGTCGGACCAGGGGATGATGTGCGATTCAGGCATGTTCTCAACATATAGCCGGATAGAGCATAAGTCGAGAGTTATTCGTGTTACGGTTATCCCATGGTCATCGCGGTACTCGCTGACATCGTGGGCTCTCGGCGGCTCGACGATCGCACTGCCGCGCAACGCGTCCTCGACGACACCATCGCCGGAGTCGAAGCCGATCTCCCGCTGGCGACGCAGCCGCTCACGCCCACCGTAGGAGACGAGCAGCAGGGTGTCTACCTCGACCTGGGTGACGCGCTGGTGTCGCTCCTGATGATCCAGCTGAGGCTGCCCGACGGCATCGCCTTCCGGTTCGGCATCGGAGTGGGCGAGGTGCGGCCGGTCGAATCCGTCCACGGCGAGCTCGCCGACGGACCGGGGTGGTACGCGGCTCGGGCCGCGATCGAGACCGTGCACGCGCGCGAGGGACGTGCCGTGCCACGCACGCGGACCTGGATTGTCGGAGCCCCCCGGCAGGATGAGGTCATGGAGAGCACGATCGCCGCCTCGAACGCCTACCTCCTCGTCCGCGACGAGCTGGTCGGTGCGATGAGCGAGCGCGAACGGCGCCTGACCTACGGCCGCCTGCTCGGACGATCGCAGCAGGAACTCGCGGCCGAAGAAGGCATCACGCAGCCCAGCGTCTCGAAGTCGCTGCGCACCGCCGGCACGGCGGCGCTCATCGAGGGCGTCGCTGCACTCCGAGGGGAACGCGCATGATCGTCGCCGGATTCATCCTCCTGGCGGTCGGCGCGGCCGACCTGGTGCGTCAGTTCGCACCGCGTCGATGGATCGGCTACCTCTCCGTCGCCGTCATCCTCCTGCTGCTGGGCAGCGTCAGCGATGCCCTCCTGCCCATGGTCCTCGCGCTCGTCGTCGGAGCGCTCTGGGTGTGGTGCATGCCCACCGAACGTGCCGCGCCGCTGGGGTTCTGGCCCGCCGTGCTGCTCGCCGTCGTGAGCGTCGGCGCCGTCGTCTGGCTCGGTGCGCGCTCCGACGTCGGTCTGATCGGCGCGACCTGGCAACTCCGATCGCCGTTCGGAGAGGTCCCTTTCGATCTCGCGATGCTGGCATTGGGTGCCGGGGTGTTCCTCCTCGAGTCCTCGAACCTCGTGGTGCGTGCTGCGCTCGACGGCGAGCACACCTGGCGTCCCACCGACCCGATGTCGGTCCCGACTTCGGCGCCGACGACGGCGCCCACCACTGTGGGTGCCGAAGTCGCGGTGGCCGCCGATGCGGGGAGCGACGCCGCCACCGGGGGAGACGCCGCCACCGAGGGAGACGCCGCCACCGAGGTGGTGCCGGCGCCGCGCGACCCGCGCAGCGGATTCAAGGGGGGGAGGCTCATCGGACCCCTGGAGCGCATCCTCGTCCTGATCCTCACGCTCGCTGCGGCCTATCCGATCCTGGCCGCGATGCTCGCGGCGAAGGGCATCGTCCGCTTCCCCGAGATCTCCCGCGACGGCGAGACCGGCGCCCGTGCCGAGTACTTCCTCGTCGGCAGCCTGGTGAGCTGGGTGATCGCGCTCAGCGCGGCGTTCCTCGTGTGGTGGGCCGCGCACAGCTGAGCTGCGGTGCGCTGATAGCCTGGAACGCGTGTCAACTCCCGCTCTGACGACCGCACCCCAGGCGATCGACCCCACGTTCGAGAACGTGTGGGACGAACTCGTGTGGCGTGGCCTGGTCCATGTGTCCACCGACCAGGAGGCGCTGCGCGCCCTGCTCGCGGGAGACCCCATCACGTATTACTGCGGGTTCGATCCGACGGCGCCGAGCCTGCACCTCGGCAACCTCGTGCAGCTGCTGACCCTTCGTCGCATCCAGCTCGCCGGCCACAAGCCGCTCGGTCTCGTCGGCGGATCGACCGGACTCATCGGCGACCCGCGTCCCACAGCCGAGCGCACGCTGAACACGCGGGAGACCGTCGAGGAGTGGGTCGGACGCCTGCGGGCGCAGGTCGAGCGTTACCTCAGCTTCGAGGGTGACAACGCCGCCCGCATCGTCAACAACCTCGACTGGACCGCACCGTTGAGTGCGATCGACTTCCTGCGTGAGATCGGCAAGTACTTCCGCGTCGGCACGATGCTCAAGAAGGATGCGGTCGCTGCGCGACTGAACTCCGACGAGGGCATCAGCTACACAGAGTTCAGCTACCAGATCCTCCAGGGCATGGACTTCCTCGAGCTGTACCGGCAGTACGACTGCGTGCTGCAGACGGGCGGGTCGGATCAGTGGGGCAACCTCACGAGCGGCACCGACCTCATCCGTCGTTCCGAGGGAGTGTCGGTGCATGCCATCGGTACCCCGCTGATCACGAACAGCGACGGCACCAAGTTCGGCAAGAGCGAGGGCAACGCCATCTGGCTCGACGCCGACATGTGCAGTCCGTACCGGATGTACCAGTTCTGGTTGAGCACGGCGGATAGCGACGTGATCGACCGCCTGAAGGTCTTCACATTCCTCAGCAGGGCCGAGATCGAGGAGTTCGCGGAGCTCGTGGCCACGGAGCCGTTCCGTCGCGCTGCCCAGAAGCGCCTTGCGCTCGAGGTGGTCGCGACCGTGCACGGTGTCGAGGCGGCTGCGGCCGTGATCGCGGCATCCGAGGCGCTGTTCGGTCAGGGAGACCTGACCGCACTGGATGCGGATACGCTCCGCACTGCGCTCGAAGAGCTCCCGCACGCCACGGTCGCCGCCGGTACTCCGGTGGTCGAGGCGCTGGTCGAGACCGGGCTCGTGGCGAGCCTCTCCGAGGCGAGGCGCGCGATCACCCAGGGCGGTGTCACGCTCGACGGCGAACGCGTCGAAGACGAGGCAGCCACGGTTCAGGGCCTACTTCCCGGCGGCGTCTCCGTCCTCCGCCGCGGCAAGAAGACCCTCGCCGGCGTCTTCCTCGGCTGAGTCTCCGGCCAGCGGATAGCAGAGACGGATGCCGTTCACTCCCAGCCACGCACTGGTCGCGCTGCCGTTCATCCGTACGCCGCTGGTGCCGGCGGCGATCGCGATCGGCGCGATGACACCCGATCTCCCGTTGTTCGTCCGCGGCGTCGGGCTGAACTACTCGTTCACCCACACGTTCGGCAATGTCGTGTGGACCGCACTGCTCGCGTTCGCGTTGTTCCTGATCTGGCGCGTCGTCCTGCGTCCGGCGGTTCCCGAGCTGGTTCCGCTGTGGCTGGCGCGACGCCTGCCCGACGACTGGGATGACAGGGGTCTCGCCGCGGTGCGGTCGGCGGTCGGCGTCGGGCAGAAGCGCGCGTATCCGTTCCTGCTCGCTGTGTCGTTCGTGCTCGGAGTGCTCTCGCACATCGTGTGGGACCTCTTCACGCATGAGGGACGCTGGGGTGTCGAGGCGATTCCCGGACTCGAGGAGATGTGGGGCCCGCTCCCCGGATTCAAGTGGCTGCAGCACGGGTCGAGTCTGATCGGCCTCGCGATCATCGGGATCTGGGCATTGCTGTGGCTTCTTCGGCAGGCTCCCCGCACGACGGTCGCGTCGTCGTCACCGACCTGGATGCGCGTGGCATGGTGGGCCTCGCTCCCCGTGATCCTGGTCGGCGCGTGGGTCGGCGGACTCGTCGTCTTCGGTCCGCTGGATGCGGAGTTCACGGTTCAGCACCTCGCCTACCGGGTTCTCCCGCCGGCGTGTGCGATCTGGGGCGCGATCACGTTCGTGCTCTGCCTCGTTCTCTCGATGCGCGGGCGCCGTCACCAGGTGGGCTGATCCGAACCCCACTTGTGCGGCGCCCGATACTCGAAGCCCGCCAGTGCAGGACGAGCGGTGACGAGAGCCGTTCCGTCGACATCGAATCGCGCCACATGCGGCCGTGTGTCGAACTCGACCTCGGCTGCGGGTTCTCCGCTGCGGGGCATCCCGAGCAGTTCCGCCGCGACGCGACGGAGTGAGGCGCGCACGATCCACGAACCTTCCTCCTGTGGGCGGCGGCGCAGCAAAGCGGACACCGCCGCAGCGAGCAGGTAGCCGGCGCTGTGGTCGAGAGCCTGGGCCGGAAGCGCACCGGGGCGGTCGCCGTCCGCCGACTCGATGAACGAGATTCCGCTCGCCGCCTGAACGAGGCTGTCGAACCCTGCCCGCTCGGGATTCTCCACGCCCCAAGCGCTGAGCTGCGCGACGACCAGACGCGGATATCGGCGCGCGAGCACTTCCGGCTGCAGCCCGAGCCTGTCGAGAGCAGCGGGGCGGTAGCCGAGTACGACGGCATCGGCGTGCGCGAGCATCTCCTGCAGCCGAGACGTGCGCGCGTCCAGCACCGCGGATCGCTTGCCGTGTCCGGTGTCGAGGTGCTGCCACTCCGGCTCGGGCAAATGCGGGGGATCGATACGCAGCACGTCGGCACCGAGCATGGCGAGCGTGCGTGAGCAGACCGGACCAGCGATGACTCTCGTGAGATCGAGTACGCGCATGCCCTGGAGGGGGAGCGAAGCCGGCGGCGGCGGCGTCGCCGCCGTAGCCCGGGGCGCATGCGAAGCCGGTGTCGTGTCGATGCGAACCAGCTCGAGCAGCGGATGCTCGCGGAGTGCGCGATCGACGGCGGGCTCCTCCGCGGCGACCGCGACCGCCAGACCGCCCGCGGTCGTGATGTCGGCGACGGCGGCCGTGGTCGTCCGCTCTCCGAGCGCATCGCGAACAGCGTCGACTGCGGCATCGTGCCGAAGACGCAGCCCCGCGCGCAGGCCGGCCGCATGGTGCGGGTAGTTCCCGTGGGTGCGGATCCATCCGTCCGACGTTCGCCAGAAACCTGAGTACACGGACCAGACAGGGGGAGCCTGGCCGCTGATGGTGAGAACCCTGTCGCTCCGGTAGGCCGTGGCGATGCGCTCGGGATCGAGGGAAGCGGGGGAGCGCCCGGCAGCGAGCATCGCTGCGCTGACGCTCGCCCAGGCGAGATCACCCGTGGCCAATCGGGACGGAAGAGGGACGGCGCGGTCCGACGGGAGGACGGGCTCTGTGACCGAGAGGTCGAGCTCACGCTGCACGCGCGCGAGCAGATCGACACCAGCACGACGCTGTCCGCCTTCGTCCGATTCCCCGTTCGCGGATGCACGAGGGGAGCGACGATCATCCGTGGGCGCAGGCATGGCGCGATCGTACTCCGAGGCGGGAGCGGAGCAGAAACCTCGGCTGATCCGGCGGAAACCGAGTGCCGGTTCGGAGCGACACGCCCGGGCAGTGTGGCCCGATTTGCCAGAAGCCGCGGATCCACGTAACTTATTACTTGTTCGCCCCACAGGGAAGCGGAGGAGCCAAGAGCTTCACCCCCCTCAAGCGGAGAACCACTCCCGATCCACTCTCACTTGAGAGAACAGACGCTTGCGTCTAGGATAGGGACTCCACCTCTTCTGTGGCTGTCATCAGCCGCGCTGCGGATCTTCGATCCGCACGGCGCGCCGATTTGACAAGCGGGTCGAGGTGGGTAAGATAGAGAAGTTGCCCTTCGGGCCTGGCTGTGATGGCTGGGTCGTGGGAGCATCCGATCCTTGAGAACTCAACAGCGTGCACTTGTCAAATGCCAAATTATCCTCG